>FIZI01000014.1 GCA_900016865.1 uncultured Clostridia bacterium | reverse complement strand
CGACACCACTCGCTGCAGATGCTCCGATTCGCCGCCGTCCATGGCTCCGAGTCGGCTCTACAATCGCTTCGGAGACCACACATCGCCCCAGAAACATTAGCAACGCTAATCTGCTCTGCGTAAGCGCAGAACCATAGAGAGGATAGAGAAGCAGGAAAAGGGGTTTTTGTTTCTAAGATATCAAATTGACACATCTAGACATTGCTCGAGGGATAGATTCACACCAAATCAACATGAAAAGGTGAGTGCGTTCATGAGTCGCGTGAAGGTGAACAAGGATGGGATCTTCGTTGACAATCAGGCCACGGTAATACTGTGCGGTTCGCTGTTTTACTACCGCATTCCCCACCATCTGTGGGAAGATCGCATGCGCAAGATCAAGAGAGCCGGTTACAACTGCATCGATGTCTACTTCCCGTGGAACTTCCATGAACTAAAGGAAGGCGAGTGGGACTTCACCGGTGATCGAGATGTCGAACGCTTCTTGCAGCTGGCGCGGCAATACGAGCTATACGTGGTGGCCCGGCCCGGTCCCTACATCTGCGGTGAATGGGATGGCGGGGGGCTGCCTTCTTATTTATACACAAAGGGCATCAAGGTCCGAGATAATGACGAGAGGTTTTTGGATTATGTAGATCAGTGGTTCCGGCGCATCGTCCCTATTATCGCCAAGTACCAACTCGATCAAGAGGGGACTGTGTTGGTGTTCCAGGTCGAGAACGAGTTGGACTTCTACAAACGCTGTGAAGATCCAAAGGGTTACATAGAGCGTTTGAGGGAGATGGCTGAGAGATACGGGATAACTGTCCCGATATTTGCGTGCGTCGGCAACTTCGATATAGGCCGCGCTACGGGTTATGCTGAAGGCGTGATGCCGACAATCAATATCTACCCGGATCTTGCGACCCCGAAGCTGGAAGCGCGGAGCATTCATTACTACAAGTACATGCAAGAGCGGAACTACCCGCTGATGGTTACGGAAACCAGCCGTGAGCACCATCTGCTGCGCCGGATGATGCTAAACGGCGTGAAACTGCTCGGGCCTTTCAACCAGGTTGGCGGCACGTGCTTTGGCTTTACTAACGCCATTAACAACTGGGGCAGGCCTCTGTCGTTTCTGACCAGTGACTACAACTTCGGCGGATTGATAAACGGACAAGGTGAAGTGAGCGAGGAGTTCTACGAAGCCCGGCTGCTGTCGAACTTCATTCATTTTTTCAAGGAAAAGCTGGGACAAGGCCGGGTTGTAGAGAAAGAAATCGAGTTCATTGGCAAGGAAGATGTCAAGAGCTATCCGTATATCCTAGAGCTGCACGATGGGGGCTATGTAACAACTGCAACCAATTACGCCAACGAATTGGAGTCGATAAAGGTCAAGATAGACGGTGAAACCTATCCGAGGAATTGCGACATCCAGTTGAAGCGCCTCAAAGCACCCTTTCTCTTGTGGAACACGCCACTAAACTTCCTGGGCATTGATGCTGAGATAGAGTTTAGCTCTTTGGAGTTGTCTCAGCACTTCAAGTTGGGCGACCGACATATCTTGGTTACTTACACAGATCATATTGGCGAGATGCAATTGAGGATACAGCAGGAAGCTGTAGAGTCAATCCGATGTGATGGGAAATACGAGTTGGAGGATGAACGGCTGGTCGTCAACCTCCATGCCGGACAAAGCTGTCATATCAACACTGACCGTTTCAACTTGACGATTTGCGCACTGACACCCAAAGAAGCAGCGTTGGTGGAAAGAGTGACCGAGGACGAAATAGTCCTGATGCGAGATGGACCCGTCAAAGGCGCCTTGCTCCTCAAGCCGGCGGTTACTCGCTACCATGCAATACCGCTAACCCAGTTCTGTGAGATGAACTACGTGAGAACAAGCGAAGTCAAGCATATAGAGCAATACGGCCGCTATCGCGGTTATGCAAACTATCACTTCGAGTTCGCAGGCAGAGACGACATTGTCGGCATGCTCGTCAATGAGGTTAGTGATGTTTGCAGCGTCTACCTGAACGACGCCTATCTGGGCACCAGCGTGACATGCAACAATCATTACTACCTCCCGCTCGATGGTAAGAGTTTAGAAAAGGATAACAACCTGTTGATTAGGACAGAGGTCTGGGGCCACACCAACTTCCATGATGAGGCGCTGCCTTCTTTGCATCTCGACTCACTAAAAGGGCTGGCAGGCGTCACTTTGATCAAACATAAACAAGAACTCGGCGGTTCGTGGTCGGATGGCGACAAGACGCTGACGGTCCGCCTTCCCTATGAGAAGCTGGCCGAAGCATCCGCCTTCTTAAGGCTGGAGTTGAACCATTGGGTTGCAGTCAAGGTCAATGGCGAAACTGTCGGATACTTCAACCAGTTGCACAACGTGGTCGACATCAACGCGCATATAGCCAAGGGTGACAATGTCATTGAAATATCCTCAAGAGAGCCCAATGCAGTATCGCACCTTTGGCTGCTTTTTGGCGAACGCGCGGATTTGGTTGGCGTCAACTTCATTGAGGAAGCGGACTTCGAGGCTCTGTTGAATGCACCAGAGCAAGTCCCAGTGGACCTGCCATTCGCCATTAGGCCAGGAGAGCTGGCAGCACTGACTGTGGAGTTGCCGCATCTCGCTAACAGGAACGCTTACCTGTATCCAAAGGGCAAGAACCTGAAGCTGACAGCCTTTTACAACGGCCGCTTGGTAAGCCGGGTGTGGTTGGACAGCCCCAACAGGCCGTTTATGGTCGGTGGAAATCCAAACATGGTCTATCTGCCGAGTCATCCGGTAAAGGGTGACAACCGAGTTGTCTTGTTTGTCGAAGCGGTTAACAAAGACGAAGAAGCGGTTTTGGACAGCGTGACTGTCACCGTCTTGAATGACTGATACAGCTATTTCAATCAGGGCGAGGAGGAGCTATGTTGACGCGCAATAGGATATTGGCAGAGACACCGCCGATGGGGTGGAATAGCTGGGACTGTTACGGAGCAAGCGTCAGAGAACAAGAGGTCTTGGCGAACGCTCAGTATATGGCGGCTAATCTGAAGGAGTACGGCTGGGAATATGTCGTGGTTGACATTCAATGGTACGAACCGGGCGCCTACTCGTCGCGATACCGTCCTTTTGTTCCGCTGGAGATGGACGAGTATTCCCGCCTCATTCCAGCGGTGAACCGCTTTCCGTCTGCCAAGGATGGCAGGGGGTTTAGGCCTTTGGCAGACAAAGTGCATAGTCTAGGCTTGAAGTTTGGGATTCACATCATGAGAGGCATACCTCGTCAGGCTGTTCATCAGAATACGCCGATTTTGGGGACTGACGCACGAGCAAGAGACATTGCTCACCCGAACTCGATCTGCCCGTGGAACACAGATATGTACGGCGTCAATCCCCAGGCCAAGGGCGCACAGGAGTACTACAACTCCTTGTTCAACCTCTACGCAGAGTGGGGAGTCGATTTCGTAAAGGTCGATGATATTGCCGCTTCTCGCCTATACGGAATGCACAAAGAAGAGATAAAGATGATTCGCCATGCGATTGATCAATGCGGCAGAGAGATGGTCCTAAGCCTCTCGCCCGGACCGGCACCACTTGACGAAGCCGAGTTCCTCGGTGAGCATGCCAATATGTGGCGCATGACGGACGACTTCTGGGATAAGTGGGATATGCTCTATCGGATGTTTGAGTATTGCGAGAAGTGGTACCCTTATGTCAAACCCGGCAATTGGCCAGACTGCGATATGCTGCCGATAGGCCGTATAGGCATTCGATCAGTAGATGGTGGAGCGGGCGACCGTTTCACCCGCTTCACGAGAGATGAGCAGTTGACCATGCTATCCCTGTGGGCGATATTCCGATCGCCTTTGATGGTCGGATGCGAACTGAATGACAATGATGAGTTCACCCGTTTATTGCTGACGAATCGTGATTTGTTGGATATGCATCGATATTCATATGCAAACCGGCAACTGTCACGAAAGGGCGATCTGGTAGTGTGGACAGCCAAGGGGCCGACAGGCGAGACGTATGTAGCGCAGTTCAATTTGACAGAGGAAGAACAGTCAATGACAACTCGGTTGAGAGAGCTGTCATTGGATGAAGAAGTCGCATACGAGGCTCTTGATATTTGGACAAAAGAGACTCACGAGATCACAACCGCTATTGCTTCGGTGGTACCAAAGCACGGTGTCAAGCTGTATCGATTGCGACAGATGGACAGGGTTTCTTGACGGTCGGCTGGTTTGGGGCGCAGCTTTTCGCGTGAAATGAGCAGCTGGGAGGTTAGGATGAATGAAGTGCACAAGGCTTAACATGCTCTTGATCTTAGCTCCTCTCGTTGGTCTGGTGGCTTGTGCGACAACCGCAGGGTCTGCCTACTCAACCGAACCCGGCAGCGTGGAACATGACTACGAATATGTCATAAGCAGCCCTGCAGACACAAAGAACACGTTTACTAGTGAGCCGATGCGCACGCACATCAAGACGATTGATGGAGTAAACGTTGTCTACCAGTATGACCAACCGGTGCCGTCCTTTGACACTTGGGAAACAAGAGAAGAAGGCCGAAATCACATGAGCCTAAACGGAGAGTGGTACTTCACCACAGACCCCGAGGACAGGGGAGTCGAGGAGCAATGGTATTCCCCGCTGTATGACCACAGTTCATGGGAAAAGCGTCCCGTACCTAGCTGTTGGGACTTGTACGACTATAGCCCCTATAATGTCTGGGGCGAAGGGTATCCATTTTACGACGGGTATGCTTGGTATGTGCGAACATTCGAACTCGATGATTCCTGGTTGGATCAGTATGTGAAGCTGAATTTCTTGGCAGTGAATTACCGGTGCTGGGTCTATATCAACGGCCAATATGTAGAGGCGCATGAAAGCGGTAACACGAGTTTTTCTATGGACATAACAAAGTACCTGAAGAAAGGCAAAAACACTGTAGCCGTTCGTGTTTACCGCCGGCCGGATTTTGAGAATTACTTCGACTTGGCAGATGCCAAACGAGTTGTTGACCTCAACGGCCTCCCTCATGCACCCGTAGACTACTGGCCGTATGCCGGCATTACGAGGGATGTTTACTTGGAAGGCACAGATAAGATCACCGTCAGCAAAATCTTGACGAATGCAAAGAATCAATCGTTGGATCTGTACGCCGTCATATATAACACGGATGATCGAGAGCGCGAGGTTACTGTGGAGTTTGACCCGGGAAGCGGCACGGGTGGGAGTGCAGCGCATCAAAGCATAACAGTTGAGCCCAAGAGCGCTCGCGTAGTGAAACAGACAATCGCCATTCCGGCCGCCAAGGAATGGAGCTACGTAGCGCCAAGCCTCTATAGGGCGTTTGTCAGGTTGTACGAGGAAGGCACCCTCATTGACTCATTGTCTGTCGTCTATGGAATGCGTGAGTTCAAGGTAGATGGAACGAAGGTACTGCTCAACAACCAACAAGTATTTCTAAAAGGTACAAATTGGCACGAGGAAACACAAAAAAGCGGCAGGTCAATGACAAAGGACGAGTATGATGTTGAACTGGGCCTGGTCAAAGAGATGAACATGAACTTCATCCGCAATAGTCACTACAACCGGCATCCATATGCGTACGAATACGCGGACCGCCATGGAATAATGGTGATGGATGAGACTGAAAACATGTGGTTGGATCAAGCGGCTGTCAGAAACCAGTATCGCAATTACGGGTTGTCTCGCGCCGCGGTAATGATGACCACATGGAACAACTTGAACCACCCGTCAGTCGTCATCTGGAGCTTGTGCAACGAGGTCTCCTATGGAGGAGATTACAACTCGTGGATCAAAGAGATGTACGACATAACAAAGGCGATTGACGTTCAGCAGCGGCCGATCTCCTGGGCCGCACGAGATACCAACGACCCCGCGTTTCATTATGCAGACATAATCGGGTTCAACGAGTATGCCGGGTTTTTCTGGGGGACGAATGAGGACTTGACTGGAGTGCTGAAGGGCATTCACAGGAAGTTCCCTAACAAACCCATTTTGATAACCGAAAACGGGTCGTGGTCATCCTTCGGTACGCTCGGTTCGCCGACTCAGACAGGTTCGGAGCACTGGCAGGCAGCCAACTTCCGCTCTCACTACAACCAAACGGTTGCTCATAAAGACTTCATGGTAGGGTACACATTCTGGGTGCTAAAAGACTACAAGACTCGTGCCGGTTACAACTTTGATTCGATAGGCATTTCGACTATGGGAACAGTCCCATGGGGTTTCACCGAGGAGTTTAGGGACAATGCATCAAGGATAGGCCTGGATCCACACAAAGTGGTGTATTATGCCATTCAACGAGCGAAGATCCCTTATGAGTACGTTGTAGATGACTGAAGTACTGACGAATGCAAGATGCAAGCCACTGATCGACGGTAAACTGCGGCATTGATAACGTTATCAATGATATCTGATTGCTCGGAGTATCTCTGTTTCCGGGAGTAGCTTTTTTTAGTTTTTCAGTCGGTTTATCTCAAAATGTTTTGACATTGCTAAGCGGTTTGATTATAATAATGACATACATATACTCAATAGACATACTTACTCAGACTACTCATGGGGGTTTTACATAAACCGCTTTGTAGACGGTGGAGAAGTCCTGCGATTGATAACGTTACCAAGAAGACGTTAGTATCGTGTGCGTTTCTCCATCTTTTGAATATAGGCCTTCGTTTCGCGATTTGTGCGTGAATATCAGTAGACAAAACGCTTGAGTGTTCATACAAGCAGACGAGAAAGACCTGTAGCTAGTAGTAAGTTCGGGACAAGGGGCATCGGACAGGACTTCTGAACTCCTGACTTCTTGGAACGTTTCCTTACAGAAGGGAGAAATACGAACTTGCGTAGCAGCTCAGGTGCGATAAATAGAGAACTGACAAAGAAAGGCCTTATCCTGCGGTTA
Source organism: uncultured Clostridia bacterium (assembly GCA_900016865.1). Lineage (GTDB taxonomy): Bacteria > Bacillota > DTU014 > DTU014 > DTU014 > DTU014. The sequence goes on along the minus strand of FIZI01000014.1, from coordinate 37,989 downwards.
TTGCTGAGTATAACTGTCTTCTTGTTTGTGGTGTCTCTGACAGCCGCTGCGTCTGCGCGCGAGTCAATCGACATGGCTGCTGTCGGCCTCCTGCCGTATCGATTCTACCTGGACCAACACAGAGATGCTGATCGACCTGATGAAGTCATTCGGATTGACCTGTTGGACTTTGAGATCTCGGGCGATATGCATGTGCTTGTAGAGGGCGACACCGTTGTTACCGGCGAACGTGGCGCGATTACCTGGGCCTTCTCTGTCGAGAAGGAGGGCCTTTACAGTCTAGAAATTGAGTACTTGACGCCTGAGGGGAAGAGCTCTTCAGTCCAGCGGGAAATACGTTTGGACGGCGAGATTCCTTTTGAAGGAGCTCACCAGATCCTGTTCTCACGCATATGGGTCGACGAAGGGCCAATCATCAAGAAGCGCGACAACGAAATACGCCCCAATCAGGTCGAGGCGTTTGAGTGGCAGACAGGTTTTGTCAGCGACTCACAGAAGTACATTCCCGGCCCGTTTGAGTTTTACCTGTCGGAAGGCACTCATAAGCTGACTCTTGTTTCGGTCCGTGAACCTCTTCAGATCCGGAAGCTCGAGTTCAAACAAGCGCCAAAGATCCCCACATATGAGGAATACATTGCTGATAAGCTGCAGAAATACGATGTCTATGCTGGTCCGAATATCAAGTTCCAAGCAGAACGAACCGACGGAGAAGGCAATCACACAGTAGCGATACAGAAGTCTTCTCCGACCCTGCACGCGGTGTCCAACTTCAGCAGCTCCCGCTTGGAGCCCAGCCACCCTTACAACATACGCCTGAACACGATAGGAGGCTGGAACTGGCGGGTCATAGGCGATTGGATCAGCTGGGATGTATACGTCGAAGAAGAAGGGCTGTACCAACTGAATTTCAGCGTGCTTCAGAACACCAAGCGCGGAGTGTTTTCTTCAAGGCAGCTGCGAGTCAACGGCGAGGTGCCCTTCCAAGAAGCCTATGCTTTGGAGTTCAAGTACAACACTGGCTTTGAGATGTACACGGTGGGTAATGAAGCCGGTCCCTATTTGATCCACCTCAAGAAGGGCATAAATACAATCGAGCTGCAATCAACACTCGGACGGATGGGGCCGATCATCCAAGAGGTCAAGGAAAGCGTAACAATACTAAATGACCTTTACAGACAGATAACACAGATCACCGGACTGACTCCGGAGAAGTACATAGATTATCAGCTCGAACGCAAACTGCCTCACATGCTGTCTACGTTTGAAAAAGAGCATCAGCGGCTGGAGCGCCTGGTCAAAGAGATTGAGCAGATTGCCGGGGACAGAAGCGACCAGACGGCTGTTCTCAACCAAATGGCTGTCCAGTTGGGCGAGTTCGTCAGAAATCCGAGGAAAGTGATCCGTCAGATTCGAATGATGCAGGGCAATATCTCTGCAATGAGTACTTGGATCTTGCAGGCGAGTGAACAGCCCCTTGAGATCGACTACTTTATCCTGTCTTCACCTGAGAACGATCTGCCAGATGTAAGGCCGGGTACACTGGAGAGATTGCGTTTCTCTGCTGTGCGGTTTTTCTCTACGTTCTTTGTTGACTACAACATCTTTCAAGCGGACTCGGTTGACGACTCGGACACTATAGAAGTGTGGATTCAAAGCGGCCGCGATCAAGTTCAGATACTGCGCAACCTGATTGACAATACGTTCACACCTGTGACGGGGATTAATGTGAACTTAAAACTTGTTCCCCAAGGCGTTGTACTGCCAGCGACTTTGGCAGGTGAAGGCCCTGACGTTGCATTGGGATTGGCCGGCGATACCACCGTCAACTTCGCGATGCGGGATGCTGCCTATGATTTGTCGCAGTTTGACGACTTCGAAGCAGTCGCAAGTCGATTTTCCCCCAGTGCTTTTGACACTGTGAAATACCAAGGCGGAGTATACGGCCTGCCGGAAACGCAGAGCTTCTTCATGTTGTTTTACAGAAAAGACGTTCTGACAGAATTGGGATTGGGTGTTCCCGAGACGTGGGAAGACGTATACGAAATGATCCCCTACCTGGAAATGAACAACTACGAGTTTTATGTGCCCAATACCCTGCAGATGTATGCCACGCTTCTCTACCAGATGGGAGGGAAGGTGTATCTTGGCGACGGCAATGACCTGGGAATTGAGAGCGGCCTCAGCTCAAAGGAGGCTATGGAGGCATTTGAGAAGTGGACTGACTTCTTTACTGCCTACAAATTGCCAGTAGAAGCCGATTTCCCAAACCGCTTTAGGACGGGCGAGATGCCAATCGGCATTGCTGATTATACGATACACAATACGTTGTCAGTGTTTGCTCCAGAAATCAGCGGCCTTTGGGGTTTTGGTGTCTTGCCGGGGGTCAGGCAACCAGATGGATCGATCAACAACACGTCTGTATCTGCGGTGAGCAACTGCATGATGCTGAAAGACGCCAAGAACAAAGAGGCCAGTTGGGAGTTTATGAAATGGTGGACAAGTGTAGACACGCAAGTCAGTTACGGCCGGGCACTGGAAGCCATCATGGGGGCTGCCGCACGTTACAACACTGCGAATCTCGAGGCGGTTGCCAGGCTGCCCTGGGACTCCAAGAGCTACGATCAGCTGAGTGAGCAGTTCAGCAACCTTTGTACGATTCCCGAAGTGCCTGGAGGCTATATCACTGCTCGTCACGTTGACTACGCATTGCGGGCTGTTTTGAACGAAGGGCAAAACCCTCGTGAAGCCCTGTATGAAAACGTCAAAGTGATCAATGAGGAACTTACGATTAAGCGCCTCGAGTTTGGGTTATCCACGCGTCCGGGGAGGGGCAACTGAACATGGCAAGCAGCATGCAGCAGGCAAACAGATCATTGAGAGCGCCTTTTAGAGAAAGGCTCGAGGATTTGTGGAAAGAGATCAAGCGCAACAGAACGAAGTATGTCATGGTTGCCCCGTTCATGATCTCGTTCTTTCTGTTCGTGTTCTTGCCTGTTGTCTCTTCGATCATCTTGAGTTTTACGGACTTCAATATGCTTCAGACGCCCAATTTTGTGGGATATCGAAACTACGTCAAGCTCTTGCTGAACGATGAGGTATTCGCGATAGCCATAAGAAACACACTCTTGATTGCTTTCATAACAGGGCCCTTGAGCTATCTCATGTGTTTTATGCTGGCTTGGCTGATCAATGAACTGAGCAGGCCGCTGCGTGTGTTCCTTACGGTTGTGTTTTATGCACCGTCTATTTCTGGAAATGCGTATTTGATTTGGAAATTGATCTTCTCTTCAGACTTGTATGGGTATGCAAACTCGAAGCTGATTGATTGGGGATTCATTCAAGAACCTATCCTGTGGTTGCAAGACCCGAAATACATCATCTGGATTGTGATCCTCGTACAGTTGTGGCTGAGCCTGGGCGTTAGTTTCTTGGCCTTTATAGCAGGCCTGCAAAACGTTGACCGCACTCTGTACGAGGCTGGAGCCATTGATGGAATCAAAAACCGATGGCAGGAATTGTGGTATATCACCTTGCCGTCGATGAGGCCCCAGTTGTTGTTTGGTGCGGTTATGCAGATCACTTCCTCGTTTTCTGTCGGCGAGGTATCGATGCAGTTGGCCGGGTTCCCGTCTGTGTCTTATGCGGGAAGAACGGTGCTGACTCACATGATCGACTACGGTACTGTGCGGTTTGAGATGGGATATGCATCTGCAACTGCGACACTGCTGTTCTTGGCTATGATCTTTACGAACCTTGTCGTTCAGCAATTAATTCGAAAGGTAGGACAGTAATGGCCAAAGGGAGAAAGCTGCAAATCAGATTTGGGTCACGGCTAAACCGTTCCATTTATGGGGACATCATATTGTTCTCGTTTTTGGCCTTGCTCGGGTCGTTTAGCGCTTGGCCCATGGTGTTTGTTGTCAACAACGCCTTTAAGCCGCTGAATGAAATACTGCTTTTCCCGCCGCGGCTGTTTGTCAGGAACCCTACCCTAAACAACTTCAGAGACTTGGTCAGCCTGATGAGCAATTCGTGGGTTCCGCTTTCCCGCTATGTGTTTAACACGCTACTCATTACTTTTCTCGGTACACTGGGAAGCGTGTTTATCAGTTCGTTGGCAGCTTATCCTCTGGCTAAGTTCCGCTTCCCCGGATCGAGACTTATGTCGAGGATGATTGTCTACTCCCTCATGTTTAGTACGGCAGTAACCGGAATACCCAGTTATCTCATCATATCCAGGTTGGGATTGCTTGATAGCTATGGAGCAATACTGTTTCCGACATTTGGGACGACATTGGGCCTGTACTTGATGCAGAACTTCATGGGACAGGTCCCCAATGACTTGATCGAATCAGCGACAATAGACGGTGCGGGTGATTTCAGAATATATTGGTCGATCATGATGCCGTTGGCGAGGCCGGCTTGGTTGACACTGGTGATCCTCCAGTTCCAGGGACTCTGGGGCGCGACGGGCGGTACCTACATCTACAGTGAGAAGCTCAAACCATTGAGTTATGCCCTCTCGCAGATCGTCGGTGGCGGGGTCGCGCGGACAGGTGTAGCCGCAGCAGTTGCTCTATTCATGCTGATTGTTCCTCTGACTGTCTTTGTCATTTCTCAAAGCAATGTCATAGAGACCATGGCGACTTCCGGCATCAAGGAGTAAGGGGGGGAGATGTCGGTGCAACGAGGTTTCTCAATCGCCCTGTGCCTCATGATTGGCCTCATCTTCATAGCTGCTGAAGCAGGTGCAAACGCAGAGCTGCCTCGTTCTTACAACTACAATCTCTGGCAAGAGACAGTGCCTAGCGCGCCTGCGTATCGCTTAAAGAAGGAGATAAACGTTGGCACAATTCCGGGTGTGTATAACTTCGGGGAGCTGGCCGACATTCATGTAGGCAAAGAACGGATTTATATCGTCGACCGAATCGGCAGCCAAGTCATAATCACGGATTACGACTTCAACTTCGTCTCGCGAATCACTTTGCTCAAGAACGAGGAAAACCGCATTATGACTGAGGGCGGAAACCAAATGCGGTTGACGCTGCCCGAAGGAGCGTTTGAAGCCGAGAACGGTGATTTGTACATAGCAGACTCCGGGTACAGAGATCCAAAGACCGGAGAAGCGCGTATCGTCGTCTTCTCTGAAACAATCGATTCTCGTGGTAACCCATTCTATTACGCAAAGAACATAATCAAGAAGCCGGACAATTTCGTAGGCCGAACTCAGTTTATCCCGTCGAAGCTAGTAGTCGACAATGCCTATCGTATTTACGCTGTTGTGCAGGGTGGAAGCGAGGGCATAGTCGTCTTGAACGCTGACGGTTCGTTTTCTCACTACTTCGGAACCAACCGGATTCGGTTCAGTCCTATAGAGTATTTCTGGAAAAGCTTGGCATCCGAAGAACAACTGGAGAAAATGGCGTTGACTTTTGCACCGCCATTCAACAGCGTCGACATAGATGAAAACGGCTTTATCTATACAACTAATTCAGATCCGCGGTCGATTGACAAGGTCGCTCGGTTCAACCCGAGTGGTGACAATATCATCCGCAAAATGGGCTACTTGCCGCCCATTGGCGATGTGCCTGACTACCTAACCGGAGACGAATCAGAAATCATCAGTGTGACCGTAAACGACCACGGAATGTACGCGATCTTGGATTCAGGAAAGGGCCGCGTATTCGTCTACAACTTCGACGGCGAGTTGCTGTTTGTTATCGGCAACCAAGGTCTGGCGAGGGGGGAGTTCATCAGCCCAGGCGACGTGTCCTGGCTGAACGACGACATAGTAGTTACTGACAAGAAAAAGGGAACCATTACGATCTATACCCCAACAGAATTCGGTCAGTTGGTCATTGATGCAACAAAGGAGTACTACGTTGGCAATTGGGATAGCGCGGGAGAGAAGTGGCTGCAGGCTCTGAAGTACAACGCGAACTACGACATCGCCTATGTTGGTTATGGGAAAATGCTCTACATGCAAGATAGGTACGAAGAAGCTCTGGAGTATTTCAGACTCGGGAATAACCGCACGTACTACTCGATGGCTTACAAGAAGTACCGCTCTGAACGATTGAGCGAGAACTTCGGCCTGTTCATACTGCCGCTGCTGATACTGTTTGGAGCCGTTGTTTTTGCCGAGTACAAATACCACAAGAGGGCAGGAGTACAATGAAACAGTTCCTGGAGAAGCTAAGCTACACAAAACACGTGATCGTCAATCCATTTGACGGCTATTACGAAATCAAGTTTCGTAATAAGGGCGATGCGCTGATTGCCACCTTGTTTTTCTTGATCAACAGCGTATTGGCAGTTGTTTCTACTCAGTATAACGGCTTTGTCATAAACACGTTCAACATCAAGAACATGAACAGCCTTCTGATCATGTTTTACAGCTTGTTTCCGTACCTGATATTCGTTGTTGGCAATTATTCAACTACAACCTTGTTTGACGGTAAGGGAACCATGCGGGAGATCTACATCGTCGTCGGATATGCTCTTTTTCCCTATATCGTCAGCCAAGTGATCGGCGTAATCTTTAGCCAGTTCATCACCATGGAAGAAGTGCCGATTTACCGTTTGATCGTTTTCGCAGGCTCAGCGTGGTTTGCTTTCTTGGTATTCTCTGGGTTGATTGTCGTTCACGAATACGGTGTTCTGAAAAACATCGCCACGCTGCTCTGCACGGTCCTTGCTGTTTCGATCATATTGTTTCTTTGTCTCCTGACATATTCGCTGATCCAGGAAGTCCTCGCTTTTGTCCAACTGTTCATAACAGAAGCGATTGTGAGAATCGAAGGATGGTCGTCATGAGAGACAGGTCGCGTTCAGCCATGAAATCGGCATCTAACATGCTTCAAAGGGCGCTAGCTTGGGTGCCTGAAAACAGGTACAAGGCAGTGCTTCTTGTCCTTGTCCTTGTCATTGCAGCCTTTGGATTGATGCGGTTGGGCGCGTCTGGATTGAGCGTCCAAGTGGTTGAGGCCGAAAGGAGCTACCTGGAAACACCTATCGAGCCCATAGACAAGAACATCGGCGAAGTTCTTGTTTGCGAGAATGAGACAAAGGCGATGTATGTAGATACCAAGACCACAAACATCCGCATTGTCGACAAGAAAACGGGGGCTATATGGGAGACCCTGGCCACGGGGGCTGCTGTTGCCGGTTCGGATGGGACTATTAGCGAGTCATATGGCAAGTTTGTTTCGCCGTTCGAAATAGACTACGTCAACGACAACGGCGTTCGTGGTACGATGAACGCCTACAACTACAGCATCAAAGACATGCAGTTCACAATCAACAGGTTGGAAAATGGGGTCCAGATCACCTATGAACTGCAGGACAAAGCGATCCGTGTTTTTGAGCACTTGCCCAGGCGGATCTATTTCGACCGGTACGAGGAGGTCATTGGTTCCAGACTCGACAAGGCGCTTGAGGAAGGGTTGATTACACAAACCGAGTACAACAATTTCAAGATGTTTTGGGATGCCTTCTATAGCAAGAATTTGGAAGGCGGGTTTTATGTCTATTCTGTTGGGTCCCTTCCGCCGACCTCTTCAATTCGCCTAATGATCAAAGTACTGAACCTTATTGGCTACGATGCAGAGGAACTGATCTACGACAACCTGCAGTTTGGCGAGTCAACGAACTTCACACTGAGAACTGTCTTTACAGTCACGATTGAGACAATGCTGGACGGCGACGACGTAGTAGTCAAAGTGCCGACTGCTTATGTGAGGAGCAATAATGACTATGACCATATTCAGTCTGTTTCGGTATACCCCTATTTTGGAAATGTGCACGCGGGCGTAGTCCCAAGGGAGGAGCCCGGGTTTATCTTTGTGCCGGACGGCTCCGGGGCACTGATTTCACTAAACGCTTACAACCAAAACCAGACAGCCTACAACAAGCCTGTCTACAGCAACGATGCTTATGACGAGTACTACTACCCGAAAGACTATCAACAAGACATAGACATGCCCGTGTTTGGCATGTATGTCAATCAGGAGGATTACTGGAAAGGATTTCTAGCGATTATCGAGAACGGCGCTGAATTGGCGCACATCAGAGCCAGCTCGGCAAACAGGTCCAGCAGAGGGTCTGCCAATCAAGTAAACGCAGCTTTTGATATCGTTCAAACCTCTGACGTGAAGCTCTTTGGCTACTACGCAACAGACACGACATCTCATTTGACGAAGTCTGTAAGATACGACTACAACGCAGTGGTGCGTTACAAATTGCTGGTGGCCGATAGGTTGGAGTACTATGATTTGGTCAAGACCTTCAGGGAATACTTGATTGACCGCTATGACCTAGCAGCCAAGTTCGGAAGCTATGAACCCAAGGTGTTTATCGATCTGATCGGGACCGTGAACGTCAAGAAGCACTTCCTTGGGATACCGTATCAGTCTTACGTTTCGATGACGACTTATCGAGAAGCGATCGAGTTGTTGAGAGAGCTGGAAGGCATCAAGAAAGTGGTGAATTACCGCGGGGCTGTTAATCGTGGAATCAACCAATCGCTCCTCAGCAGGATCGAGTTCGAAAGGGCAAATGGCAGTGTCGCAGAGCTGGAGGAGCTGAAGCGATACGTCAGTGAACAGCACGATGAGTTCTTCGTTCACATCAATCTGTTGAAGACCTACACAAACAAGAACGGCTTCAAACCGAAGATGGGTATGTACGCCCTAGACAGCAAGCCGCTTCGTTTGACGCTGTTCAACCCCTCAAACAAGCGGTTTGAACGCAACGCGTCTTACTATCAGATTTTGAGCCCGACTTACCTGTCAAGTGTGGTTGAGCGGTTCATTGAGCAAAACAAGGTGTTCGACGCCCTAAGCATAGGTGACTTGGGCAGCACATACATGGTCGACTATCGCAAACAGAACGTCGTGACGCCAATTGAGGCTCAAGTCATAGAAAGAAAAAACCTAGAACGATTGTCTGATTACAGGCTGATGTTGAACGATCCCTTTATCAAGAACATCTGCTACGCAGACTACGTTCAAAACGTCTATCGCACAAGCAGCGACTACATAATGTTTGCGGCTAGCATACCTTTCAAGCAGCTTGTGTTCAACGGCATTGTTGAGTATTCGACAGAGGACATCAACCTCAATACTGACAAACCGCCCAGATACTACATCCTGCAAGCTTTGGAACTAGGGGGACATCCCAAGTTCACTCTAAGCTACAAGGATCCTTCGCTACTGAAGGACACGGAGTTCAAGTACCTGTATTCAACAGGACTAGACACTTGGGAGAGCGAGATCAGGTCGATATATAGCGAAATATCTGCAGCCTATCAGAGAATTGGAACTAATGAAATAGTTCACCACAAGATGCTGGCGCCGAATGTATTTCAAACGACCTACAAGAACGGGGTCAAAGTACTGGTGAATTACAACTACTACGATGTGGAAGTTGACGGATACGAGCTCGAGGCCTTGGACTATGAGATCGTGTTGAAAGGAGCACAGTGATGGCATTGACGCACAAGCAGTCTCGGCGGTTGAACGGTTTCATATTCGTTTTGCCGTGGCTAATCGGCTTTTTCCTCTTTTTCTTGATCCCCATTGTCAATACGTTCATCTTTAGCTTCAACATCGTCGGGGTTGCTGACCAAGGCGGACGTACTTTGGAGTTTATAGGTGTCAAGAACTATGTTGACCTGTTTAGGGTCGAATTGGCGAGTGACAATCAGACCCAGATCTATCGGATGTTCTACGAGGAGTTTACAAGAATTGTTGTCAACACCCCGCTCATTGTCATCTTTAGTCTGTTTGCAGCAATCCTGCTGAACATGCAGTTCAAGGGGCGGGATGTTGTTCGAGTGATCTTCTTTCTCCCGATCGTTCTGGGCCTGGACGTCGTGTTGAACCTGATGCTGATGTCCACTGGAGCGACTTATATGGATGCGCAGGCCCAAAGCGGTGCTTTCTTGCAGGCGGATCTGGTCGAACGAGTGCTGTTAAGCTCGGGGTTGCCCACTGGCTTCGTCGGATTTCTGTCGGATTCTGTTGGCAGAGTTTTCGAGCTAGTGGCGAAGTCCGGCGTCCAGATTCTCACATACCTGGCTGGCCTGCAATCGATCGACAAGTCCTTGTACGAAGTGGCGGACATCGAAGGAGCCAATAGGTACGAAACCTTCTGGAAGATCACGTTGCCCATGGTTTCGCCTGTGATGATGTTTGTCACCATATACACACTTGTCGATATGTTCCTAGCCTCGTCATTGACGAACGAGATCTATACCTTTACGATCCTTGAGAACAAGATCGGAATAGGCTCTGCGCTCTCAGTCGTCTATCTCGTTTTCGTATTGCTGATCGTCGGCATAGTCTCACTCCTATTCTCTCGGGTGGTGTATAAGAATGTTTGATCTTGATTCTAGCCCGTACAAGTACAACATAAGGCCAAAGACAGAGAGTCTGTCCTACAAAAACCTGCGCCTGTATATCTTGCAGCAACGAGTCTTTAGCATTGTCAGCAAGATCGTCCTGTTTGTGTTGGTTTTTGGATTGTCGTTTGTGATCCTCTATCCGTTCTTGAAGTTATTGCCCTTGGTGTTCAACAACTTGGAGGATGTAGGCACACCGGATGTCATATGGATACCGCGACGTTTTTCGGTGCAGTCTTTCCGAGTAGCTGCACACCTCTTGTTCAATGCCGACAACCTCGTAATGGTCAAGTCTCTGCTCTACGCCCTCTCGATCGCTGCCATTCAAACAGCAGTGAGTGCGATGGCGGGTTATTCACTTGCCCGAGTGGATTTCAAGGGTCGGCAACTCGTCTTTGCATTAGTCATCCTGACATTTGTCATTCCGCCTCAGGCAACGCTGATTTCTCAGTATTTGCGGTTTAAGGATTTTGACGTGTTCGGCATCATGAAACTGATTTACGGCAGGTCCGTTGATCTGATCAACAAGCCGATTTCCTTGTACTTGCTTGCTGCCTTTGGGTTTGGCCTAAAGCAAAGCCTGTTTGTGTTCATCTTTAGGCAGTTCTTTTACGGCATGCCGACTGAATTGGAGGAGGCGGCTCTAATAGACGGATGTGGGTTTTATGGCACTTTCTTTAGAGTCATGCTTCCCAATGCAGTTCCGGCTATCATGACAGTTTTGATCTTTGCGTTTGTCTGGAATTATGGGGACAACTACTACGTCAACTACTTCCATCCGGACGGCCCGTACTTGAGTATAATGCTCGATCGCACGTTCCAAGAGACTCAGTTTGACTTTGTGAAGAGCCTGTCTTGGAACAGGTTTGATATTCTGACCTTCAACACGTTTACGTTTGATGCAATAAAGCAGGCAGCCTTGATCATTTACTTGATCCCTCTGTTGATTTTGTACTTCGTCGTTCAGCGACGGTTTGTCGAAACCTTTGAGCGTTCCGGCATTGTCGGATAGGTTGGCAGTCGTATCCATATCCGCGTCTTGACTAGCACCGAATGCAGAGGGGGGATGGTTGGTTCTTTGACTTCCAGTGATTAGGGACACAGCGAAGCAACTGAAACTAATCAAGGAGGTAAAGAGTTAATGCGCAAGAGGTTGTTAGTAGCTTTTCTCGTTCTTTCCTTGTTTCTGAGCTTCTGGAATGTTGCACTGGCGGAAGCTCAAGGACTCAGGAAGATCCGTGTTGCGCTTTGGTGGATTGCAGGAGATGACCCGACATACATCGATCCTGCAACAGGCGAGCACCCTGACACAATGCCGACTGCTCTGAGGGAAGCAAGACTGAAGGCCCTCGAAACAGTCAAAGAGAAGCTCGGAGTAGAGCTGGAGTTCGTCCAGTATTCTCTGGACCTGCAGCAGCAGATCCTACAGACTGTGCTGGCAGGAGACCCTGTTGGTGAGATTGTCGGAATGTGGGGAGGCTCCCAAGGCACTGTCCTAAACCAGAACGTCCTGCAGGACCTGACACCGTATCTCGACGCCTTTGGTGATGAGGAATTCTGGATGGTTGGGCCAATGAACTTGTATGGGAAGGTGCTCGGATTTGCCTTGTATCCGATGGCTGGCTTCCCCGTTTGGCCGCTGGTATACAATATCAACTACCTGAAAGAGTGCACCACCCTGGAGGACGGCTACGCTGATGAGAATGGAAACATCATCCTGCCAGCGCAGCTGTGGCAAGAGGGACGTTGGGATTGGCCGACCTTCAAGGATTACCTGTCAAAAGTCAAAGCCTACTACTACGATCAGGGAAGAATCGGCGGAACCCGTGGCCGGGTCATTCATGCCTATGAAGAGGACTACCGTCAGGCGTACAACTACCTCTTGGCTGCCAACGGTGAGTTCGTCGTCCGTCCCGACGGCACGCTTGGGGTAAACAGCGAAGCATCCATCGAGACGATCGAGTTCCTCCAAGACCTGATGCGCGAAGAGATCATGTGGTCGGAAACTTACGACGACGGCTATACGCCAGGTTGGACATGGAACGGAAACAACTTCTCCTCGGGTGAGACGGTCTTCACGTCCATGCCTTTCTGGCTGATGGATTCGGCTGTTTCCAGCCTGACCGAGAGAGGCGAAGAGATGGGGATGGTCCCATGGCCGGTTGGTCCTAAGGTAAAAGCCAATCCTGATCGATACCAGTATCACGTGCCGTTCTTCGGCGGCGATACCCTGGGTATTCCGAAGGGCATCGATGCAGAAACAGCGCAGTTGGCTATCAAGGCATGGGCGATGTACAATGCTGAGACCTTCAAGAACCTGGGTCACGCCAACACGCAGGATTATCTCGACTCACAGGCCAGACTCACGGCGATCAAGTACTTCCCTGTCGCAGACGAACTGTACGGTGAGTCCTTGGTGGCTGCGTACTCTGACTGGATGAGCAACTTCATGTTTGACTCAGGTGAGATGCTCGGGGTCATTGCTCCGCTGCACGACACCATAGCACAGCTGATCGCGAATCCTTCTAGCAACGCACGGGCGAGAATAGAAGAAGAGATGCCTAAGTACGAGCAGGCGATTTCGGGGCTGCGGAAGACGTTGGAAGGCGACGCAATCGTGGACAACCAGGCGCCGATTGTCAGCCTACTCGAGGGCAAGGAGTTAGTCTTTGAAGTTGGTGCGGACTTGACAGCCGTCGATTGGGGCACATACTTCGACGCCTATGACATCGGCCAGGACAAGGCGTTCTCGATATACGACGTTGTGTTTGATTACGGCAACATCGACAACACCGATGCCAACAACACGTCAAAATTGGTGCTGAACGCGACAGACAGCTTCGGCAACTCGACTACCCCCGAATTTACGGTTGTTTTCTACAACCCGAACGAGAAGGTCGAGCCTGTTATTGAGTTGTTGGCGACCGATGAGATCACGTTTAACCTCGACCAAGACATCAGTTCAGTCAACTGGGCTGATTACGTCAACGCTTACGACAAGATCGTCTTGAGCGATGGAACGGTCCTTGAGGATTCAACCTTTGACCTGAACAGCAGGCTGGAGACAGACGTGTCGCAACTCGACGTGTCTTATCCGGGATTCTATCCCGTCACGTTCAGCGTCAAGGACTACGCAGGAAACGAGGCAACACTCGAGATCGAAGTTGAAGTTGTAGTGCCCGAAAACTACTAGAAGGTAGAGTGCGGGCTCCCTTGGGAGCCCGCACTGCCGCTAGATGCGGAAGAGGGGACTATAGCCTGTGTGTCGAGGTTACTCGTAAAACTGCTCGTACTTCGCCCGACGCTCGTTTATTATCGCCTGTCCGCCGGAGTTCAGGTAGTCCTGGAACCCTCTGTCCCACACTGCATCGAAGTCCTCAGGTTTGGCAACTACGGCCTGAGCCAACAGAGTGTCCCGCTTCTCCTTGAGTGCAGGACCCATGCCTTGCTCAGCCACAATATCGCCTACCTGGACGTTCTTCTCGTAGCGCGCGTCTCTGTTGGTCAGCATGTATGCCTTCTCGATGAACCTCTTGTCAACACCGGCGTATCCGAGGGCTAGAGACCTGCTGGTAAGCTCCGGATCGCCGAGTTCGAGCCCATTGATAGTAATGGTGTAGTCGATGTTGTTGGGTGAGTTCATTATCTTATCACCAGTGGCGGCAATGGTCTTTATTGTGCCGTCCTCGAGCACCTCGTGGGTCACGCCCTCTTGGCCGATCTGCAGGAATCTGCGGTTCTCGAACTTAGTGATCCAGTTGAGATACAGCAACGAGGCAAGAGGCTCGTCATTGGTTGACGGGAAGAATACCTTCCTGTCAATGGGAGCCGGGAGGTACTTCCTGTAGAGGCCTGCGTCGTTCTGGAACGGGTCGACTGCGATAAACACAGCGTCTTCGCCAACCATCCTGCGCAAAGTGTTGTGAATGCCCTCTTCGCCATCGCGGTACGGGTAGTCCCAGTTGTGCTGGAAGGCGCCTACATAGCCGGCTTTTATCAAGTTGTCCTCAGTCCTGTCGCCAGCGCCGTACAGCGGGAAGTCCTTCCAGATAAGGCCCGCGTTGTACCACTCGTTGAGTTTCCTGACACCTTCCTTGTAGCCGGGGAGCAGCAAGTGCCTGTCGTCAAAACCATAGACGTATATATCCTTGTCAGTGATGTCGTTGGGCACAAAGGAGGTCAGCAGGTAGTTGTTGCGCCAGCCCACATCAAAGCTTGTGGAGTACGGAATCATCTTGTCAGCGTCTTTGCCGAGCAACAGCTCTGCATTGTCTCTGAAGGCGTACAGCATCTGCTCGAACTCCTCCAGCGTGGTCGGCTCGGGAATGCCGAGCTTATTCAGCCAGTCCTCGCGGACGAATGTGTTGATTCGTGTGTTGTGAGCGAGCCTGGCCTCGATAGCCCACACTGTGCCTGTAATGGGGTCTTGATTCCAGTAGAGGTTTTGCTCTCCCAACCAGTCCCACAGGTCGGGTATCAGGTCTTTGTATTTCTCGAGGTAAGGAGCCATATCGAGCACTCCGCCCATATTGGCGTATGTCTGAATCGTTGGGTAGTCGTAGGTGACGCAGATGTCGGGGGCGTCTCCTGCAGCCAACAGGTTGTTGAGCACCTCTACCTCAGTCCAGCGAGGCACCGGGACGAACTCGACAACGACATTGTGGTCGCGCAGCATGCCCTCTTTGATAAAGTCCGTGTAGAAGTTGTCCTCCGGGGGAGAGCCTCCAGGGTTGCTGCGGTCGTACACTTCGACTGTGATGTACCTGGTCTCAACAAATCTGCCATTGACGATTTCCGGATCAGCCGCAGACGAAAGGATGCCGAACGAGCTGACTGCCAGTAGAGTGACGATGATGAGGCTACCGACCAGACGTAGACGAGTCGTGTTCATACGTTTTCCTCCTTATTATCTGGTTTGATGTGAGGCACGCCGTGCCTAAAGGCGCAACTTATTCCTTGACGGCACCTAAGGTTGCACCTGCTATGAAATACTTCTGCAGCCACGGATATACAAGCAATATTGGCACAGTGGCAAACACTACAGTTGCTGCCTGGATCGTGTCACTCAGCCCCGGAGTCGTGAAGCCTTCCTGCGTAGCAACATCAATGCTGGTTATGCTCTTGATGATGTTATACAGGAGCAACTGAATCGGGTAGTACTTCCTATTATTCCCCATATACATCAACGCATCCGAAAACCCGTTCCACCGCCCGACAGCATAAAAGAGTGAGAGAGTCGCAATCACAGGCTTTGAGAGTGGAAGATAGATGCTAACGAGTATGCGGATGGGCCCGGCACCGTCTATCTCAGCAGACTCGCGCAGGCTCTCAGGGATTCCATAGAAGTAGCTGCGCATGATGATCATGTTGAACACACTCAGGCAGTTTGGGATTATGAGTGCAACCGGCTTGCCGAGCATCCCCAGATCTTTGAGCAAGAGATAGTGAGGAATCGTGCCTGCGTTAAAATACATGGTCAATATGATCAATGTGTTGAAAAAGCGGCGTCCGATGAGTCTGTCATAGGTGAGCGGATAAGCGCAGATGATTGTCATGAACATGGACACGAACGTGCAGATGACTGTAAGTATTGCAGTCCAAATAAGCGACCACGTGTATGTCGAATCACCGAGCACAAAGCGATAGGACGTCAAGTTCAGGCCTTTGGGCCAGAGCAGGACTTCGTTGCGGATTATTGCTTCCGAAGAACTAAGAGAGCGCGCAACGATGTTGAGCATTGGCAGAAGACAGATGAGAATCAACAAGAAGCAGACAAAGGCAATGATCCAATCACCGATTCGTGTGCTTTTTGACCTGATCATGCTGCATGCCCTCTCCTTTGTAGTGTTGTGAACGCTCTACCAGATGCCGCGTTCGCCGAACCTCTTGGCTAGAGAGTCTGCTGCGAACAGGAAGATGACGCATACCACCGACTGGAAAAGGCCTACTGCCGTCGTCAACGAGAACTGCAGGCCGCGGATGCCGTTGGTATAAACGAAAGTGGCGATAACATTGGAGACGCTCTTGACCAAAGGATTGCCGAGAGCATACGGCCTGTCGAACTCGCTGCTCAGAATGCGTCCAAGATTCAGGATCAACAGCGTAACTATGGTCGGCCTCAAGCCGGGCAGTGTTATGTGCCATATCATCCTAAAGCGGCCGGCTCCGTCTACTGCCGCAGCCTCGTACAGTTGTGGATCGATACTCGTCAGAGCGGCCAAGTATATGATGGTGTTCCAACCCACGCTTTGCCATACTCCCAGAAGCACGTAGGTCCATACCCAGTGAGTGGGACTGTTGAGAAACGGAACCGAATCAAAACCCAAGCGATTTAACACGATGTTTATTAGACCTGATGTGGGAGCAAGGAGATGCAGCGCCATGCCGTAAATGATGATCCAGGAGAGGAAGTGCGGCATGTATGCAACTGTTTGAGTGATGCGTTTGAACCGCTTGAACGGCAGTTCGTTGAGGAGTAGAGCCAGAATGATTGGAGCGGGAAAGCCGACGAGCAGATCAAGAAGGTTCAGCATGACAGTGTTGCGCAGTGCGTATAGGAAGTCGCGATTGGAGAATGCCTTGATGAAATACTCGAAACCGTGGTTGTCCGCCCATGGCATTTCCCAAACACTCTTGATGATGCTGTATTTCTTGAACGCAATCAGGATATAGGTCATTGGAATGTAACGAAAAACAACAAAGAAGGCAATCGGCAGAATGAGCAGGAGGTAAAGGGTCCAGTGCTTTTTTAGGTAGTTGATTATTCGCTTGCGATTGCGAAGTGATGACTTCAACACAGCTGTCTTCATTGCTGCACCTTCCTCTTCAGGCTCTCAACTAAAGCCGGGTTTGGGTCGTGTGTATCTGAACAGGCCATCTCAGATTGGCGGCGTTCACAGACCTCAAGGTGTAGGCTGGATCTTGCTGTGTTGTCCTTACTAATCTGTATGCAATTTTGTCTATCTTATTGACAAAATGACCCTGATCTGGACCTGATGCAGATCACAATAGCCGAGAGAGACATCTTCTTGGCGGATGATCCAGTCACACAGCAACAATCCTATCAGGGGTATCAAGCCAATCTGACCGAGTCTGAAGAAAGGTGGAACGAGTTTATCCAGTACGAGCTCACTCCAGAGCAGAGAGACAGGGCAGCCGAGTATGAGGCTGCGAGAGCCAAATGGCTCGAGGTCAGCAACCGTATCGTGTCTATGGCAATGTCAGGGGATCCTGAGCTTAGAGCTGAAGCCCAGAGACTGGCACTCAGCGACGGTAGGGCCCTGTTCGGAGAGATGAGGGGCCACGTGAATGCTCTTGAGGAGATGCTGGGTAGCGATCAAGAGATGCTGAGGGCGGATTCGCACAAACTAGCTCAGAACATATCAAGGATTCTAGCATGGGGCATAGCGATTGCACTAGCTGTTCAACTCTTGTTTTCGTTCTTCGTCACGAGGTCGGTTACCATACCTATTCGGCGAATGGTCGAGGCTCTTAGGGACATATCCGAAGGCGAGGGAGACTTGACAAGGCACCTCAGTGTGGCCTCTAAGGATGAACTTGGCGAGATGGCCAAGTGGTTCAACGTTTTTGTGGACAAACTGGCAGCTGTTATTCGCGAAGTAGCTATAGCAGGAACAGAAGTCGAGGAAGGGGCTTCGCAGCTGGCGGATGTTGCGAATGAGCAAGCCGACTCCACAAACCAGATCGTCACAGCTATAGCAGAGATTGCCACTGGTATCAACGAACAGAACCGAGGGAGATCAACAACTAGAGAATCTGTTCAGCAACTAGTCTCTGCTATCGATCAGGTCGCTCGAGGGGCTCAGGAACAGGCTGCGGAGGTCGAAAAGACTTCGACTTTGGCAGATATAATGGCCAAGGACGTCCAAGAGGCGGCTGATGCCGTACGGAGCATAGGTGAGGAGAGCAGGGCCAACCGAGACCGCGCACTTAGGGGTACCGAGGCAGTGGGTACGGTCGTCAGTGGGATGCGCAGCATAAAGGATGGCGTTGACCAAGCTTTGACGAGTGTGGCTGAACTTGAGTCGGGATCCAGGCAGATAGAGGAGATCCTATCTGTCATCAACGACATAGCGGATCAGACCAACCTACTGGCACTCAATGCAGCTATCGAAGCGGCACGAGCAGGTGAGGCGGGCAAGGGCTTTGCTGTTGTGGCTGATGAGGTCCGCAGACTGGCTGAGCGCTCGACTCAGTCGACCAGCGAGATTGCAGCTATCATCGAAGGACTGGGGCAGTCAATCAACCAGACTGTACATGCGGTTGAGAGCAACGGCCGCTTGGTCGACGAGGGCGTCAACTTAGCGGTAGGCGCAGAGAAGATCCTAAAGGAGATCGCGAGCGGTGCCGACACGGTTGATGCGTCGGTCAACGACTTGGAGACCCTCATAGAGAGGCTGAGCCAGAGGAGCAAGGCGGTCAGTGATGCGATGGCCAACGCAGCAGCAATCACAGAGGAGAGCAGTGCGGCTGCAGAGGAAATGGCGGCTAATGCAGATGATATCATGCGGCTGATCGATGAGATCGCCAATGTCAGCGACCAGATTGCGGCGAGGTCCGATGAGGTAGCTTCGTCGGCACAACAGCAGAGCGCAGCAATTGAGGAGGTATCGAGCTCAGCATCTACTCTGGCAGGAGCAGCTACGAAACTGGCGGGCCTGGTCGGCCAGTTCAAGGTCGCGTAATCGGCGTTCATATGACGTTTATGCCGTTTATGTTGAAATAGAAAGGCGAGGGGTTGGTCGCCCCTCGCTTTCATGTACAATTGCTAAGACTCTGTTGGCGACTAGAAAGTCAAACCTACAGATATACCGAACTTCATGCCTCCTGAGTCGCTCAGGTTGCCGGCAGCCTTGGCGCCCACGTAGAACCCCTCAGTGAACACATAGCCGACTCCGATGTCGTAGACGCTGCGAGCAGAGAGGTTCCCTGTCTGGAAAGCGTAGTCGAAGCTGCCTGATACGAACAGCTGGTCGCTCAGTGTGGCCTTTCCTGACAGCCCGATCGTGGGAGCGTAGTCAGTGCTACCCGAACTGGTCACGGCGAGAACACCTGCTGACGCTCTCAAGGTACCCTGGTCAGTCTTGGATATGTCATAGCCCACAGATGCCTTGAACTGTGACTCGCCGCCTCCGAAAGGCCAATAGCTGCCCCAGGCAGACACCTTGTCGGTCAGGTACAGTCCTCCCTCAATCGCCCAGTTTGAGTCCACCCACGATACTGCGACTTCTCCTCCGGATGCTGCGGATGCAGAGAACACAGCTGTAAACAAGAACAGGGTAGATAGGAACACTAACAGAACGGTTCGCTTCATACTGACTCCTCCTTGAGTATAGATAAATGAGCGTAGGTTGTACTGAAGTATCTTGGAGATGGATGTTAGTAGGCTGCAAAAGCCATAACATATATCTTCGCTCATAGTTCTCCAAACCCTCCCATAGGCTCCTGTATAGTCGATCTTTAGTCTCCTTCGCATGTCGTCCACTTCCGCCGCGCCAGGAGGCCTGATCGATGGTCTCCTCCGCACGAGTCGAGATACTACTAGTGCACATTGAACCATCTCCATTGACGGAGTGACGGAGGACTCGGCGCCTGGGGATCATGAGGGAACCACAAGTCGGCAGCTTTTTGTGATATGATGTCGTATAGTAGGCTCTAGCTGTCATATAGCAGCTACTTGGTGCGAGACTTAGGTCGATTCTACGCGAGTCATCCTTGCGATACCGTAATTAGAGGTGATAGATTTAGATGCATCTGAGTGCCGTTATCTACGATTTTGACTACACCCTGGTTGATTCTTCGGTAGGTGTAGTTAAGTCCATTAGCTATGCATTGACACGCGGCGGTTTTCCAGTGCCGTCCCCAGAGCAGATCAAGCAGACCATAGGGTTGTCACTTCCCGGAGCGTTTGACCAACTCATTGATCAGGAGCTCACTGAGGAGCAGATCGATGCCTTGGTTACGAACTTCATCGCTCGTGCGGATGAAGTCATGGCTCCCGGGACTAAGCTGTTCCCCGGGGTGAAGGAGGCTATCCTGGCTTTTCACGAGGCCGGGATTCATCAGGGAGTTGTTTCCAATAAGCTCCGCCGCAGGATCGTCGAAGTCCTCAAGAGAGATGGCATAGACCATTGCTTCAGTGTGATCGTTGGAGCAGGCGACGTGCCTGCCCATAAGCCCGATCCCACTGCATTACTCAAGGCAGTCGAGTGCATTGGGTGTTCGAGAGATTCTGTCGTTTATGTCGGTGATCACCTAGTGGATGCTCAGGCGGCTACAGCTGCCGAGCTGCCGTTTGTTGCGGTCCTCACAGGATTTACAAGCAGGGAGCAATTCCAAGCATACAAGCCGCTAGCGATCATTGACAGCGTAGCCCGACTTCCTGAAGTGCTGGGATCCGGAGCGGCCGAGTCACGGGCCTTGGCGTAAGCGGCATCAATTCGGCGACACTGAGAAGTACAGAAGGGATGGAGAACCAACGGGCAATCTGCGAGATTAGCAGGTCGCCCGTTGTTGTTCATGAAGGTCAAACACCTGGATTGCCCTTGGCAATATGCCTTTGATGTGTGAGATCAGGAGGCCGTAGTTGGTTATTGGCACTCCGGCAGAGCGCGCGACTCTGAGCCTGTTGAGCATCTGCCTCCTGTTAACCATACACCCACCACAGTGAATGATAAGGGCATAGCTGCTAAGATCATCAGGAAAGCCGCCGCCTGAGCAGAAGTCAAACTGCAGATTGCCCACGCGTTGCTGCAGCCACCTCGGTATCTTTACCCTGGCGATGTCCTCTGCTATCGGGTGGTGCGTACAGGCCTCGGCGATCAAAACCTTGTCACCCGGTTTCAGCGAATCCACCGCCTTGATACCAGCCTTGAGTTGGTCAAGGTCTCCGCGATGGCGAGCAAACAGGATCGAAAAGGAAGTAAGCGGAACCTCATCTGGAACAACCTTCGCTACCTCGCTAAACACCTGGGAGTCTGTTACAACCAAGGCAGGAGGCGACTTGAGGTTGTTCAGAGCGTCTCGTAGCCGGGCCGGCTGAACGACCAGAGCAAGTGCATCGTGGTCCAGTGTGTCGCGTATGGTCTGCACTTGAGGAAGTATCAGCCTCGACTTAGGCGCCTCTTCGTCTATTGGGCATACTAGTATGACCGTGTCTCCTGGCTCTATTAGGTCGCCTATGATCGATACTTCAGATCGGTTTTGCGATGCCTGCTCCGCCACAGCCTTTATGGCCTCAATCAGCTCATCGACTCCGCCTCTGTTCTTGGCACTGACTGCGCAAACCGTGGTGTTCTTGTCTAGACTTGCGCTTAGGGTTTGCGATGTCTTGACCAGCGCTTTTCTCGATTCCGGGCTGTCAAGTTTGTTTACCGCGACCAACAGTGGCAGTTTGCGATCACGAGCCAGTTCGATGACTCTTTTTTCGTCATCGTCTATGACCGGCTCGGGAGGATCGTGATCAGACGCCTCTGTCACCAAGACGACTAGGTCGGCTTTGTCAAGCACAGCGTATGAGCGCTTTGTGCGCTCCTTTCCAAGTGCGCCCGTGTCGTCGATCCCGGCCGTGTCTATGAGAACGACAGGGCCAAAGGGCTGCAATTCCATTGCCTTGTACACAGGATCGGTAGTCGTGCCCGGTGTACTTGAAACGAGCGATATGTCTTGGTTTGCGATCGCGTTGATGAGGCTCGATTTGCCGACGTTTCTCCGGCCTACTATGGCGATGTGGTATCTATTGCTTCTTGGAGTCGTATTCATGAGTTGCAACACCCTCTTAGAAGTACAGGTCTCTCTCTCCTGACTCGAGACGCTTGAGTCTATCGATTGTCTCAGCGCGAACTCTATCCGACTGGATCTCACCCAGTGCGGATTTGAGAGCTGATTCGCTCGCGGTCCGCAGCTCGTCGTCCGCATAGTCGAGCAGATACTCCTTGAATGTGATTATCGCGTTGGGAAGGCAGACGTTCTGGATCTCTCCGGTCTTGGCAAGTGCCATAAACCTGTCTCCAGTGCGGCCCTGCCTGTAGCACGCTGTGCAGTAGCTCGGAATGTACCCGGACTTGCACAGGCTTAGAAGAACCTCATCAGGAGTCCTGCGGTCGTCTACAGAGAATTGGTCGTACTCGTCGCTCCTGCGGTAGCCTCCAACGCTAGTCCTCGACCCTGCACTTATCTGTGAGATTCCGTAGTGTATTAGCTCATCTCTGAAGTCTGGACGCTCCCTTGTGCTCAGGATTATCCCCGTGTATGGCACTGCAAGCCTTATGACTGCCACGAGTTTTTTGAAGTCATCGTCACTTACGAGATAGGGGTAGTCCGAAAGGTTTACGCCAGCGGCTTCCCTCAATCTCGGCACAGAAATCGTGTGAGGCCCGACTCCAAAGGTTTCTTCGAGATGCCGCGCGTGGTAGAGCAGTGCCAGCGTCTCCAGTTTCCAGTCATAGAGGCCGTACAGGACTCCCAGGCCCACATCGTCCAGTCCTGCGCTCATGGCTCGGTCCATAGCATACAGGTGCCAGTCATAATCACTCTTTGGCCCTGACGGGTGCATGAACTCGTACGTCGGACGATGATAAGTCTCTTGAAACAGCACGTATGTGCCTATCCCTGCCTGCTTGAGGCGCCTGTAGCTGTCTTCGTCACATGCTGCTATATTTACGTTGACTCTACGGATCTCGCCGTTTTTTGCCTTGACAGAGTAAATCGTGTCTATGACTTCGAGCACGTAGTCGAGCGGGCAGTTGACCGGGTCTTCTCCTGCTTCTACAGCTAGCCTCTTGTGGCCCATCCGCTCCAGTGCCTCTACCTCGGCACGGACATCGTCCAGGCTGAGGCGATGCCTGTGAGTCTTGTTCGAGTGTTGATAGCCGCAATAACGGCAGTTGTTGACGCAGTAGTTGCTGATATACAGAGGGGCAAACAGGACCACCCGCTTGCCGTATATCTCCTGCTTGACAGCTGCTGCAGCGTCCAAGATCTGAGACACCAGTCCCGGGTCGGAAACCTGGATCAGCGCAGCCGCTTCTTCGGGCTCAAGCCCGCGTGCCTGGCGTGCTTTGTTGAGTATAGATTCGATCTGGCCAGAGCTTAGCCGCTGACTATCCTCGAGCATCTGCTCAAGAGTTGCTTTGTCGATAAATCCCATATCCAGTTTGTTCATTGCTTTGCCTCCCATGTCTGAGCGCCGGGTAGCTGCTTGTTTCTGAGGTATCTCGGTGAGTGCCCGTACCCGGTTGCAATACTGCGGCCGCAGGATCGAACTCGTAACCTCATGCAGTCTGCGGATTGCTTTGGGTCCTCGTCTACACTCGTCTTTCCGGGATAAAGCGTGTACATCCGTCGATACTTGGTCGGTGTCACGTTGGGCATCATCACGTTTGCTCCCCAGCGAAGAGCCAGTTCACGCCCATGCAAATCAAGCGTGTCCAAGGCCGTTGTTGCCGGAATCATAACGTCGGGCATCAGCACTCGGAGAATAGCCATTTCTCTGAGCACCAAGTCAAGCGTTCCGCCGTTGGAGTTAGCCAAAGGAGTACAAGGATTTGGAACAAAGGGGCCAATGCCTGCCATGTCAACCTCGAGCTGTTTCATCAAGAGCAGGTCGCCTGCAATGTCATCGACCGTCTGTCCCGGGAGACCGACCATGTTGCCTGCTCCGATCTGAAACCCGGCTTCTCTGAGCATGTGCAAGTGATCGATCCGTTCGTCCAATGAGTGGCCCGGGTGCAAGTACGCGTAGAGGACCGGGTTGGAGGTCTCATGACGCAACAGATAGCGATCCGCACCAGCAGCCGCCCAGGATCTATACGCAGCCTTATCGCGCTGTCCGAGTGATAGAGTCACTGCCACATCTAGGCGCGACTTGATCGTCTCGATGAGGCGTGCGATGTCGCTGACTGAGTAGTACAGGTCCTCTCCCGATTGCAGCACTATGGTCTTGAAGCCGAGCGAAGCCGCTTTTTCGGCTGCATCGACTATCTCCGAGAGGCCCATGCGGTATCTGGGCTGGCCGATATTTGAGCGCCTCAAACCGCAGTACAGGCAGTCTTGCCGACAGTAGTTCGAGAACTCAATTATCCCGCGGAGGTGTACGTCGCTGCCGAACACCTTGAGGCACGTGGTCTCCGCCCTCGTCCTCAACACCCTGATCTCGCTCTCGTCTGTGGTCGTCAACAGGCCTATGATCTCGGCCCGATCCAGGATCATGACTTGCTCAGGGCGGTCCGAACGCTGACGCCCTCGATGTTGCCGAGCTTGCCGGTCATCGCTCCTATTTCATCTGTTGAACCATCGACGATCAAAGCGATTATCGATACGCCTCTTTCTTTGTACGGCAGGCCCATGCGGCCGGCGATGATGCCTCCGAATTCGCTGAGTATCTGATTGACCTTCGGAGCTGCCGCATGCCTATCCTCAATCACTATGCCAACTACTCCAACACGCTTATCCACAGCACTCACCCCACAAAAAAACTCCACCCTCGGACTCGAGGATGGAGTTGTTCGTTCGAAAAGCATGACTCGTCGTCAGCCAGGTAGTACATCAGCTAAGTAGTACAGGCAGTACGACAACTACTAACTTCTGCTTCCCCTCGACGTCAGGACCTCTACCCATCCCTTCGTCCCAGGTGACGATTAGGTATGTCCCTTCCTAACAGCGTAGTCCTTGCGGTGCTCGCTCACAGTCGCTCCGAGCTCAAGGGCCTCTGCCGTTTAGGGCAGGAGATTGTGCAACGATTCACAATCGTCAAGTCGATTATACAGGCAGCGAGTGGAAACGTCAACCCGAGCAGCCCCGATGTTTCCACTTGCCCGTATCAAATCCACACCTAGGCAGCCTACCGATGGAAGTTTAAAGACTGATTCCATCGAACAGCCAAGTGTGGTAAGATGTACTTGATAGTTTTATTGCTAAATAGGCGCTTGCCGCAAGTGGTCAAGTTTTCCTGATCCTGCAGGGGCCGAGAAAAGTGCAGGTATTTGAGCTGGGGGTTGGATTCGTGAAGAAACCTTCTCAGGATTGGCTGAAGATCCTGATAGCTGTTGGAATCGTAAGTGTGATTATGACTGGAGCCGTCATTCGTTCTGTCAAAAACTTCGTCCGTGAAATCGACGCAACTGTAGCCAGTCTTGTCATCAATGATGTTGATATCAGTCAGATCCCAGATGGGACATATACGGGGAGCCATGACTTCAAGATAGTCGCTGCCGAGGTAAACGTTGAGGTCAAAGGCGGGCGTATAGTGGCAGTGGATATATTGACTCATACCACCGGGCGAGGCAGACTCGGTGAAACCGTCGTTGATGAAGTGCTAGAAAAGCAGAGTTTATCAGTTGATGCAGTGACCGGTGCGACGGCGAGTAGCAAGGCGATCCTCAAAGCCATAGAGAATGCCCTGACTGCTCAAACTCCTGCAGCAGAGGCGGAGTAAGTGCGATACCTCCAAGGGATTCGGCAGTGCTGAATACGCTGCCCGCCAGGCCTGATGCACAGAGGAACTGCAGCGCGCATACAGAATCTCTGAGTGCGTGTTTTGATGCCTTGTTAAGGTACTACTTGAGATTGGGAGTGATGGTGCTGTGAAGCTGATAGTGAAGAAAGATTACGATGAGCTGTCCAGGTACGTGGCAAACGAGATTGCCGAGTGCATCCGTTCAAACCCGCGGACGGTTTTGTGTTTGCCTACAGGCAACACCCCAGTAGGAGTCTATAGAGAGCTGACTAGGATGTACAAAGAGGGCGATGTGAGTTTTGCCCAGTGTGTGGTCTTCAACCTCGACGAGTATTATCCTATCGATCCAGACGATCCAAATAGCTACAGGAGTTTTATGAAGCATAACCTCTTTGACCACGTGGACCTGCCGCCCGAGTCTGCGAATATTCCCAATGGGCAGGCAGCCGATCCTGAGGCCGAATGCGAACGCTATGAAGCCGAGATCCGTGAGTCTGGAGGAATAGACCTCGCCTTGCTCGGAATAGGACGAAACGGCCACATAGGGTTCAACGAGCCTGGCCGCGAGCTTTGTCTTAGGACTCATGTAGTGACGCTCACGCAATCGACTCTCGAAGCCAATCACGGCCCTTTTGGTTCGATCGAGGCAATGCCCAAGAGGGCTCTGACAATGGGCATAGGCTCGATCATGTCCGCAAAGCGCATAATCGTCATTGCATCAGGCCCCAGCAAGCGACAGGCTGTTGAGGCGATGCTGAGCGGCAAGGTTACGACAGACGTCCCGGCTTCTCTGCTGCAGCTACATAGAGACGTGACAGTCGTATTGGATGAGCTTGTCGGAGTATCGCAGTGTGATGGTTGATATCCGGCTCGAGGTTCAGGAGGGGCGTTGGCGCGCCAGTGTCAGGCCTTCCTAGTGGTCAGCTAGGACGAGAGGCTCTAGGGATTGACAGTAGCGGCTGGTGCGGGCAGAGGCCTCGGTCTTAGATTGGGGGTGTTGTAGGTGCGCATTGGCGTTTTTGTACTCATGCCTCATGTCTTGGAGAACGGCTTTCAGGCGGTCCGAGACCTCGGCGTGGACAACTGCCAGCTTGGGTGCTGGGACATGAATCTGTATACCGACGCAAACGCTGAGAAGGTACGCAACGATATGAAGCGCTCAGCAGTGGATGTGACTACACTGTGGGCTGGGTGGCCCGGCCCTGCAGTCTGGGACTTCGTTGACGGACCCCGAACCCTAGGTGTAGTCCCGCGTGAATACCGAGCGGCTAGACTCGAGGCCCTAAAGGCCGGAGCGCGGTTTGCTGCAACGATTGGAGTTCGCAGCATTACGACGCACGTTGGTTTTATACCTGAGAACATGTCTGATCCGCTCTATACAGAGGTCGTCGAAGCAGTCAGAGAGATCGGCTCATACTGTAGAGACATGGGCCTCGAGTTCTGGTTTGAGACTGGGCAGGAGACGCCTATCACTCTCAAGCGCCTGATAAAGGACACCGGCCTGGACAATCTGGGAATAAACCTTGACCCTGCAAACTTGTTGATGTATGGAAAGGCCAACCCTGTGGACGCGTTGGATGTGTTCGGCACGTTCGTGAAGGGCGTGCACGCCAAGGACGGGGACTATCCAACCGATCCAAATGCCCTGGGACGTGAGTACCCTATAGGACACGGGAGAGTTGATTTCCGGTCACTTATACTCAAGCTTGCACAGCTGGGTTTCCAAGGTTCGCTTACTATAGAGAGGGAGATCAGCGGGCCGCAACAGTATGTTGACATCAAGGCAGGAAGAGACTATCTTCAGGCCATCTTGGACGAATTGCCGGTTGAGTGACTGCTTGAACAGTGTCTCCTGCTGCTTTGCCTCAGGTCACGGTGCTGTCGCTAGGGTCATAGCCGTGAGCAGAACACGCAAGCAGGGCTTGTTTATGGCATACTAATGGCACTGGTTGACGAAGGCCAGTTTGCCAATTGTGTGACAGATACCGCGGGCTAATTGCTCGCGGACAGCATTGCTAATTTGGCATAGAATGGAGAGGTGACGCCATTGGCTCGACCTTCGGGTTCTGCGCGGGCCAAGCTGGCTTCGGTGGTAAAGCGAATTGGAGGGAGTGCCCACGTGCAGGATTTGTGGACAACAGTTGTTGACACCTTGATCGGAGTATTGCCCATAGTAGGATTTCTCCTTTTCGTTCAGTTAGTAATCCTTCGTGTACCGCTTGCCAACCCCAGGCAGATATTTATAGGGATTGTGTGTTCGATTGTGGGGCTTACGTTGTTCAGTCAAGGACTCAAGCTAGGCTTGTTGCCACTTGGTGAGGAAGCCGGTCAGAACTTGCCGAGAGCTGGCAAGATGTGGGTGGTTCTCACCGTAGGCTTTATAATGGGCTACGGGGTTACTCTAGCAGAGCCTGCGTTGCATTCTTTGGGACTGCAGGTGGAGGAGTATAGCGCCGGGCTCGTAACCAAGAACGTAGTGATCCACTCAGTGGCAATTGGTGTTGGACTTGCTATTCTGCTCGGACTTCTCAAGATAATATTCAGGATACCTCTGATCGCCATGGTTGGTCCGTTGTACGCAATAGCGATCTTGCTAGCATTGGTAGCACCCAAGTCTATTGTCGGCCCTGCATTTGATTCTGGAGGAGTCACTACAGGCCCTGTTACTGTCCCGATCACAATCGCAATTGGTGTCGGGATGGCGAACGCACTGGGCGGCAGAGACCCGCTGCAGGACGGCTTTGGCCTAGTCACTCTAGCGGTGGTTTGTCCGATCATATCAGTCCTTCTCGTCGGAACGATTATAGGATACAGGTGAGGTGCTACTCATGACTTATAACACGATATTTGCTGTGCTTCCACGCGGCAAAGCTGATTCGGTAATGGAAGCTGCAAAGAAGGCTGGTGCTCCAGGAGGGACCATCTTCTTCGCGAGAGGAACTGGTGCTCACGAGGCGAAGACGTTTTTTGGCCTGACGA
This sequence comes from uncultured Clostridia bacterium, assembly GCA_900016865.1. Lineage (GTDB taxonomy): Bacteria > Bacillota > DTU014 > DTU014 > DTU014 > DTU014. Next base: position 9,133 of record FIZI01000014.1, on the reverse strand, counting down.
TCGAGACCGCAAAAGAGGTACTAATGATTGTTACCAAAGATGAGGATACTGACAGGATACTGGAGACGGTGATAGAGGCGGGGCGACTCACTGAACCCGCGGCCGGTATCGCTTTCGTGGTTAGGGGTGTGGATGTGTACGGCCTGTATGAGAGAGGCAAGCCCGTGCACCCACACGGCAAGCGCGAGTAGTCTTCAGGCTCGGCTGATTAACTGTCGTCATATGACTGCCTGTACGAGGTGGTATATTCTACAGCAAGTGCCAATAGGTGGATACAGTTGATTACACTCAGTGTGCAAGACCTAGAGACGCGAGCGGAGTTGAGAGAAGTACCGCAGCGGAGTTGAGAGCAGCACCGTATATCCACCAATACGGGTAGGTGGCTACGCAGTGGCTTATCAGCTGATTCCTTACGCGTGGGTCCTATTTGGTTCTGCCCTGGTTTCTCTCAGTTTGTGCGTCCTGGTCTGGCCTCGACGACAGATGGCCGGTGCCAAGCCGTTTCTTGTACTTATGATATGCTCGGTTGTCTGGTCCATCTCCAATGCTCTTGAGATGATGGGGTTGGATCTTGGCACCAAGCTCTTCTGGGCAAACGTTCAGTACATTTGCTACAACATCATACCGCTCACATGGCTGATGTTGACACTCGAGTACACAGGCAGGGGTCGTTGGATGACCCCTCGCCGTCTCATTCCCCTTCTAGTAATCCCGATTTTGACAGTGATCTTCGCTTGGACCAACGAGTGGCACGGTTTGATGCGCCAGAACATCTATCTCGATACGAGCGGCTCGTTTCCGGTCGTCGGCAAGACACACGGGCCTTGGGTTTGGATATATGCCGCATATGCCTACCCGACGATGATCATATCCGTGCTAATCCACCTAGTGGCGGTCCTCCGCTCACCTCGTCAATATCGTTGGCAGACAGCGTCTCTAGTCATCGGGTTGACACTGCCGCTAGTCGTGAATCTGTTTTACGCCCTTAGATTGTCGCCGTTCAATCACGATGTGGCTCCAACAGCGCTTTCGATTGGCGGTGTCTTTTGCGCAACCTTGAGGGTGCAGTAACGAGGTCAGCTGAGATTTAGGACTGGGTCGACGTCTCCTTTGCCTTGTCTGTTTGTCTAGTCGCTACACCCTTGAGGAAGCCTGGGGAAGGAGTCTTGCTTGCAAGCTCTTTCTTTCGGACCTGTTTTCTGGTACGGCCATATGGTTAACTGTCCACAACAAGAGCTGCAGTAAATCGACGCAGGTGAAAGAGGATTGACGTACAACAGTGGCGCCCTATACCCCTGGGGGACGCCACTGTTGTGCACTGAGGCAAGCTTAGGATGCGATCACTCCGTCAGGATCCCACAGATCCTCCCACGACTTAGCTCCTTCCCAGAGGAAAACCTGCCCTTTGATGAGGCGGCAGTTCCTGTCTATGCCTTCGATATCTTTCATATCTTGCTCAGTGAGCGGCTCTGTGATTGTGCATCTGATGTTGCTCAAGTACTGGGCACGGCGGACAGAGAACGGGATGGGCACTTGACCTCGCTGTACTGCCCATTTGACACAGACTACTGCAGGGTGAACTCCCAGTCTTTCAGCGATTCTCACGATGACGGGATCTTCTATGGCAGCAGTGTCTTCGGGTGTCCTATCGCGTTCTGGGCGAGATGGAGAGCCAATCGGGCAGAATCCGACCGGCACGATATCATTGTCTATGCAGAATCGAAATAGCTCAGGCTGCTGGAAATGCGGGTGCAACTCCATCTGATTGCACGCAGGCTTTATCTTAGCATCTCTCAGAACCAGCTTGAGCTTTGGTATGGTCATATTGGATGTGCCGATGTGCCGCACCAACCCCATCTCGACGAGCCTCTCCATCTGTTGCCAAGTAGTCATGTACTCCTCGTGGATGTATGGCCTCGAGTTTGGATCTCGATAGCCAGGCGGAGCTCCCGGAGGGTGATGGTTTGGAAACGGCCAGTGTACGAGATAGAGGTCGAGGTAGTCAAGTCTTAGGTCCTTCAAAGACTTCTTGCAGGCAGGGATGACATCTTTCTCTCCGTGCTTGTCGTTCCACAGTTTGGATGTAATCCACAGATCCTCCCGCTTGATGCCGCCCTTCATGATAATCTCTAGAGACTCACCGATGAGGTGCTCATTTCCATAAACGGCTGCACAGTCGAAATGCCTGTATCCGACTGACGCCGCACCCACGACGGCTGCAGCTATTTCTTCACCTGTGTACTTGTCCGATCCAAATGTCCCCAACCCGATGGCCGGGATCTCTGCTCCTGTATAGAGCTTCCTCCTTGGAACCTGTTTCGGGTCAACGCCGTCGTCTGCGATGGTAAACGAGCTTGAGAACCTACTCATATGTGCGCACCCCCTGATCCGACGAAGTCCGGGATCGTCTAGCTAGATTCTAGCCTTGAATTTCACAGACTGTCAATGCTTTCTGTATAAACGTATTAACGGGCTTATGCAATGTATGCTGAAAACGAATTCACGAAGAGTGCAATAAACTAGCAGTATTACTGCGGTTATACGATTGATGGCTACACATGAATGCGCCTGCGACATCTTTTTGTTTACACTCTTGGCGTCAATATGCTAGAATCATGGTGAAATCGATTTGGCGAGCAGACCGTATCGATGATTGGAGTGGGAATCACCGAGTGTCTGTAACAACTAAGGATGTAGCACGTGTTGCAGGCGTGTCTGTTGCAACAGTATCCCGTTACCTCAATGGACACAATGTGCTGGATGAGAACAGGGAGAAGATCGAGCAAGCAATCAAGCAGCTCGGTTTCAGGGTAAATCCTATTGCGCAAACTCTGAGGACTAATCGCTCGATGACTGTAGCTGTCTTGGTGCCTACTCTCGCGAACATCTTTAGTATGAGCATTATCGAGAGTATCGAACGTTGCCTTGATCAGTACGGTTACAGCATCATGGTCTGCGGTTCGAGAGGCGAGTTGGCTAGAGAAGAGGAGAAACTGCGGTTTGTCAGAGACAAACGTGTCGACGGGGTCATTGTGATACCCGTAGGCTCAAGTGGCAGTCACATCGCAGAAATAGTCGGGGATGACATCCCAGTCGTCCTGATAGACCGGGTGGTTGATGACGTTCGCTTTGACGCAGTAGTGGTCGACAACACCAATGCAGCCTATCATGCAGTAGAGCAGCTGATCATCAAAGGCCACAGGCGCATAGCGATGATTGCGGGCCCTCAGCACATATACACTGCGAGAGAAAGGCTAAAGGGATACAGACGGGTGATGTCCGACTACGGCCTAGCTATAGACGAGGACCTAGTTCTAGTTGGAGATTATACGTCTGATACTGCTTATGGCTTAGTAAAGGAATTGATGCAACGAGACCCGCGGCCTACTGCTGTCTTTGTGTCAAATTATGAGATGACTATAGGTGCTATCGGTTGCCTCAACGAGCTGGGGATAAGAATCCCGGAGGAGCTGTCGGTGATCGGCTTCGATCACTTGGACCTTTCTAGTGTAGTGAAACCACCGCTGGCAGTAGTGGCTCAGCCCAGAGACGAGATCGGACGAAAAGCTGCTGAGCTGCTCTATGCAAGAATGAGCGGTGATACGACGAGTTTCCCTTCGCTCATACGTTTGAAGACTCGGTTTATCCAAGGTTCATCCATAGCAGAGCATAAATCGGGGTGAGTCTGTGTCAAAGAGACTGTTGCTCGGCATAGACATCGGCACGTCAGGGTGCAAAATCGCTGCGTTTGACTTCGACGGAAACGCGGTATGCACGTACACTCGCTCATACGACGTCTCACATCCAGACACCACATGGGCGGAAATCGACGCAGATCTATGGTGGAGCAGTATCTGCGGCGGCATCCGGGCACTGATCGAGAGCGAACGGCTGGACCCCAATGAGGTCGCGGCTGTAGGCGTCGATGGACTGAGCTGGACCTGTTTGCCTGTTGATCGCAAAGGCCGGCCTCTTCGTCCGGCTATGATTTGGCTGGACCGCAGGGCAGAAGAGCAGGCTCAGTGGATGAAGAAACAAGTTGGAGAAGACAGACTCATATCTCTCAGTGGCAATCCGGTAGACCCCGCATATGTAGTGCCGAAGATGCTCTGGCTTAAGCAGCACGAACCGGACATCTACGCAGATACCCACATGTTTTTGCAGAGCAATTCATACGTAGTATACAAGTTGACCGGCGTCTTTTCACAAGACCACTCACAGGCATATGGATTCCACTTCTTTGACATTGCAAACTGCCACTATGACGAGTCTGCAGCCGATCGGCTTGGCATTTCACTCGACTTAATCCCCCCTCTCACTCACTGTCACGAAGTCGTTGGAACAGTGACTTCGAAGGCATCGAGAGAGTGCGGCTTGCCCAAGGGTGTGCCGGTCGTAGCCGGTGGCTTGGATGCTGCTTGCTGCACTCTCGGAGCCGGTGCGGTTAGGGCTGGACAGACTCAGGAACAGGGCGGGTCGTCCGGAGGAATGAGCATCGTGGTAGACAAACCACTGATTCACCCGAAGCTGATCCTCGGATGCCATGTCGTGCCTGGTCTCTGGCTCTTGCAAGGAGGAACTGTTGGAGGCGGAGGCACACTGCGCTGGTTTGACGAGCAGCTAGGTGCGTGCGAACGCCAGATTGGCCTAGAGCGAGGGATCAGCTCTTTTGAAGTAATGAGTGAGGAGGCTGGCCAGATCGGGCCGGGCAGTGAGGGATTAGTGTTTTTGCCATACATGGCAGGAGAGAGGTCTCCGATCTGGGACAGCACTGCACGAGGGGTGCTGTTTGGGCTTTCATACGACAAGACCAGAGCACACATTATAAGGGCAATCATGGAAGGCGTAGGGTACTCACTGCTTCACAACCTCAAGACTGCCGAGGAAGTCAAAGCCGAGGTTGGAGTGCTCCTCAGTGTGGGAGGCAGTGCTAACAGCCGAGTGTGGACGCAAATCAAGTCTGACATCACAAACAAACCGATTCACGTGCCCGCTTCAGACCATGCTACTACACTAGGCGCAGCATTGATAGCAGGTGTAGGGATAGGAGTCTACAGAGACTTCCAGTCTGCGGTAGACAACACTGTCAGGATACAGCGGGTTCACGAACCAGATGAGCTCGCCCATCAAATGTACCGCGGCTACTACCGACTTTACCTCGACCTTTATGACAGACTAAAGGATCATTTCAGACAACTGGACTCATTGAGGACTAGGAGGGATTACTGTTGAAGGCAGCGGTTCTGCATGGACAGGGAGACATCCGATATGAAGACATAGAGACACCAAGGATTGCAGAAGACGAGATACTGGTTCGGGTCAAAGCCACAGGGATCTGTGGATCAGATATTCCGAGAGTGCTCGGAACTGCTGCCCGTTACTACCCTATCGTCCTGGGGCATGAGTTCTCTGGAGAAGTCGTGGAAGTAGGGGCAAACGTCACAACAGTGAGAGTAGGCGATCGAATCGCTGGAGCACCTTTGATACCGTGTCATGAATGCACAGATTGCCTGCGTGGCGATTATGCCCAATGCCGCAGTTACACGTTTGTAGGATCTCGGATCTTCGGCAGTTTTGCGGAGTACGTAAAGATACCCGCACGCAATGCGATCCGGCTGTCTGACGATGTTTCCTATGAGCAAGGAGCCTTTTTTGAACCTCTGACAGTAGGACTTCACGGACTGTCGGTGATGCAGTTCAGAGGAGGAACGGATGTCGGAATTCTGGGAGCGGGGACTATAGGCCTGCTTACTTTGCAATGTGCAAAGCTTCTAGGCGCCAAGCGTATCTTCGCGTTTGATGTCGACGAGAAGAGACTGGAGGTAGCCCGAGACTATGGTGCAGATCTTTGTCTAAATGCGAGGGATCCGGACTTCAGGGATGCTGTCTGGGACGCCACTAAGGGCAGAGGCTTGCCAATGGTCGTTGAGACTGCAGGTGTGGAGTTCACTGAAAAGCTGAGCTTGGAGCTTGCGGCAAACAAGGGTAATGTCATGTTTATCGGTACTCCATCTACAGATATTACGCTGACACCTAGAGAATTCGAGCACATAAATCGCAAAGAGCTTACGATCAGGGGTTCATGGATGTCGTACTCTGCACCATTCCCGGGCGAAGAGTGGGAGTTGGCTGAGCATTATTTCAACAAAGGCTTGATAAGAATCCGCGAATTGATCGATCGAGTAATCCCGTTGTCTGAAGTAGCCAAGGCATTCGAAGATCTTGCTGTGCCAGGGAAGGTGCGCGGCAAGATCTTGATAGAGGTGTGACAAGGCATGTCACTGGTGAACCCGCTTAGTTTTGTCCAGAAGGCCCGCGAGAAGAGAGTTGCTATCGCCGCATTTAACGTTCACAATATGGAGACGATTCAAGCCGTAGTCGAGGGTGCCGCAGAGGAGAGATCTCCTGTAATTGTGCAGACAACACCGGGGACTCTGGAACATGCCGGTATCGAGTATCTGGCTGCCTGCGTCAGAGTTGCATCCGATTTGTGGGACATCCCTGTTGCACTGCACTTGGACCATTGCTCGTCGTTTGAGACCATAGTCAAGTGTATTAGACATGGCTATACCTCAGTCATGATTGACGGCTCCAAGCTTCCCTACGAACAGAACGTCGAGATCGTCAAAAAAGTCGTTGAGGTCGCACATAGCGTCGGTGTAGCTGTAGAGGCTGAACTCGGCACAGTTGGAGGAACAGAAGACGACGTAATTGTCGATGAGCGCGAGACAGCTTATACAGTGCCTGAGGAAGCCAAGAGGTTTGTTGAGGCGACACGTGTGGACACTCTCGCAGTGGCTATCGGAACTGCTCACGGAGTGTACAAGGGTGAGCCGAAGATGGACTTTGAGCGGCTGTCGGCAATAAGGGCAGAGGTCGATGTCCCTCTGGTCTTGCACGGAGCATCTGGAGTTCCTGATGAGAGTATCAAGGAAGCTATCAGACGTGGAATCAGCAAAGTAAACATAGCCACCGAGCTAAAGATACCTATGGCGGAGACTATCAAGAACATACTACAGAGCGATCCAAGTGAGAACGACCCAAGGCGATACATGGGCGAAGCGAAGGAAGCAGTCAAGCAGGTGGTCAAGAGGAAGATCCGGCTGTGTGGCTGCAGCGGGCTGGCTGCTAATCTGTAAGCCGACATGCGATGTGCATGAGATGCGTGTGGCATGTGGCGGGCTTAGAGGGGCGAGTGAAAGACCTATGATACTGACTGTGACTATGAACCCCAGTCTCGACAAGGTCTACTTGGTTGACGACTACCAAGTGGGTAAGGTATTTAGGCCTAAGGCCATGACTGCTACTGCGGGAGGCAAAGGCATAAATGTGACACGCGTAGCGTCGATCTTAGGAGCTCCTGTCACTGCTACTGGATTGCTGGGGGGCAGCATAGGGAGTATCATCGCTTCTGATGTGGCAAACCTGGGAGTCGTAGAACGGTTTGTGCGCATTCCTGGCGAGACCCGCATTTGCATAAATGTCGTAGACGAGAAGACACGCACTTCCACAGAGATCTTGGAGCCTGGGCCCGAGGTCAGCGAGTATCAGGGTAGCGCTTTTGTCGAGAGCTATGATCGGTTACTTGATGATTGCCAAGTAGTGGTCGCATCTGGGAGTCTTCCGAGAGGATTGCCTGTGGATTTTTATGGTCAACTTGTAAGGTTGGCCAAGAGAAAGGGCAAGGCGTTTATCCTAGACACTAGCGGCGAATATCTCAAAGCAGCGCTCCGTGAAGCCCCGTTTATGATAAAACCTAACCAAGACGAGTTATGGCAGATTGCAGGAGAGAATCTGCGCAGCCTGCAAGACTGTGCTAGTGTCTTGATGCGTATCAAGCAGCAGGGAGTGCACTTGCCAGTCTTGACCTTAGGCAAGGACGGGTGCCTGGCAGCGCTCTCTGACGGTGTGTATCATTTCTTTGCCCCTCCAGTTGAAGTGGTGAATACAGTCGGATCAGGTGACTCGTTTGTCGCTGGTGTTGCTGTCGCGTTGAGTCGTGGTGTCGGTGAACAGGAGGCTATCGTCCTCGGAATGGCGTGCGGCATGGCCAATACCCAGTACTTCCAGACCGGTGTCGTGTCTGTGAAGCTTGTCGAGGAGTACAAGCGCTTGGTGATGTGTGAAAAACTCGCGAGTTACTAGACAGTGTGTTGACGTGGCTGGATCCACCATAAGCGATCCCACAGGTACCGAATCATAGACCAATAGCACCACCAGGACATTAGGGTTGACATCCCCGTTCTTGTCTGGTAAGATAACTAAAAAGTATACTGTATACAATACGAGAGTGCACCTAGGGTTCCACTGGCACAGCCTCTTGCAGGCATGTTGCCGGGTTTGGTCCAAGCGGTGCAAGGCGGACATGGACTACTATTCCGCTACACCCTCGGGAGAAAAGCCTGGGGAAGGAGTCTCGGTGTAGGAGCTCTTTCTTCGGGCTTGTTTTTTTGACGAATCCTAGTGCAAACTTGTTCCAGGCAAGTGGAAATATCGTAGCCTCTCATCGCTTTCGCCCCGATCTGCTTGGCATTGACTTAACGAACTTACGTCTTTATATGTAGGCACCAAATGTAGTGCAAATCGGCATTGGTGAGTCGCACGGGGCAGCAATAAGATCGGGCCGCAACGAGATGAGGCTGCGACAACGCGAGGCGGTAGTAACGCCCGGCTGCAATGATGTGATAGAGGTTTGGCGAGGCTGGCAGTTGCGTTTAGCTGGGAGAGGTTCGCTCAGACCGTTGTTGTGCAGTGCTCGTACATAGCTGTCTTTGCATTGCTCGCAGGCCTGATTTGCAAGAAGGGGGTGAAGGCACTCAATGTTCACGGCGGTTGATGAAATCAAAAGGCACCTCAAATTGATCGCGGCCTATTTCCAGTACAATCTGTCTGCGGTCATGGAATACAGAACGAGCTTCCTCGTGCAGGTATTCGGTATGGTGTTGAACAACGCGTCCTTCATCTTCTTCTGGAAGGTAGTATACGCGAGGATACCTCTGATTGCCGGGTATAGCTTTGAGGATGTTATGTTTTTGTGGGCACTCGTGTCTGCCTCGTTTGGGGTTGCCCACATATTGTTTGGGAACTGCAGCTCTCTGAGCAGGATAATCATCCAGGGAGAGCTTGACTCGTA
>FIZI01000013.1 GCA_900016865.1 uncultured Clostridia bacterium | reverse complement strand
TCGACAAGGCGACCTGCCAGTATCAGTTCGTAGGCCCGGTCTAAAGCAGTATCCGATGACCCGACCTGCAACTCGGATGAAACCTGTGCAAACTGAGGAGGCTCCGGCCCGCACAGGACATCGTAAGGCATCACTTCGCTGAATGCGTCGGGCTCTGAGACATATGCCACCTGCGAACTGACCATCAAGAGAAGAGCCAAAATGAATGCAGACAATCGAGAACACGTCCGACTCAATCGCCTACCTCGCATGGACTGGGCACCTCCAATCTTTGCCTCTGCCAACCAACCCTCTCCCCAACTCGTCCAACTCTTCAACGTCAAACACCTCAACGCCAAAGGAGCCCGCAAGACGTTGGATTGGATAACCGAGAAGATCTACGGCAAGGGGTAGCCGTTGATAAGCAGGGTACTTGTCCGAATACGCCATCCAATGGAACCGGAAAACAAAATCCTGCGACTTATTGGCATTGTTCGACACAGTGCCAGCATTCTCCTCCATAAAGGGCATTGAAAACCCTCTCACCGGGGTCCATGCAATGGAGATGCAAGAAGTACATGTGGGGCTCTTGAGGATAAAAAAAGCCGGGTGCTCTAGCATCCGACATGAATGGTGGGGCGCACTGGAATCGAACCAGTGACCTCTACGATGTCAACGTAGCACTCTAGCCAACTGAGCTAGCGCCCCATTTCTGTAACACCTGGAGGCGACACCCGGATTCGAACCGGGGAATAGCGGTTTTGCAGACCGCTGCCTTACCACTTGGCTATGTCGCCCTCTCATCAGCACCGGCCTCAAGTGTGCACTCGCATAAGATAGAAATGGAGCGGACGACGGGATTTGAACCCGCGACCCTCGCCTTGGCAAGGCGATGCTCTACCGCTGAGCCACGTCCGCACCAAGTGGTGCCGCAGGGCAGAATCGAACTGCCGACACGCGGATTTTCAGTCCGCTGCTCTACCAACTGAGCTACCGCGGCGAAGAAAAGTGGCGGAAGCGACGGGAGTCGAACCCGCGATCTCCTGCGTGACAGGCAGGCATGTTAACCACTACACCACGCCTCCGCATCATTGACTTCGTCTACTATATTAGCGCATCTGGTGGTAAACTGTCAAGACCACGTTGGTGGGCGAAACAGGACTTGAACCTGTGACCCCCTGCTTGTAAGGCAGGTGCTCTCCCAGCTGAGCTATTCGCCCCCTGCCCTGCAGTCCCCGCGGCTGCAGGATGCATGAATTACTATAGCCAAAGTTGCAGATTTCGTCAACGCGCAGTTAACGCCAATACGGCTGTTTAACTCAAGGTATGTTGTCCAATCGTCCTGGTGCAGGCCGATCCTTCAACGTCCGCGCGAAATCTTACTCGCTCCCGGCGGACAAACAACCGAAACGAGATGCTGCGATATTTGAAACCTCACAGGCGTTGTCGCCACGACCTCACCGTCAGCCTGGCATCGAGCCGGTGAATCCGTCTCAACGACAACACTGCGCCCTCTCCACATCTCTACTCGCGGGTGGCCAAGATGGTTTCCCGCATATACTCTTGGGAGATTGACGACGAACTCGGCTTTGGGCATGTGCCTAACAACACAGACGTCGAACAACCCATCGCAAGGATCTGCGTTTGGAGCTATCATCATTCCGCCACCGTAGTAGCGTCCATTAGCTGCAGCTATCAGATACGCATTTACTGAGATCGTCTCGCCGTCTATAGTCAACTTGTACCTCTTTGGTTTGTGCACTGCCAATTGGACAAGTGCCGAGGCGAAATACAACAATCTGCCGCCCAAGAAACGGAGCTTGGTAGCTGCCAGCATTGCGATGTCAGCGTCGATTCCACACCCTGCGACGTTGATGAATGCAGTCCCGTCTATCTCACCTACATTGACTTGTCTGACATCTCCACCCAATGCCACATCCAGGGCGCGCAACGGATCCCGAGGAACCCCAAGCGTACGACAGAAATCGTTGCCAGAGCCTGCGGGTATTAGGCCGACCTCTATGTCCGTCCCCAGCAGACCCTGAATGACCTCTCTCAGGGTGCCATCACCCCCGATCGAGAGAACTCTAGAAAAACCCCTGGTATGTGCGTGACTTGCCAAGTCAGTAGCATGCCCCGGGTGCTGTGTCCATTCCACGGAATACTCAATGCCGAGCTCGATCAACGCTTTCTCCAAGAGCGGCCATGCTGCTTTCGCTCTGCCTCTCCCGGACACTGGGTTGACAACGGCTAACAGCTTTGACTTCTTGAAAGACTCATGTCCGCACAATGAACCGAACCCACCTCCACCCCGAAAAGACACCCGGCGTGCATTGACTGCGCCGCCGGAATCACTTATTTCGTGGCCTGATCAAGCCTTCTCAGGTAATCGCCTTTCAGCGTCCTCGCCCAGTGGAACAAGTACTGTTCAGCAAAACCAGCGAGATCTCCGAACTTGCTCTTTGCAAACGCCTCCATCTGCTTAAGGCTTGCCTTAGGATCTCGCAGATAAACGAAGCGCAGGACGCGGCTAATCCAGACGTCTATTGGGAAGGCCTCATATTTCCTCATTGAGGACAACAGGACGCACTCGGCTATCTTAGGTCCCACGCCGTACAGGGACATTAGCTTCTCCTTGGCACTCCTGTAGGGCAACCAAGCGATCTCCGTGAGGTCTACTTCGCCGGAAGCCACGAGGTTGGCAAGCTTGGATATATACCGTGCTCGAAAAGCAGCGCCGCACTCCTCGATATCGCGTACAGATGCATCAGCGAGCGAATCCGCCGTTGGAAAAGCGTACCATTGCATCCCGTACACCTGTTCATATTCGTCATTCGAGACGCGCTCACCAAATCTCTCTGCGAGCCGCGCAACGGTCGATCTAATCGAAGGGATAAAATTCCTTGCAGAAATCACATAGCTGATCAGGCACTCCCACGGTTCTTGGGCAAGTATGCGAATGCCCGGCGCGAAGTCAATGGCTTCAGCAACTACAGGGTCAAGCTCTCTGAGAACCGCCTCAGTGTGGGCGTGATCAGCTTGCAGGCAGAAGTAGTCAACGACCAGGTCAACCAGATCACTCACTTCGACTGGTTCCAAGGAGTAATCGGACACCTGTAGAATGCCATTGCTAGACTGTGCGACTAGTAGGCGGCCGCGAACCACGCAGTGGTAAGAATCACCCACACGTCGCCACCGGAAGGCCTGTCCGCAGGTCACTGTGTTCTCGAGGTCAAAGGCTGTCAATCCTTGTACAATTAAGGTGTTGTTACTACCGCCGAAATCCAGTGTCAATCAAACGCAGACTCCTTCACCAGTTGGTTCAATATCGTCTCCAACTCGTCCAGCTTTCGTCCATAGGCTGCCCAGTCATTGCTCTGCACGGCTTCTCTGGCTTCGTTAAACACCCTGAGCGCGTCCTCTGCAGAAGGCTCGCTAGTTCGATCGCTAGACGGCTCGCTCACCCTCTGCTCATCGTCAGCATCGGCAATCGGTGTCTCACCGGAAGCCGGAGCCTTCAAACTGCCGAACAGCCTGTCGAGGCTGGCTCTTAGTGAAGGCTCTGCCACGACGCGGCCTGCGTATGATACTGCAACGCGCTTGAGCACAGGGAAAGGCGTACCCTCAGGTTCGAGGAAGATCGGCTCAACATACAAGAGCGAATTTGCCACCGGTACGACCATTAGATTGCCTCTAATAACTCTAGATCCCTGCTGATTCCACAAGGTAAGATCACGCGAGATCTGATCATCACCGTCTATCAGATTCTCGATCTGAAGAGGGCCTCTGACTGTCTCTCCCCTTGGCAGTCGATAAAGAGTTAGGCGCCCATACCGGTCTCCGTCACACCCGGCGACAAATAAGGCAGTCATGTTGTTCTTGCCCACCGGCGAGTACGGGATCATCAAGACGTACTCAGCCACGTCGCTGCCGGGGAGCCGGGTAATCATGTAGTAGGGCTGCACGGGAGCAGACACTGACTGATATTGCTCCATTGGAATCTGCCACTGATCCTCCTTGTTGTAGAACATGGATACATCAGTCATATGGTAGGTCCCTAGTATCCTTGCCTGGATCGCAAACAAGGTTTCAGGATATCTGAAGTGCGCCTTAATTTCCGAAGACAGATCACTTAGGTCAGAGAAAAAGCCGGGAAAGGCCTTGCTGTAGAACTCGGCAATCGGGTCGTCTTCATCCCATCTGTAGTACTTCACACTGCCGTGATATGCGTCGACAACAACCTTTACGCTGTTGCGGACGTAGTTTCCCCACCCCCGATAGGGCGTCGAGTATGGGTAGCGGTCAGTCACTGTATACGCATCTATTATCCAAAAGAGTCTCCCGTCCGCTAGCACAAGGTATGGATCCGAGTCGTACCGAAGGAACGGAGCTATACGTGTGACCCTCTCTGCGATGTTGCGATAGATCATAATACGGCTCTCGCTGGTTATAGCATCTGCCAAGAGGATGTCGGTGCTGCGAAATCGCAACGCGAAAAGGGCCTTGACCAGCGGCGATGCCAACGAGATCCCTCCGTCGCCATCGTACTTGATATACGCATTGCGGTCACCGGCCGGGTAGTCAAACTCACCTACGCCGCCGTAGTTGTTGTTGACAATGGCGTAGTAATCGGTCCTCTCACCGTAGTAGATCTGAGGGCGTTCAACCTCGAGTCCAGGCTCGGATACAGGCGGAATGCCCTGGATCACGTACACGGGAAACCCTTCGTCTGTTATTTCAGTAGCATAGCTCATTACGATTCCGTAACCGTGCGTATAAACCAGATGGCGGTTGATCCAGTTCCTCGCTTCTCCCGGCACCGCATCCGGGTTCATCTCACGGCCAGAAAGCATCACCTGACGGTACTCGCCATCGATCATGTACCGATCAACGTCTACCTCATCAAACTGGTAATATGCCTTATTGGACTGGGTCTGAGTGTACGTATCCAAGAGCGGACGCCAGTCCCAAAGGCGGATATTTGAGATGACATCGTAGTTCTCTATAAGGCTCTCAACCGTCAGATCCTCGCTGACGGAAAACTGCGCTTCCTCAACGACATCGAGCCCATATGCGGCTCTTGTCATCGTAATATGGTTCGCAATATACGTCGATTCGAGCTGGGCTTGATTGGGCTTCACGTAAAACCTCTCAACAATACCCGGAATCAGGCCGTTGAAGACCAACGACACTGCTATAAGGCAGAGAATCGTGGGGACTAAGAACCTCAGCCTCCGGAAAGCCGCATCGACAAGCACGGCCGCAGCCGCGACAACAGTAACCGCAGCCATGATCTTGTAGCCCAGCTGGATTACGCGAGCGTCCGTGTAACCTGCTCCGTATATCATGCCCCGGGTTGAGAAGACAAGGTCATATGTGTTGAGCCAGTATCCTCCGGCCTGGACCAGGAACACCAAGGCTATCAGCAATGCAATATGTGCCAAGGCACTCGGAGCCATCCTCAGTTGTCGGAATGCAAAAGATACCGAACCGGAAGCAAGATACCCAATGAATGCTAAGAACCCCACCACGATCAAGAGCGAGAGCGCATAGGAGTGCAGCAAACGCAGGGCGGGAAGTCGGAACACATAAAAGGACACGTCAATCCCGTGCAGAGGTTCGTCAACGCCAAAGGAGACCGGATTGAAGAAGGAAAGAACATCCAACCATCTGTTGGATGCACTAAGCCCATAGACCGCAGCCAACGCGATCGAGATTACCAAGGCCAACCAAGTAGCCCACTTGTTTTCCAACACCCGGCCATCGGCTCCGATGTCCAGTATTCTAGGCCGTCGAAAAGACCTTAGAACAATGGACAAGTTTAGGTAGACAATCACAAATGTAACCGCTGCAGCCGCGATGCCGCAGGCGAGCTTGTAACCGATCGACTTCAACATGATGTCTGCGTATCCCAAGTGCCTGAGCCAGATCCAGTCAGTCAACCACACCACAGCACCGCTGCCTAGCAGCAAGATGATGAGGATTAAGACGAGAAGCACATAAAACCTAGCCTTCATAAATCACAGTCTCCTCTGGCCGCGCCGACTCTACCCGCCGATTATGACGCGGGAAACCACTGAGTCACAAAACGGCAAATCTCTGGAATCGAGTGACTCAGTAGTAGTTTGACATGCAGTATGCAATCCCTCCTCCCCAAGTACCTGGTCGCCTGACATGGTTTTTGGGACTACATCGGTCGGGTTGATCCCTCAGGAAAACATGGATTACAATCTGAATAGAGTTGTTCCTGTATAATCAGTTGTAGAACAGTACATCTAGGACGATAGGGTGAATGGTGTGCAGAGTAAGCGCAGCTACTCATACAAGACGCTGGCCAGGCCTCATTCCACTAAGATGACCGTTGAACGGTCGGAGTTCATTGCCCACGGCGATACGGTAATGGACGCTGATGAAGCGCGTGCATATATCGCCTCGGTACAGCAGGAATACAGAGACGCTACACACAACTGCTGGGCGTATCGTACAGGAGCTCCCGGCCCGGAGATTGAGTACTTCAGCGATGCAGGTGAGCCTTCCGGATCAGCCGGGAGGCCGATTCTATCCGTGATAAGAGCGAATGACCTACGCAACTGCGTGATAGTAGTGACGCGCTATTTCGGAGGACGCAAACTGGGGATACCCGGACTAATCAAAGCCTACTCTACGGCTGCGCAGCAGCTGATTGACGAAGCCGGTATCAAAGACTGTGTAGTGGCTCGAAGGGTGCGTGCAATCTGTCAATACTCGCGACTAGGACAGGTAGATCATGTGCTGCGGAGCTTCGACGCGTTGGTGGAGGATCGAGTGTTCACAGATAGGGTGGAGTTGACCGCGTGCGTAGAAGCCGGCCAGTGCGACCAGTTGGTCGACTCCCTCACAAATATCTGCGATGAAGTCACTGTTGATGACGATCAACCCCACCTAATCAGTGACTGATCTCGCTAGATATACCTTCTAAGCACGTCTTTGTAGGCTCGTGCGGCGTCTCTCCGGTTTGTCACTCCGAGCTTCTTGAATATGTGCTGGAGGTGTGTCTTGACAGTATTGACGCTGACAAACAGCTTGTCGGCCACTTCCTTGTTTGGCAATCCTTGAGCAACCAGTGAAAGCACCCTGCGCTCCGAGCGGGTGAGTTTGTGAACCCGATAGGGTGCACCCGAAGCACGTCTTGGTTCGCCTACGCCATCGACATCCTTGTCTTTTCTCTCGTCAGACATAAGCTTGTCCGCCAAGTCGCCAGACGACGTCGTTCTGTACCTGGGGAACCTAGCCTCCTTCCTAAGATACTTGGCAATAGCCAAACCAACCGAATTTTCTGCATGCAGTACGGTTTGTATGGATTATAACACAAAAAAGAGGACAAATCAAACAAAATATGGTATGAAAATATAGTACTTGAAATTGGCCCAAAAGCTGGGGCTCATTGCACTAGTTCAGTCTCCAATAAGCGCTTAATTCCTGTACACTCGCTCTACTCTCTTGCCAATTGTGCACAAGATCTCATGCGGAATAGTACCTGCCGCAGCCGCGACATCCTCTACGCGGATCGACTCACCGTTGTCGGTGCCTATCAGAGTCACAATGTCACCCAGGTGGACATTGTCCACCTCACCAACATCTATCAGGCACTGATCCATGCAAACTCGACCGATCACAGGCGCTCTCTTGCCATTCACCAACACCCACGCTTTATTGGAGAGGGCACGTGAGAATCCATCAGCGTATCCAATCGGGACCACTGCGACCAAAGTGTCCTTAGGCAAACGATGTGTGCTGCCGTAACTCACAGGATCGCCTTCTCTCATCTCCCGTATCTGAACAATCTGAGAACGCAGCGATAGAGCAGGCTTCAGCAGCTTCTGTACAGGGCAGTCTGGCACAGTAGTGGCCCCGTAAATCATCAGTCCAGGCCTAACTAGGTCAAAATGACTCGCCGGGTATCTGACTATGCCTGCGCTGTTAGCGGCATGATAACGTGCTCCCAGAGATCTGATCCTTGTATCGGAGATGAGTTGTGCGAATCGTTTGATCTGTGAAGGAGTGAATTCATCAAAAGGCTCATCTGCACAAGGAAGATGCGTCATGATGCCTTCGACACGTACTGCCTCATACGCTGAGATCTTTGTGACAAATTCCCCGAGTTTGTCTGCAGCCACTCCAACCCTACCCATTCCAATATCCACCTTGACGTGGATACGCGCGATCTTCTTTTCCTTGACCGCTGCCTTTGACAGTGCATACACGATTTCTTCATTGCTTACAGTCTGAGCAAGGTTGTAGTGGATTATCTCCACCGCTTGCTCCGGCAATGAGCATCCAAGTATTTGGATTGGAAAGTAGACGCCCGCCTCTCGCAGTTCAATTGCTTCGCTTAGGCTGGCGACTCCCAGTCTGTCTGCACCTGCTTCAACAACAGCCTTGGCGACAGGCACGCTCCCATGGCCATAGGCGTCAGCCTTGACCACTGCCATGATCTCCACGTTCTTGCGAGCTAGTTGACGAATAACCCTGACGTTGTGCCTGATTGCCGAAAGGTCTATCTCCGCCCAAGTAAGACGCTCTCTGCTCACCAAACCGCCTCCTGCATGAAGAACAGACCTATGCATCCCCAAGAAGTCATCGACAGTCGGCTTTCCAGTGTCACCGGGAGCTTCCAGTCGACTACAACTATATCTACGCCAAACCCTCAGCTCTCGTGATACGAGCTCAGCGCACTGCGTCTTGGCCTAGTCTGCAGTATCCGGAGTATCGACTACCTCTCCAACCAGGTCATATTCCGATGCATCCGTCAGCCTCACGTTTACGAACGACCCCGGCTGAGGATGGGCATTGCCGATGTATATGAGCCCGTCCACTTCAGGTGCCTCACCCTCGGATCGGCCTACGGTGAGAAGGGAGGACTCCTCTGAGACACCGTCAATGATCACGCGCTCTACAGACCCTATTCGCCGCTTCATCTTCTTGAGAGATATCGACTTCTGTAGCTCCATCAACTCGGCATACCGTTCCTTTTTCACTTGCTCAGGAACTTGGTCGGGCATTTGTCCGGCGGGAGTTCCCTCCTCCTGCGAATAGATGAAAACACCTACGCGATCGAGCTCTTGCTCAGCAACAAACTCGAGTAGTTCTGAGAACTCGTCATCAGTCTCGCCCGGATAGCCCACAATCAGCGAAGTCCTAATCGTTACCCCTGGAACAGCTTCGCGAATACGACCAATCATCCTGGAGAGACTGGCCCGGTCTCCGGACCTGTTCATCGACGCGAGTATGCGCTTGTTGACATGCTGGATCGGAATATCAAGATAGCGTACGACCTTCGGTTCGTCCGCTATGACCCGCAAGAGGTCATCAGTGATGCGGGTAGGGTAAGTGTACAACAAGCGTATCCACTCTATCCCGTCTACCTTGCTCACAGCCCGCACCAAGTCCAGCAGAGCAGGCCTACCGTACAGATCAACACCATAGGCAGTGGTGTCTTGAGCGACGAGAATCAGCTCTTTGCATCCTGCGTCCGCCAACGCTCGAGCCTCGAATACAACAGACTCTTGCTTGCGGCTCCTCATACACCCGCGGATGCTCGGTATGGCGCAGTACGAGCAGCGATTGTTGCACCCATCTGCTATCTTCAGGTAAGCATAGTGTCTGGGCGTAGAGAGTAGCCGAGGCGTTCTGTGATCATAAAGATAAGAGGGAGTTCCAACAGCCTTGACCCTCTCGCCGGAGTACACTCTGTCTAATATCTCATCAATCCGAAAAAACTCACCTGTCCCGACCACCGCGTTGACCTCGGGAAACTCGTCAAGAAGCTCATCAGCGTACCTCTGGCTTAGACAACCCGCGACAATCAACACGGACGGTCGCTGCTCAGACTGTGCATAGTCGACAAGATCGAGAATGGCATCAACTGACTCCTGCTTGGCGGACTCGATAAACCCACAGGTATTGACAATACCTATGTTTGCCTCACTAGGTGAAGCGACCAACTCGTAGCCTTTTTCAGATAGGATCCCTGCCATGACCTCCGAATCGACGAGGTTCTTGTTACAACCGAGGGATACAATGACAACAGACTGTTTCGCAACCACTTGACCACCCTTTCGACATACCCATTTCGGTCCAAGCAAGAGTTGCTGGTGACGCTAGTATTGTAGCACAATCTAAACGCCTCGAACTCCGAGATAGCTCTGTTATTCTTTACTCAATTTGACTTATAGCTTTCTCTGTGAGTACAATAAAAAAGTACCCACAGCGAATTACCCACAGAAAAGACCATTGGAAAGGGGTGACTTAGCCTTTGCATGCAGGCAACATGCAAAACCGAGCCAAGGCACTGCGGCGAGCAGCTGAACTGAGAGAGAGAATCAGCGACTACCTGAAAGCGCGAGAGACAATCCCTTCAGGCAGAGAGCTCGCAGCGGAGATACGCAAGAGGCGCACCCGCATTCTCAAGGTTCTGGGTGGGTCTGAAGCGGACTGGGATGACTGGCACTGGCACATGAAAAACAGGATCACGGATGTGTCTGTCTTGAGACAAATAATCGATCTATCTGAAGAGGATGCGAGATCGATTGCAGAAGTGGGTGCCAAGTTTCGGTGGTCCATATCACCGTACTATGCCTCGCTAATGGACCCAAACGATCGGCTGGATCCTGTATACCTACAGTCAGTTCCGTCTTCACTCGAGTATGACTCCAAGGGCGATCCTGACCCTATGTGCGAGGAGGAGACTTCTCCTGCCCCTGCCATCACTCGGCGTTATCCTGACAGACTCATCATAAAGGTGACAAACCAGTGCCCAATGTACTGTAGACACTGTCAGAGACGCCGAGCCATAGGAGAAATCGACCAACACACTCCGGCCGAGCACTTGCAGGAAGCAATCGCGTACATCAGGAGCAATCCGGAGATTCGAGATGTCTTGATTACGGGCGGGGACGCTCTGATGCTGGACGACTCAACTCTGGACTGGTTGCTCACAGAGCTAGACAGGATCTCGCACGTAGAGATCAAGCGGATAGGCACAAGGACTCTCGTCACACTCCCTCAGAGGATTACTGACGACCTCTGCAGAATGCTGGAGAAGCACCATCCACTCTACATCAACACCCAGTTCAACTCACCTGTGGAGGTGACAGACGAGGCCGCAGCTGCAGCCGACCGACTCACGCGAGCGGGTATACCGCTCGGCAACCAAGCAGTCCTATTGAAAGGAATCAACAACAACGAACACGTCATGAAAAAGCTAAACCACGAGCTGTTGAAAATCCGCGTGCGCCCGTATTACATCTTCCACCCCAAGTGCGTAACAGGGACAACGCATTTCCGCTGCCGAGTGGAAGAAGGGCTGCAGATTATGGAGAACCTGCGCGGATACACGTCAGGCCTAGCTGTTCCAACGTACATCATCAACGCGCCCGGCGGGTTGGGCAAGACGCCCATGCTGCCGGAGTATCTCATCAGTTGGAGCAACGACTCAATAACTCTGCGTACCTGGGAAAATCAAGTTGTCCGGTATCCCAACTACGAAGGACACCTTGAGAATGAAGCCGAACAAGAAGAACCAGCCTAGCTGGAGGCTGGTTCGAAGTGACAGGTACGGGATGCGATCTGACGGGCCACTCACTATACGGGCAGCCGGTCAGATCGCCTCGATAAAGGCCTTCATCCTTCTCAATCCCTCTCGAATGTTGTCCCGCGATGTCGCATAGGACAAGCGAAGGTATTCCTGGTCCTCACCTTGGTTCTTGCGTCCAAATGAAGTCCTAGGGAGCACAGCTACCCCGGCTTCGTACAGCAACCGTTCTTGCAGCTCTTTTGACGACTTGAGCCCAAGACGGCGACAAGCCTCTGTCACATTGGGGAACACATAAAAGGCGCCTCTAGGGGTCACGCAAGAAACACCGTCGATATCGTTGAGGCCTTGGACGATCATGTCTCTGCGTGCGGCAAACTCTTGTACCATCTGCTCCGTGGCAGTTTGAGGCCCTGTCAGTGCTTCAACTCCAGCAATCTGGGTGAATGTCGCTGTGCAGGATTCGCAGTTCGTCTCAAGTCGAGCGACGTCCTCAGCTATGGACCGGTTCATAGCCCCCCATCCCAGACGCCATCCAGTCATCGCATAAGTCTTGGAAAACCCGTCTATGACTATAGTCCGCTCCTTCATTCCAGGTATAGACGCGATGCTGCGAAACTCGCCGCTGTAGACGATGCGGGAGTACACTTCGTCAGAAATAACCCACAAATCGTGTTGCAAGGCAAGCTCAGCTATAGCCTCCAAGTCACTCGCTTCGAGCATCCCGCCTGTCGGATTCTGAGGCGAGTTGATGATAATCATTCTAGTTCGCTCAGTGATCCTGTGTCGCAAGTCATCAACGTCAAGCCGAAACCCCTTTTCCTCGAGCAGAGGAATGGGTACTGGCTTGGCTCCGACGAAGCTGATAACAGATTCATATATGGGGAACCCGGGGTTAGGGTATAGAACCTCGTCCCCTGGGTCGATTGTGGCCAGAATACCGTGAAAGATTATCGGCTTTGCTCCTGGCGTAACCACTATCTCATCCGACGAGTACTCAACGCCTCTAGTCTTGCTCATATACTCGGCAATGGTCTGCCGGAGGACGTCCAGTCCCGCAGAGGGGCCGTAGTGCGTGTGATTTTCTCTGATCGCCCCTATCCCGGCTTCTTTGATGTTGGCCGGAGTATCAAAATCTGGTTCTCCTATGCAGAAGCTAACTACGTCTCTACCTTGATTTACTAGCTTGTTGACCTCAGCCAAGACTTCAAACGCTGTCTCCGTCCCGAGGTTCGACATCCGCTTCGCCCTTCTCACTTCCATCGCCACCCCTCGTTGATCCGATATCGTGAAGCACTGAAAACAGCTTATTGTCTATTCTTTCACTACGTCCCGGTCTTGTCAATCATAGGGTAACTGTAGCCAGTGTCAAGCCGAGCAGGCTGGAGATGTGGCTGCGCCTTCTGTCAGCAGAAGCAGAACAGCGGATTCTCTAGTCTGCACCGGAGAATCCGCTGTCGCGGTGGGTGGGTTTCCCAGACTGATAACAATCCTCTCGTCAATCTTATAGTACACAGGCGTATGCCATTGTGTTACTCGTTTGATGCAGACAGTGCGTACGCTGCAAGCGCAGCTTCAAGCCTCATCCGGGTGATCTCGCACGCCACGTCATCAACGCCTGCTATATCGCCGGAGCTTCGATAGGAAACAGCGTGGCACCCGCCGGAACACAAATAACGAGCCCAGCACGATCGGCAATTCCTTTTTTCCAAAATACTGGTGTGTCTAAACATCTCTGCAACTTCACGCTTCTTGATGCCAGACCACACATCTCCAAGTACGAAGCTCTCGTTCCCGACAAACTGGTGGCACGGATATAGCTCACCCGAAGGCGTCGCTGCAATATACTGATACCCGGCGCCACATCCCAATAAGCGGCGTTCGGAACACTGGCCTTCCAACGCACCGAGGTTGAAATGAAAGAACTCAAATGGACGCCCTAATCGAGCTCTTTCCGAGTAGTAATCAACCAGCAACTCGTACTGCCTCCGCAATTCGGAGAGATGCTCCTGCTTCAGCCCGTAGTCTCCTTCATTGGCAGACACGACCGGCTCCATAGAGATGCGGTCGATTCCCAGCTGGTTGATGAACCGCACATCCTCCGAGAAATCGAGATTGGCAGACGTATAGGTGCCTCGGACGTAGTAGTCCCTAAATGAGGAGTGTTGCAGATAGACGTTTATCCCATCGACGACCCTATCGTAGCTGCCTGTCCCATCCGGGAATCTGCGCCAGTGATTGTGCGTTTCCGGCCTCCCGTCCAGACTGAGAATCACACTAAACTCATTTTTGTCCATGTAGTGGACAATCTCGGGAGTCAACCCTACAGCGTTGGTGGTCAGGCTGAAGTGAATGCTCTTGTTGGCTGCCGCTGCTGCGGATTTAGCATACTCGACTATTGCCACCACCGTGTCAAAATTGAGCAAAGGCTCTCCGCCAAAGAAGTCAACCTCAAGATTGGTTACAGGGCCCGACTCGCGAATCATGAGGTCAACTGCCCTCATCCCTACCTCCGGTGGCATGAGAGTTACTCTGTCTTGGGGCCTGCCCGTAAGTGGATCCCAGGCCTTTGACACAAAGCAATAAGAGCACTTCAGATTGCACGCGTGCGAAACATGCAAGCATATCGCCTTGAGGGGGCGGAAAGCAAGCATGCCGCCGATGGAATCGGGCGAGGCGGTGCCTCCGTACGACTGCGACCGCTGATCGCTCGGGGAGGCCTCATCTGGCAATGGCGTCAGCATACCGGCGTCCAACATGGTCTCTATGTCCCTGTAAGCGCTTGTGATTTGGTCAGGAGAGTATCGGTCACAAAGGAGCTCCACTATGTCTTGCACCGAATAGACGCCAAAAGCACCGGCGACCTCGGAGAGTACCTGGTCGATCCGGTGCAGAGCTCCTGATTCGACATCGTATAAGTAATGCGTATCAAGAAAGGTAAAGGTATGCCACAAGGAATCCTTTACCTCTTGCCGCCACAATCTGCTCATATTTGTGTTGCACACTGAAAAACCCTACCGTTGATTGGCGCAAGGTTGATTGCCTACTGTACAAGATGTCTTGCACGCCGACTGGCAAGATGTCCTGCACTCATGGCATGGGAGGTGACCAAAACTCTCCTTCTTGCGAGGCGGTATGACATTGGTGACATGTACCAACTTGTTGCTGCTCATGGCTGTCAATCAAATCCCCTCCTAATCGAGACAAGGTGCCCGCAACAGAACATCGTGTCGCACAAGGCTCTGATGCCTACTTGCGGACGCACGGCCTCCCGCCGTAAAACGCATTCCATTTCTGGCAGCGCTTGATGTTGACGACCAATTCACCGTTATTCTGCTTGCAGGTGCCGTCTGCCCCATAAGCGGCACACGACTTACATATGCGGTTGATCTCCTCATCCGTCAAATGAAAAATCACACTGCTCACCCCGTCCCAGCGCATTCCCATGCATATTATACATCATTAGCTATCAGTTGCCAACACGCCCAGACATCTGGACTGGTTCCAGCCAATCGGGACAAGAATATCTCCCGTATAGATTTGAGTACTAGCGACTAAGCCCGGTGCCATTTGAAGGTGCACCTATGGTCTCCTCAGGCGGAGGTTCACTCCGTCTTCATGGCGCCACCTACTTCGAGTGAGGCGACTCTCCGGCGCCCATGGTTTCGAGTGGGCTCAGCAGTCGCTCCAGAGACCACAGTTCGACGTGAGGAAGTATCATCACTCTCACGGCAGAACCGAAGACACGTCACTCGTCATGACCAAACTGACAAGCCTGACTGAGGCTTCGACGTCATCCATGTCGACCATCTCAGAGGGACTGTGCACATATCTACATGGTATCGAAACAACCCCTGACGGAACTCCGGCTCGGGTCTTGTGAATAGCCCCGGCATCCGTGCCGCCTGCAGTGAGCACTTCGAGCTGATACTGCACTCCGTTCTTTTCAGCCAGGTCCACCAGTAACTGCTTGACTTTGGGATGCGCGATCACTGACGAGTCCTTGACCTTAATCGCCGTCCCCTTCCCGAGGCCTACTGCCATCTTGGGTGCTTCAGGGGTGTCTCCAGTCATAGTGACGTCAACTGCTATTCCTAAAGCCGGGTCTATTCCATACGCCGAGGTCACTGCGCCTCTAAGCCCGACCTCTTCTTGGACCGTAAATGTGCAGTAGACCTCGTTTACGCATTCCTTAGTCCGCCTCATAGCCTCGATCAACACAGCACATCCTATGCGATTGTCCATCGACTTGGCGACAACTCTCTTGCCCAAGTCGTCAAATCCCTGTAAGTAGGTGCAGCAATCGCCGATTGACACTAGTTTGCTAGCTTCTTCTCTGCTCTGTGCTCCGATGTCTATGAACAGCTTGTCGAGGGCGAGTTTCCTGACGTCTTCGAGCTTCTCTGATCCGATTGTGCCAACGACTCCATTCGTGAATCTAACCCTCTGCCCATATAGCCTATGAGGTGATACCCCTCCGACATTGCTAAACCTAACAAACCCTTTGTCGTCTATGTCTGTAGCGATCAACCCGATCTCGTCCATATGTGCAGCGAATTGAACTCTCGGCCCCTTGCCGCGTTTCACTGCAATGAGATTGCCTAGAGCATCGACCTTGATCTCGTCGCAGTAGCCCTGGATCTCCTGACATATCGCCTCTCTTATCTCATCCTCGAAGCCCGATGGCGAGCTTATCGCAGTTAGCTTCTTGATTAGGTCTTTCATTCAGTGGGCACCCCTCTCTCAGCAATGCTTTCCAAAACTGCAGCAGCCAGCTTGACTGTGTCTTCAAAGTCACTTAGGTCCATTACTGACACAGGTGAATGTATGTAGCGACACGGGACCGAAATGACACCGGTAGGAACGCCAGTGTGGGACTGCGATATAGGGCCGGCGTCAGTTCCTCCAGTAGTCATCTGCCGCAGCTGATAATTGATGCCTTTGTGCTCAGCGACATCTCTGATGCGCTTGAAGAGCGGCCTGTTGACCACGACAGACCTGTCCATAAACGTGACAGCAGGGCCCTTTCCGAGTCGTGTGGACATTTTGTGCTCTTTTGTCTCTAGCGTATCGCCAGCGGAGGTTGCCTCAAACACCAGTGCGACCGAAGGCTTGATGTGATATGCCGCTGTGCGGGCGCCTCGCGCCCCGATCTCCTCCTGAACAGTGAACGCTAGATACAAGGGAAGATCGAAATCCATCTCTAACAGCTTCAGAAGCACCGCACATCCTGCTCTGTCGTCAAGCGCCTTGCCCTTGAAGCGCCCTTGACCAAATACTCCGGCCTGCGTATCAAAGGCTACCATATCACCGGGCTTGACTACTTGCTCTGCATCTTCCTTGCTGTTTGCGCCTATATCGACAAAGAGAGACTGCATCTCGATGGGCCGCCGCTGCTCATCACGCTCCTGAAGGTGGATAGGCTTTGAGCCTATGACCCCCTTGATTCTGTCTTTTCCAACAGTGACAGGCTTCGAGACGAGCACCCTGTGGTCGATCGAACCCACAGGACTGATCTTGAGCATACCTGACTTGTCGATTCCTGTGACCATCAAGCCAACCTCATCCATATGAGCTGCGAGCATCACAACCGGCCCGCTGGCCTTAGGCCGTTTCACTGCGATGAGGTTGCCAAGAGCATCAAAGCGAACTTCATCGGCCTTGCCTGCGGCCTTTTCATATATGTACGCCCTGACCTCGTCTTCTCGTCCAGAAATCCCATTGAGATTGCTCAGCTCTTGTAAAAGCACTTCAATCCCTCCATGAACTTCGAGTCCAGGCCAATGACGAACTGGGCGAGAAGACGGCCTGTTTCCTGAATGTCTTTGAGTGATACCGTCTCTACCGAGGTATGCATGTATTTCAACGGAATCGATACAAGAGCCGTGGGAACACCTTCTCTGACCATCTGAATAGCATAGGTATCAGTGCCTCCAGGATATGGTGACGGCTCCAACTGGTACTTGACCCCTGCCTCTTCGGCTGCTACCTTTAACCCTTCAAGCACCTTTGGATGTACCTGCGGGCCTATAGCCAGAGCAGGGCCCTTGCCAAGACCGAATGCCTCATGCTCTGAGAGCCCGGGAATGCTGCCATGCGTAACATCTACTGCTATCCCGATGTCCGGCTCGACCCCAAACGCGCTGACAACTGCGCCGCGAAGGCCGACCTCCTCCTGTGTCGTCGCCACTAAGTATACGTCGGCAGCGTGTGCAAAACCATTTAGCCTGCGAAGGCACTCGATGAGCGCGGCAACCCCGGCCCTGTCATCCAACGCTTTTCCACTGAAAAGCGAGTTCCTCAGGCCAATGAAGTTTCGGTCAATGGAAACGAAGTCGCCGACGGATACCTGAGCTTGCAGTTCGTCAGGGGTCAGCCCTGTATCGATGCACATATCTTCAATCTTGACAGACTCACCGCGCTCGTCTGCATCCTGAATGTGGGGCGGCTTGGCTCCAATGATGCCCGGTATGTCCCGCTTGCCATGGACTACAACCTCTTGAGCCAAGAGGACCCGGACGTCTACCCCGCCGACAGGTGCAAATCTCAAGAACCCGTCCTTGACTTCGGTCACGATCAGGCCGATCTCATCCATATGAGCAGCAAGCATAACCCTGGGTGGGTCCGGCGAATGGCCTGCCTTGTAGATTATCAAGTTCCCCAAGGCGTCTCTTCGGATGTCGGTGCCCCAGTCTTTAGCATCGTCTGATTCTAGGAACTCGGTCAAAACCGACGCGATCCTGTGTTCCCTTCCAGAGACGCCCGGTGCTGACGTGAGATCGGCAAGCAACTGCTCGAGTTTCATGTCCTCTCTCCCTTCTCACCCGGAGCATATTTGAAGTATGGTTCCAGACGTTTTCGACACCCCAATAACTTCTTTAAAGAAATGCGATGTCCTCCGTATTAGGCTTGCCTTGGCCGCGGACATCAAGCTTGCCCCGGGGAGCCGCACACCTATGCTATAATACTCGTAAAGAGTAGTCTTTCCTCGATCGCCAACTGCTTTATTCCGACCCGGAGGGCTTGACAATATGAGCAGTTCACTGGAAATGCAAACCTTCCATTGCAGAGACGGCCATACCCGAATCACAGTCGTGCTCTCTGACTGCATGGAGGGTATGTCATCGCTTGTCAAACCCGAAAGCGTAGACGTGATAGTGACTTCGCCTCCATACAACATAGGTGTATCCTACAGCACTTACGACGATACAATTGACAGAGCGACCTACCTCGAGTTCATCAGTTCGTGGGCTGACCTAGCGCGGCAGTGCCTGTCTCCCCATGGCTCTCTCTTTCTCAACATGGGCGGCAAGCCGACTGACCCATGGATTCCGTGGGAAGTGGCACAGGTGATTCGTGGAAAGATGAAGCTCCAAAACGTCATCCACTGGATCAAAGCGATTTCTATAGACCACGACAGCATCGGCGGGAGGACGCCATTGCGAGAAGGCCTATCGGTGGGCCACTACAAGCCGGTCAACAGCAACAGGTTCGTCAACGATTGTCACGAGTATGTATTCCACTTTACAAAAACCGGAAGAGTACCGCTCGATCGATTGGCTGTCGGTGTGCCATACCAAGACAAGTCGAATATAGGCCGATGGCAATCGGCCACTCAAGACTTGCGCTGCAGAGGGAACACGTGGTTCATACCTTACGAGACCATACAGAATCGACAGAGAGAGCGGCCTCACCCGGCTACGTTTCCTGTGCGGCTGCCCGAGATGTGCATCAAACTCCACGGGCTCGACCGCTGCAAGCTGGTGATGGACCCTTTCCTTGGCCTGGGCAACACTGCTCTTGCCTGTTTAAACCTCGGTAAGGAATTCATCGGGTTTGAGATGGACCGCAATTACTACGAAGATGCGAAGTCTAGGATCTCGTCGGCAGAATCGGCTGCCTGTGCCGGGCAGCCGTCGCTCTTTGACACCCTCGAGCCGTGATCGGCGTAGATAACGATGACCTAGAAAAAGCTAAGGCGTTGAGAGATATTCCTCAACGCCTTAAACACTGTGCACAGCGGGCTCGCAGCGTGCACAGTCTAGGATCAGCCTATCGACTTTTACAGCTCTTTGGCTGTTTCGGCAATCTCCCGTATGCAGTCAGCGCATACGTTCTTGTTCTTGAGCTGACGAACATCGTTGGCATTGCCGCAGAACACACAATCCGGAGCATACTTCTTGAGAATGACTTCCTCGCCGTTTACATATATCTCCATAGGGTCCTTCTCGGCGATCCCCAAAGTTCTTCTCAGCTCGATTGGGAGTACTACTCGTCCTAGCTCATCTACTTTTCTGACTATTCCAGTTGACTTCATGTAAAATCCCCTCTCCCTATGTTTGTCTGTCAATTCGAATTATAGCACAAGCTTCGCCAGAAGGGCATGTAAGTCTTTCGCCCGTTTTAATGCCATCATTGTAATGAACATACATCAATTCAGATTATACGCCCATCTCTGAACGAATCTTCAAGTTTCGACGTAATCAACCCTTATATAGCAGAGTCCGGCTTGTGTGTCGTTCCACGTAAGTAAATGTAAGTATGTGTATTAAGTCTCGTCCATTAGTCAGAGCTCAAAGGCGTGTTGTTGACCGGGTTTGTCCCAAGTGATAGAATACGGCTGTTCTTTGAAATAGGAGGGGCGAAGTGGAATCGTTCGTTTCATCTCTGCTCATAATCGCTCTCGCTGAAATGGGGGACAAGACCCAACTGGTCGCACTGGCTCTCGCCGGGAGATACCGCACTGTGACTGTCGCAGCAGGTGTGTGCCTCGGTGTTCTAGTTACCAACCTTTTCGCAGCCGCGTGCGGAACACTAATCGGTGCTGCTCTCCCTGTTACCCTGATCAAGTTCGTTGCTGGTTTCGCCTTTATCGGCTTTGCTGTCTGGACCTTTCTTGACAAGTGCGAAGATGAATCATGCGATATTAGAGAAGGGAGAAACCCTCTTCTTTCGATCGCTACTGCATTCTTTGTAGCCGAACTCGGAGACAAAACACAGCTGACAGCTCTCACGCTCGCTGCAGACACCGGCGAGTTTTTCTCTGTATGGGCCGGATCCAGCCTTGGGATGATGCTTGCGGTTACGATCGCAATAGCTCTCGGAAGCATCGCACAAAAATCACTCCCGGAGCGGACTGTCAAGGTGGCCTGTTCAATCGTCTTTGCTGTGTTTGGTATCCTCACTGTCTTGGAAGCTGTTTCGAGCCTGGGCTGAACCCCGTGTCGTCTCGTTCTCTGCCTCAAAACTTTCTACGAATGCCCGCACATCGGCATGATCGCACTCTGTCTCGCTCGATGCGCTCGACCGGATATCAGACAGTATCCTTAGGATTTCCTCCTTGTAGGCAGATGGAGCATATACCGCTCCCCAACCCCTCTGCAGCTGGAAGATGCCATCATAGGCTGGGTCGTGGAATGATCTGATCGCATGAGGGATAGAGCGTTCAGTTAGAATAGCGCCTACCAGGCCAGCCTCTACTGCATTCTCGATCACAGCGACCTTCACCGTGTCGTCTCTCACGGCTGTCACCCCTCTGCTCACATGAGCTGTACGGGAAAAGGACGGAACCGACGCAAGACGGAACCGCCCTCTCAATACCCGATATGGTGCCCGGGACCGGACTTGAACCGGTACCCCTTGCGGGACACGCCCCTCAAACGTGCGCGTCTGCCAATTCCGCCACCCGGGCATATCATCTATGATAGCGTCTGCCAGCCGGAAAGCTGACAGATACCATTATAACGACAGGCCTTCACATTGTCAACAGTCGATCTGCGTAGCTTCCTGCGCGCGCCTAATCACTTCGGCACTTGCTAGGAATTGCTTCCTCTCAGTCGGCGAGAGAGCTATATTCAACGTGCGAATGGCTCCCTGACGGCCGACAATCGTGGGAACACTAAGGCAAACGCCGCTCACACCCATATAGTCCTCCAACAGAGTCGAAACCGTCATGACCGTCCTCTCGTCGCGCACAATAGCTTTGACAATAGCCTCCATGGCAAGGCCTATCGCCCAGTGAGTAGCGCCCTTCTTGTTGATCACGTGGTACGCGGCATTCTTTACTCTTTCGAAGATGGACTCCCTTACCGGTGCAGGGCAGGCTCTCGGACAGGTTGGGCAGTACTCAGTCAGCCTCATCCCTGCCACATTGGCAAGGCTCCAAACCGGTACCTCGCTGTCACCGTGCTCTCCGATGACGTATGCATGGACGTTCCTAGGGTCAACCTCGCAGTGACGGCTGAGCTCGTATCTGAATCTCGCACTGTCCAGAAGCGTACCTGTTCCTATCACTCTGTGCTTTTCGAATCCGGACAGCTTAAGAGCTGCATATGTCATAACGTCAACAGGATTGGTCACTATCAGGAGTGTACATCTCGGTGCGGCTGCTGCTATCTGCGGAATAACATCCCTGAAGATGTCTGCGTTTCGTTTGACGAGATCGAGTCTAGTCTCTCCGGGCCGCTGAGCCGCTCCCGCAGTCACAGCCACAATATCCGAGTCGACTAGGTCGTCGTATGATCCTGCAGTCACCTTGGTCTCCCGGGTAAACGGAACACCGTGACTCAGGTCCATTGCTTGTCCTTCTGCCAGATCTTTGTTTATGTCTACCAGGACTATGTCAGTAGTCAAGCCGCTGATCGTGAGCGCATAAGCGAACGATGATCCCACCAGCCCGGCGCCAACGATTCCTATCTTTACTCCCTTCAGATACATATGCACCCCTCCGAGTTTCACCCTTTTTGACGTCTACCGGACAGAGGACGGTTGCGCAGTCCTTGGACCAATGCTATGTTTGTCACAGGGCTCCCACAATCCTGCTCCTTTGTCTTGCAGAATACAGTGCTGTCCTTGAGCCAGGAGGTAGCCATAGATATGACCGACTTTGATCGCGACAAACATTATGTGAGAAAGCACTTGTGGCAGAGAGTCACAAAGGCTATCAAGAGATTCAATCTAATAAGTGACGGCGACCGGATCGGCGTCGGGCTTTCAGGAGGCAAAGACAGCGCCACACTCCTGTTCGTGCTCTCTGCCCTAACCAAGCGCGCACCGGTCTCCTTTGAAGTGGTAGGCCTGCACGTAGACTGTGGGTTTGGAACTGACATGCGCCCCCTAGAGGCCCTGTGTGAGCGAGTCGGCGTAGGCCTGCAGGTGTCTGAAGCCCCGATCGCACTTGCACTGAAAAACCGACCTGACAAAGCAAGTGCTTGCTCCCTCTGCGCAAACCTCAGGCGCGGTGCGCTCAACTCTCTTGCAAAGAGCAGTGGATGCAACAAGGTCGCGCTCGGCCACCATTCGGACGATGCTTTGGAGACTCTCTTGCTATGCATGATCTATGAAGGCCGGATCGCATCGCTTAAGCCGATTGCGCACCAGGATCGCATCGGCGTTACTCTGATCCGCCCGCTGATCCTAGTGCGCCGAGAGGCTATCGTCCGCTCCGTGTCCTACTACAGCCTTCCATGGGCCAAGAACCCGTGCCCCTATGAGGGGCATACTAAGCGAGACTTCGTAAGAGCTTGCTTAAGACGTCTGGAAGCGGCTGAACCGGGAGCTGCCAATAGGCTCATTGCATCCCTGAGTCACGTAGACGCCGACAGCCTCTGGATAGAGCGTGATAAGTAGCTGTAGACTGACTCGCTACTTCTCAACGCTTATAGCATCGGTCGGGCATCCATCGGCAGCTTCGTACACTTCGTCCTCGAATTCTTCTGGAACTTCTTCGTCGATGGCTACAGCTTTGTCATCATCATCCCAGTCGAAGACGTCGGGGCATGTTTGGATGCACAGCCCGCAGCTGATGCACAAGTCCTTGTCAACCGTTGCCTTCACCAGTATCATCCTCCTCGCGATTCGCTAGCTTATTCTCTCCAGCAAGTGAGCGTATATACTCGCCGGAGAGCAACGTGTGATTCTACACATCGCGCCAAGACTCCTTGTTCGTCTGAAGGTGTTTTGACCGGTCCGCAGAAACAGTAGATCTAAGGACCTGTGAGATTGGAGAGCCGAAGTTTGACTAATAGAGAGATAGCAGACCTGCTGGAGCAGGTTGGAACAGCACTCGAACTGGTCAGCGACAATCCGTTCAAGGCACGGGCATACTACTCTGCTGCCCGCACAATCGCCGCGTGCCAAGACTCTGTATATGACCTGGCCGAACAAGGCAAGGCAACAACCATCAAAGGCGTCGGAGCCTCAGTTGGAGAGGCCATAAACGACATCGTCAAGAACGGTTCGCCGACTATCTTGGAGGAGCTGCTCGGAGAGATACCTCCGGACGTCTGGCGGATGCTCTCTCTACCCGGGCTTGGGCCCAAGCGGGTGCGAAGCATTTGGCGCTCTCTGAATATCACCACATTGGACGAACTCGAGCAGGCATGCAGAGACAACCGTCTCCTGTCTCTGGAGGGCTTCGGCGAGAAAACTCAGGCGCGCATTCTGAGCGGTATCGACCTGCTCAGACGCAGTGAGGACCGCTTGCTGCTAAGCGCAGCACACCAGATAGCCGATGAGTTTATCGCACTGCTTGCTAAACGCTGTGAGCTCGCTGGCCTAAGTCTTGACCGTGTAGAAGTGACAGGGCCTTTGAGGAGGAAGTGCGAGACCGTAGAGGTCATAGACATCCTGATTGGCAGCGTCAACACCGAAGACTCGGATCGCATCGCTCAAGTCATAAGCGGCTTAACCAGCGATGTTGAAGATGTGGCCGATGCCGCCGACCTGGCTTTCTGCACGTCCATGACCGGGAGGAGCGTGGCAGTCGCCTATAGAGGCGCTAGAGTCGCTGTTCACATACGCCCTGCCTCGATGTTCGCGTGCAGTCTGTTCTTGCTTACCGGAAGCAGCAGTCATGTGAGCGAGTGCATCGCGCTCTTTCCCGGACTGCTTGAATGCGACTCTGCGCTCAATAGCGAGGCGACTATCTATAGGTCAGCCAGAATGCAGTTCATCCCGCCTGAGATGAGGGAAGGTGCAGGTGAAGTGGCTGCAGCCAAGGCCGGCAAGCTTCCTACCTTGGTGGAGGAAGGTGACATAAAGGGCATCCTGCATGTGCACACCAACTACAGCGACGGCACTCACAGTATCGAAGATCTCGTCAGGTATTGCATTGAGCAAGGATATGAGTATATCGGTATTGCCGATCACAGCCGCAGTGCTTTCTATGCAGGCGGCTTATCTCCGTCTGACCTAATCAGACAGAACAGAGAGATCAAAGAGATTCAGAGCAAATACCCAGAGATACGGATACTGCATGGAATCGAATCAGATATCCGCGCAGACGGCAGTCTGGACTATGACGACGGATTACTGGCTATGCTGGATTTCGTGATAGGCTCTATTCACAGCAGATTTGCAATGCCAAAGGACCAGATGACTGCCAGGGTGATTGCAGCTGTGAGAAATCCCTATCTTTCCATACTCGGACATCCGACTGGCCGCCTTCTGCTCAGCCGTGACCCGTATGAGATAGACCTTGACGCGGTCCTGGAAGCAGTCGCCGAAGAAGGCAAGTCTGTCGAACTAAACGCAGACCCGCATCGGCTCGATCTCGACTACAAGGGCTGCCTAACCGCCAGGCGCATGGGTATACCTGTTGCGATCAACCCAGACGCCCACGGTCCATCGGGCATTAACAACATCCGATTTGGGGTCTCGATCGCCAGAAAGGGCTGGCTGACGAAGTCCGATGTCCTAAACTGCTTGACCGCAGACGAGATTGTCACCGCGTTCAGACGAATGCGAAAGTCGTAATCGCCTACGAAACTAGTTCTAGGTTAGGAGAGGTAATCGCAAGATGTCGCAGACAACACCAAACTCAGAGAGGCAGGGCAACTCAAAGGCAGCAGCAATATACGAAAGGCTAGCGGACGCCTATCCAAACACAAGAATAGCGCTGAATTTCTCCACTCCGTATGAGTTACTTGTTGCGACTATTCTATCCGCCCAGTGCACGGACAAGCGCGTAAACCAGGTAACTCCGGAGTTCTTCTGCAAGTTCGGCACTCCGGAATTGCTGGCTGATGCAGACATCGAAGACATCGAGGACACGATCAAGTCACTGGGGATGTACCGTACGAAGGCGAGAAATCTGAAGGAAACAGCTATTCAGCTACGAGACAGATTTGGCTCAGAAGTCCCTCAGGATCTCGAGGCTTTGGAATCACTTCCCGGCGTCGGCAGAAAGACCGCCAATGTCGTTCTCAACAACGCCTTTGGGATAGCCTCGGGGATAGCGGTCGACACCCACGTGAAGCGGGTCGCAGCCAGGCTTGGGCTCACTGCCAACACAAACCCCCTAAAGATCGAAGAGGATCTCAAAACAGTTGTTCCGAGGGAGGCTTGGATCCAGTTTTCATTGCTACTCATTCGTCACGGCAGGTTGATCTGCACCGCACGTAAGCCTAAGTGCGAGGAGTGCATAGTAGCAGACCTCTGCGACTTTGGGATGGCCGCATCCGGCAAGGCGTGATCACGCCCCCTCTTGTTCCCTTAGGCTATCCTCAATCTCCAGAATCTTAGTCGCCACGCTCTCTCTTTCTTCGTGGAGGGACTCCCATTCAGACATCAAAGGCTCCAGCTGTCGCTCCGCCTCGGTCAGCAGCTCGGCGGTCTCAACCGCGAGCGACGGGTCGCTGTACACCTGCGGATCTGCGAGCATCTCACTCAGCTTCTTTATCTCGTGCTCCTGTTTGGCTATACGGTCTTCAGTCTCGGCAATCCGTTGATCGAGTCGCGTGAGTTCTGCCCGCCTCGCCCTGAGAGCCTTTCGCATCTCATATGAGATATTGGCCGCTGTCTTGTCTGACGCAGGCGTAACCGCACTGACAGGTGAAGCCGCGGCCTGCTCTGCCTTTTTCTCGAGGTAGTAGTCATAACCGCCGTGGTAGTCAACGAGGTGGCCGTCAACAAGCTCGATCACCCTCGTAGCCAACTTGTCAGCGAAGTAGCGGTCATGACTGACAAAGAGAAGAGTTCCTTCATAATCCTCCAGGGCGGTTTCCAGAGCTTCTATCGACGCTATATCAAGATGGTTCGTAGGCTCATCAAGTAGGACGAGGTTTGGCTTGGATGCCACGGCGATCGCGAGTCTGAGTCGGCTCCGCTCTCCTCCAGAGAGGTCTCCCACTCGCTTGTAGACGTCGTCGCCGCGAAACAAGAATCCCGCCAGAAGGTCTCTCGCCTCATAGAGGGGCATGTCGACCGAGGTTACAAGACACGTAATCACGTCGTTGTCAAGATCCAGGTCACGGGCCTCTTGGTCATAGAACGAGAGCTTGACTCCGCTCCCGTATTTCACATGCCCGCGATCCGGCTCTATCCTGCCTGCCAATATCTGCAGAAAAGTCGACTTGCCGCATCCGTTGGGCCCAAGCAGGGCCACGCGCTCTCCACGGCTAAGCCTCAGGTCAACTGCCTTGAGTATCGCCCGGCCACCAAAGGACTTTTCGATACCCTCAGCCAAGAGCACCTGGTCGCCGCTCCTGTCCACATCTATCCTGATGTGGACAGACTCCTGCTCCTTGGGTTTCTCCACCCGCTCCATTCTTGCGAGCAGCTTTGCCTTGCTCTTGGCTTTCTTGTGGAAGTTGAGGCCGTACCTCATAAAGCGGTCAATTATCTCTTGACGTCTGGCGATTTCCTTTTGTTGCAATTCCCATTCCTTGATTTGACGTTCATAGGCCTCTTGCTTGAGCCGCACGTACGTCGTGTAGTTGCCCGGGTACACAGTCGCTACTCCATCATCGATCTCAACAATCTTTGTGACTACACGATCTAGGAAATACCGGTCATGCGAAACAAGCAAAACGGACTTATTGTACTTAGCCAGAAAAGACTCCAGCCACTCGACTGAAGCCACATCAAGATGATTGGTCGGCTCGTCCAACAGTAACAGATCGGGTTCAGTAAGGAGCAACTTGGCCAGGTTGAGACGCGTCTTTTCGCCCCCGCTCAAGGTAGAAACATCCTGGTCAAATCTGTCATCGCCAAATCCCAGTCCCATCAAGACTGCCTTGGTCCGGCTTCGAAAAGTGTACCCGCCCTTGAGCTCATACTCCTCCTGCAGAGCTGCAAGCTTTGACACAGCCTCATCTCTACGGCGATCTTCTGAGTCTGTGAGCGACGAGATGGCGTTCGTCAACATCGCCATCTCTCGCTCCAGCCTGATAAGATGTGCGAAGACCTGTAGCGCTTCCTCATACACGCTCGTGCCCTCGGCCACTTCCAAGCCTTGTCTCATGTGCCCCACTGACAGGCCTCTGCTACATACGATAGTTCCAGAATCAGGATCGACCTCGCCGCTGATGATCCTGAGGATAGTGGTTTTTCCAGACCCGTTTCGACCAAGCAGGCCGACCTTTTCAGAATCCCCCACTTGAAAGCTAACGTCTTTGAGCACGATCTGTGTGCCAAACGCCTTCTGAAGGTGTTGCACATCCAACACTGTCAAAATATCTCCCTTAGCATAAGTACAAACTGTTGGATTCGGATTAGCCGGACACTCTCGCCATTTCTCGAAAACCGATGTCGGTCCGATATCGAGCGTTCTCGAACTTTATGCTTCTCACGGCTTCATAAGCACGATTCGCGGCATCGCGTATTCCGGAGCCAAGTGCAGTGACGCCGAGAACTCTCCCGCCACTCGTGACTAGACGGCCATTGTGGAGTGATGTCCCGGAGTGGAACACGATTACATCTTCGCGGTCTCTGACTCGGTCGAGCCCCTTAATCTCGTAACCGGTCTGGTAGTGTCCCGGATAGCCGGATGAAGTCATCATAACACACACCGCACTGTCCTCTAGAAATTCCAGCGTAACACCGTCTAGATCCCCGTTTGCACAAGCTTGCATCACGTCTGCAAGATCAGTGCGAAGCCTCGGAAGGACAGCCTGAGCCTCGGGATCGCCGAATCTAGCGTTGAATTCAACTACCTTGGGGCCGTCTGGGCCAATCATCAAGCCTGCATACAGAACTCCTATGTACGGAGTTCCCTCTTCGGCCAACCCTTCTACAGCCGGGATGAGGATCTCGTCCACTACGCGTTTGAGCATGGCATCATCAACTATGGAGACAGGCGAGTATGCGCCCATACCGCCGGTATTGGGGCCTGTGTCGCCATCGTAGGCACGCTTGTGATCCTGAGCAGCCTCCAGAGGGACGACATGCCTCCCGTCGCAAAACGCCAGCACACTGGCTTCTTCACCCACCAGAAACTCCTCGATTATGACCAAGTCCCCTGCATCACCGAAGATTCTCTCGTTCATAATCGCACGGATGGACTCCACTGCTTCCTTGTGAGACTGAGCAATCGTGACGCCCTTACCTGCTGCAAGGCCGTTAGCCTTGACCACTATCGGCGGAGTTAGCGTCTTTACATAGGCCTCCGCGTCCGTTGGGTTGTCAAACTGGCGAAAGCGGGCAGTTGGGATCCTCTTGCGTTCCATTAGCTGCTTGGCAAACGCCTTGTCTGTCTCAATACGTGCGGCGGCTTTGGTCGGCCCAAACGCAGTTATACCTCTCTTGCGAAGCTCGTCAATGACTCCGGCTGCCAGATAAGCCTCGGGACCTACAACGACCAAGTCCACCCCCTTGGATTCGGCGAAGTCGCATATCGCAGCAGTTCCCTCGCACCCGATGTCTGTACACTCGGCCAGAGCCTCTATTCCCGGGTTTCCCGGCGTGCAGTAGAGCTTCTTAACTTGGCTGCTTCGAGACAGAGCCCATACGAGAGCGTGCTCTCTGCCGCCACCGCCAACAACAAGTACCTTCATGAGCAGATCACCTCAATACTGACGGAAGATCCTCGCCTACAATCCGCCTGTATGCTTCAAGATAGCGCTCTCTCGTGCTGTCAATCACGTGTTGCGGCAATATAGGAGCAGGCGGACGCTTGTCCCAGCCTACTGTTTCCAGGTAGTCTCGCAAATACTGCTTGTCAAAACTCTCCTGGTTCTCGCCTTCCCTGTATTTATCAGCCGACCAGAATCTTGAGGAGTCGGGAGTAACAAGCTCATCGACAACACACAACGCGTCGTCGATAATCGCGAACTCCAGCTTGGTATCTGCAAGGATAATCCCACACTCTTCGGTCCGCTTGCTAGCAGCCAAATAGAGTTCTATGCTTTTCTCAATGACTGCATCAGTCAGTTCACTGCCAATCATGTCTCTCATCTGATCAACTGTGACCGGGAGGTCGTGCCCCTCGGTCGCCTTAGTCGTAGGCGTAAATATTGGCTCAGGCAATCGCGACGAATTCGAAAGCCCGGGAGGCAACTTGACTCCGGTGACAGACCCGGTTTCCTGATACCGCGCCCATCCGCTTCCTGCAAGATACCCTCTGACAACGCATTCTACAGGCAGGACTCGGCCCTTCTTGACCAGCATGAACCTACCTTCCAATTCTTCTCTATAGCTTGCCAAATAATCAGGGAGATCGTCAACATCGTCTGAAATCAAATGGTTGGAGATTATGTCCTCTGTGTACCTAAACCAGTAAGCGGACAGTCCAGTCAAAACTCTGCCCTTGTCGGGTATAGGTTGGCTGAAGACGACGTCGAACGCCGACAGTCTGTCAGTTGCGACAAAAAGAAGCTGATCCCCCAGATCATAGACATCGCGCACCTTGCCACGCGATAGAAGCGGCACCTCTTTTATTCTGGTTTCCATCAACCCTCGACTCGATTGAACCAACTTCAACCCCTCCTACGCACTCTCATTCCATCGACTTCAAGCACACCCGCACAGTACAACTCGACGGCCTTTGGATAGATGGCGTGCTCGACTTGCAAGACCTTGGCTGCAAGTGTGTCCGGTGAATCGTCGTCATCGACAGGAACCACGTCTTGTATGATAATCGGCCCAACGTCACACTCCTCGGTAACAAAATGGACCGTCGCTCCGGAAAACCGCGCTCCTGACTGAATCACAGCTTCATGAACACGTCTCCCGTACATACCCTTTCCGCCAAACGCAGGCAACAAAGCCGGGTGGATATTCATTACATCGCCGTGAAACAACTCAAAAAAGAGTGGATCCAATATGCGCGTGAACCCGGCAAGACAGGCGAGGTCCACCCTGTACCTTTTGAGTGTCTCCGCAATTGTGCGCGAGAAACTGCTGCGATCACTGCAGTCTTCATAGAGCACTACTTCGGTTGGGATACCATGGTTGCGGCTGCGCTCCAAAGCATACGCTTTGCTGTTGCTCGAAATCACTACGACAAGTTCACCGTTGACCCGCCCCGACTCCACCGCATCAATGATCGCTTGCAGATTGCTGCCTGATCCTGACACAAGGGCACCGATCCTGATCAACCCAGGCCTTGTCATAGACTACCACCTTTCTTAGCCTATTGCCTTCTCCGATTTCGTTCAGAACAACCCTGCATCCTCTATCCCCAACCCCTAACACGGGCACAGGTTATCGGTTGGAGCCTCTCCAGTGAAGCACGCTAGGCAGATTTCGTTTGCGGGCCTTCCTATGGCTTCGCACAAGCCCTCAAGGGACAGATAATGAAGGCTGTCTGCGTTGATGAACCTGCGTATTTCCTCCACTGAGTGGGAAGAGGCGACGAGCTCTTTGGCTGCTGCGACGTCAATACCGTATGAACAGGGAAAACGCCAGGGAGGTGATGAAATTAGCATGTGCACCTCCGCAGCACCCGCCTCACGCAACAGATTCACTAATATGCCGCTTGTAGTCCCTCTGACAATCGAGTCGTCGATCATCGCAACTCGTTTGCCTCTGATCACTGCATCTATCGGTGTAAGTTTGAGGGTTACTCCGCGATTGCGGAGCTCCTGCTTAGGCTGTATGAAGGTCCTGCCGACATATCTGTTGACACTTAGCCCGATGTCTAAAGGGATCGACGATTCCTCAGAGAACCCCAAGGCTGTTGACCACCCGGAGTCCGGCACAGGAATAACGACGTCGGCTTCGACCTTGCTCTCTCTCGCGAGCTGCCTGCCCATTTCCTTGCGGACCAGATGCACGACCTTGCCGTCCAGCTCTGAGTCAGGCCGCGCAAAATAGACGTACTCAACGGCACATATCGCCTTGCGCTTTGATTCGAGCAATTTCACGGAGTGAAGCCCATTCGCATCCAAGGTAATGAGTTCGCCGGGCTCCACGTCCCTTATGAGCTTCGCGCCTACTGTATTCAGAGCACAGCTCTCCGAAGCAACGAGATAGGTATTCCCTGCTCGGCCAAGGCACAGTGGCCTGTTTCCCATCGGGTCCCTGAGCGCTGTGATCGACTCCGGAGTCAACAGTACAAGTGCGTAGCTACCTACGATCTTGGCACATGCATCCCTAAGCGCCTCGGGCAAGTGAGCTCGCCCAGACCTTGCCATCAAGTTGAGAATTATCTCAGCATCGGACGCAGACTCAAATACAGCTCCCGAGGACTTCAACTCTGACAGCAGGGCATCAGCATTTACCAGACTGCCATTGTGTGCGATTGCAATAGTGCCAAGAGAAGTGTTGGCCTTTATCGGCTGAGCGTTCACTGACAGGCCCTTGCCGGCAGTCGAGTATCTCACGTGCCCGATCGCCATAAAGCCTTCGAGACGCCTTACATCTTCTTCAGTAAATGCTTCCCTTACGAGTCCCATGCCTTTGTGCACTGAGATCGTCCGTCCATTGGACACTGCTATCCCTGCACTCTCTTGGCCTCTATGTTGGATACCGAACAGAGCATTGAGAGTCATTCCAGCTGCACCAAAGCTATCCGACTCTCCGTACACTGCAAACACGCCGCACTCCTCACGAGGGGCGTCATCTTCAACAGCGATATCTTCTATATGTCTGAGCTCTGTCACGAAGTCTCATCCTCTCTCGATCTCATACCGTCTGCGTGCGCTAACGGCAGGTTCTTTCATCGACGAACTTCTGCCATATCTCGCAGATAACCTCGGTTTTCTGCACCGAGCGGCCGATATATGTTTCCGGCCTGCTCAGATACTCCTTTTGCTTCTCTGAAAGCCCCGCCAAGAACTCGGCGAACTCCGGCTTCTGGTCAACCAGCTCACGGACCGTCATTTGTTTGGAACTCGCTTCAACGGAGAGGCGCCTGACTGCTTCATGCGCATCTGGATGCCCAGATGCAGCAAGCAAGATATAGAGCGGCTCGGCTATCACGTTGTCTTTTGAAGCCTCAAAGTTCGCGGACATCCTTGCAGTGTCAACTACGAGCTTGCTGACGACTGACTGAAGTCTGTGCATTGCCAGGACAAACCCGGCGAGAATCTCGGTTACAAAGCGGCCAGAGGCTGAGTTGGTCAAGTCACGCTGATGCTCTGAGAGTTGGTCCATGTACAC
Organism: uncultured Clostridia bacterium; assembly: GCA_900016865.1. Classification (GTDB taxonomy): domain Bacteria; phylum Bacillota; class DTU014; order DTU014; family DTU014; genus DTU014. Next base: position 137,123 of record FIZI01000013.1, on the reverse strand, counting down.
AGTCATCATCCGCGGCATGAACGTCTTCCACAGGCTCTTCACATGCTCAAAATTCCACGGATTCCGCTTATGGGGCATAGTAGAAGACCCGACTTGCCCTTTTTCAAATCTCTCTGCCAGCTCGCCTATTTCCGAGCGCTGAAGATGCCTCACATCATCTGCAAGGTTCGCCAAGACACCAAGACCGGACACTACGGCATGCACGTAATCTGTGACGTACTCAGGCATTACTATCTGAGTAGCATACTCGGCGGGCAAGAGGCCCAGTTCGCCTAGAACCTCTCTCTCAAACGTCTCAGCGTCCTCGAAGAAGATCGAGCTGGCGTTGTACGCGCCAACCGCCCCAGCCATCTTACCTCTGAGGTTGTTGGCGGTCCGCTCGATCTCTGCAAGGCGATTGCCAAGTCTGGCGATGTACTCGGCAACCGCGAACCCAAACGTGATGGGAACAGCGTGCTGGCCGTGGGTCCGTCCCATCTGTACAGTTCGTTTCTCGCGACGCGCGAGGTCTATGAGTGTCTGAAGCAGCGCCAGCCCCTCGGGCATTATGACGTCTCGGGTGAAGTCACGGTACCGCAGCGCGTTGGCGGTATCCATGATGTCAACAGAAGTAGCGGTGAAGTGAACATAAGGCCGCGCAGACTCACTGACTCTTCGTTGGATGCAGTTGACCAGGGCCCTTATGTTATGCCTAGTTATCTGCTCCTCCGCGTATACCTCTTCTGCAGTGATCTCGTTGCACGCTCGCTCGACCTCATCCGCCACGTCCGACGGGCATAGGCCTCTCCTACTAAGCACACGTGTCAACGCCGACTCAACCAAGAGTTCATACTTTACGTATGCTCCTTCAGACAGGTATTGGGCCATCTTGGAATGCAGCTTGGGATTACTCATCAAATACCTGTGATCCAGGGGACTGATGTTTGAAAAGACGTCTGTGCTCATGGAACATCAACCTCCAATAAAGAGAAAGCCCGCGGTGACAGGTTAGCTGAAACCTGTCCGCCGGGGCTTTTATCCCTCTACGGTGTAGCCTCCCCCACGGAAGGCCCGCATCACTTGGTCCAGACTACAGACGCATAGGCGACTGTACGGAACCCTAGATGCGCTTTCAAGACCAGGCACTCACTGTACACAGTACAAAGCCTTCGATATAAAACCTATGTGTGAACCATGTCCGTTAGTCCATGCTAATTATAGCACAGAGTAACCGAACTACGCAAACTCTAGGGAAGCTGAGCGTTTCTCTCACAGTGCGGGCATAATCCTGCATGCACCTGCGATGATAATATTCTAGACTCGTATGCGGGATCTAGCACAAGGCGAGATCATTTCTCGTCTTACGCAAGAGACCACATACACAGACGAGACCTTATGTATATAGCTCCGTTCATTCTGACCTCTCGCTTCTTGAGGCCTGAATGGCTTGGTTTTTTCGCTCAACCTCTTTCACCAATTCAGATCTGTAGGCTTTCAGTCGATCCTTTAGAACGCGGTCTGATAGGGCTAGGATCTCCACTGCCAATAGGCCTGCATTCTTAGCAGCGTTGACTCCAACGGTTGCAACCGGCACGCCACTTGGCATCTGTACAGTCGAAAGGAGAGAATCTATGCCCTGCAATTGAGATGTGATCGGCACACCTATGACTGGAATAGCAGTCAGCGAAGCCATAACCCCCGCCAAGTGAGCGGCTCCCCCGGCACCTGCGATTATGACCTTTAGCCCTCGCTCATCTGCGCTTTCTGCATACGCGGCTGCCTTGTGTGGCGTCCTGTGTGCAGATATCACCGACATCTCAAAGGAGACTCCGAAGCTGCTGAGAACCTCGGCAGCCTTCTCCATCACAGGCAGATCGGAGTCTGATCCCATAACAATGCCAACATCGACTCTGCTCACGCTTCATCCACTCCCCTCGCACAACTAATGCAGGCATACAATATCCTGCATAAATCCAGACTTGCACCTTCAACCATAAACAATGGTCTGCGCCCCTAACCCGCGGCTTCCCCTCTGCGAGATAGGGATCCCCTTTCGGCACAGAGGGCATTCATCGGGGGCGTATGCCTCTATCTCCAGAGAGACCAACGCCTCTGTCCGAACCCCAAATGACAGCCTGCCGCCGCTGCGGTCGACGAGCAACCCTACTCCCACCAAGTCAGCAGCAGACGCCTTGACAAGCTCAATCACTTCTCCAACCGAACCCCCGGTCGTGGCGATGTCTTCTACTACGAGTACCCGGTCTCCTTCACCCAACACGAACCCCCTGCGCAGGCACAAGCGGCCGCTCTCGCGCTCAGCAAAGATAGCCCTTGCTCCGAGCTGCTTGGCTACCTCGTAGGCTATGATAATACCGCCAACAGCAGGGCCTAGAACCACGTTGACTTCATCGTCTGCAAACCTCCTCGCCAGTTCCTCACACAATACACTGGCACGCTCGGGCCGCTCTAAGACTCTGAACTTCTCGATGTACTGCGGAGAGTGCAGTCCGGAGGTCAACAGAAAATGCCCCTCAAGGTACGCACCGCTCTCCTTCAGTATCTTCAACACGTCTGGTTTCTCAAGCACTTGAGCGCCTCCACCTCCTTCTCAGCCTCATCTAGCAGGAGCGCAGCAGCTGCCCTTGGGTCGCGAGAACGCGTTATCGGTCGGCCGATGACTATGTAGTCTGCGCCGCTCGCGATAGCCTGGCCAGGCGTCATGACCCTGCGTTGATCATCGCTACCTGCGTGCTTGGGCCGCACTCCCGGCGTGACGACGAGGAAATCGCTCCCACATGCATCTTTAATCACCGAGATCTCATGCGGCGAAGCAACCACTCCATCCAGTCCCGACTCCTTCGCCAAGAGTGCCATAGCCCGCACGCGCTCTGTCAGGGTCCCCCGAATGCCTAGCTCATCAGCCACCTCTGCTTCAGTGAGACTGGTCAAGATAGTTACTCCGAGAACCTTTGTACGCATGAACGCCTTGCCACTAGTATCTTGACACGCCGTCGCAGCGGCTCTCATCATTCTCTTTCCACCCATGCAATGAACGTTGATCATGGCGACTCCGATAGATGACAGCACACGGGAGGTCCGTTCGACTGTCTGAGGGATATCATGCAGCTTCAAGTCAAGGAACACCTGGACGCCCTGATCTATAATAGCGCGCACAACACCAACCCCTGCCGAGTAGAACAGCTCCATACCGACCTTGTACATCCCGATGTATTCCTTAGTCAGCCTTACAAGCTCCAGCGCTTCCTCAAACGCAGGAACATCAAGTGCGAGGATTACCCGGTTTCGAATATCCGCTCTCGTTGAATTGCTGTCCATGCTGTCAATCAACTCCAATCAGGCAGCACTGCAAACTCGCCGTATCCGCATACGGATGGAACGCTTACACTTCACCTGCACTTATGTGCCAACCCTACCATGTGCGATACACGCTCGAAGCCGTTGTTCGCCATGTACTGGCCTATTCCATCTATTACTCGAATGGCGCAGGCGGGATCTGCAAAGGTTCCGCTTCCGACAGCCACTGCGCTGGCCCCTGCAAGGATGAACTCAAGGGCATCCTCAAAAGAAGCGATTCCACCCATCCCGATCAACGGGAGATCTACCGCTTCCCTGACCTGCCAGACCATTCGAACTGCTACCGGCCTGATAGCAGGCCCGGAAAGCCCGCCAAACACATTGCCTAAAGCCGGACGCATCCTGTATATATCGATGGCCATTCCAAGCAACGTGTTCACCAAAGATAGTGCGTCCGCCCCTGCTCCCTCACAAGCCCTGGCAATCTCAGCTATGTCAGTAACATTGGGTGTCAACTTCACTATCACCGGCAAGGACGTAGCCCGCTTGACTGCTTCGACTACAGCTACTGCACTCCTTGGGTCTGAGCCAAAAGCAATCCCACCGCGTTCGACGTTCGGGCACGAGATATTCACTTCTATGGCGTCCGCACCCTCGTGGCACTCAAGCCTGCGGGCTATCTCTGCGTATTCCTTGACTGTGTCACCACACACATTTGCGATCACCGGGACCTTGAATGCCCGTAGAGCCGGAAGGTGATGCTCGAGGTATGCGTCAATCCCGGGGTTCTGCAGGCCTATGCTGTTGAGCATTCCGGCCGGAGTCTCCCAAATCCTTGGTGGAGGATTGCCCGTCCTGGGCTGCAGAGTCAGGCCTTTTGTGACAATCGCACCCAGGCGAGACACATCCATGTAAGCTGCGTACTCCGTTCCAAAACCAAAAGTCCCTGAAGCTACCATGACCGGGTTCTTCAGCTTAACTCCTGCTATGTCTACTGAGAGATCCACCCTGGCATCAACCGTACAAGACACAGATGCACCTCCAAACTGACTCTCGGTGTCAAGGTCCCTTAAGGCCCCTCTACCAGCAAGACATCTAACAAGTCACAATACGGCGGACGTCAAACACGGGGCCGTCAACGCAGACTCTCTCATAGCGCTCCTCTCCGCTGGCAGTGATTACCCGCAGTACGCACCCGAGGCAAGCCCCCGTCCCACACGCCATGCGTGATTCGAGCGAGACCTGCCCAAAGACTCCTGTCTCCAGACACCATTCACGCACGCTGTTGATCATACCCAAAGGCCCGCAAGCGTACAACTCGACCTCTCCGTGCGAATGAGAGTTGATCTCTTGAGCTGCCCGCTCAATGTACTCAGTCACCTTGCCTGCCAGCCCAAAACTGCCGTCCTCTGTGATCACCTGCACCTTCGCACCGTATCTGACAAGTCTATCGACTAGAATCATGTCAGACCTTGTGGAGAAACCTGCAATCACGTAAGGAGAAACTCCAACCGAGAGAAGGGCCCTGCACAAGAAATGAAGTGGTGCAATTCCTATGCCGCCTGCTACCACGAGAGGGACTCGGCCAGGGCGTGGCCGCCTAAAGCCTGTGCCAATCGGCCCCATCAGATCGATTCGTTCACTCGCCTGCCTGCCCGCGAGCAGCCGAGTTCCCCTGCCTACGATGCGAAACACCAGCTCTACTGTCCCTTTAGAGCGGTCAGCATCACAGATGCTCAATGGCCGTCTGAGCAAAGGATCCGTGCTGCCCGGCTGAGCGACTGCTACGTGCACAAATTGCCCGGGTTGCGCTGAGTCGGCTACACCAGGACACTGCAACGTCATGCTGTAGACATCGTTTGTGATCGCATGCATCTCCAAGATCTGTGCTTCCAAGTGCATCAGCTTCCAATCTCGCAATGATCTCAACAGCCTACGCTCTCACGATCTGACCGTCATACACAACCCGCCCGCTGTTGATGACGAACCTTACGACTCCGACGCCTCTAAATCCCTCAAACGGAGTATTTCTTGCCTTGGACTCAAACTCGCTGCTTCTGATCGTTCTCTCACAGTTCAGGTCGACCAGTGTGACATCCGCGATTGCACCCTTGGACAGATGCCCTCGGCCCGTCAGTCCAAGTATCTTGGCTGGATTTGCACTGAGCTTCCTGATCAACTCGGGCAGAGGCAGAATGTTCTTGGACACCAGATTAGTCAGGCTCACGGTGAGTGTCGTCTCAAGGCCAATGACGCCGAACGGTGCATAATCGAACTCGACATCCTTGTCTTCAACTGTGTGCGGTGCATGGTCCGACGCGATTGCATCTATAGTGCCGTCCCGCAAGCCCTCGAGGATAGCGAGTACATCATCGTGCGTCCGCAGCGGCGGATTCATCTTGAAATTTGCGTCATAACTTTCGATCAGATCGTCTGTGAGAGAGAAATGGTGAGGAGTCGCCTCACAAGTGACCCTGGCTCCTCTCTCCTTTGCCCTCCGGATTATCTCGACCGCGCCGCGGGTGCTGACATGAGCCACGTGCAATCTGGCGCCTAGCTTTTCGGCCATAATGACATCCCTGGCCACGATTGTTTCTTCAGCAAGGCGCGGCATTCCCTTGAGCCCGAGCCTGGTGGAGTTGAACCCTTCGTTCATGACTCCGTCCCGTGAAAGCGATTCGTCTTCGCAGTGAACGATTGCGGGTATGTCGTACATGCGCAGGTATTCCATAGCACGGCGCATTATCTCTGAATTCGCGACTGTATTGCCGTCGTCAGAAATCGCCACGACACCTGCCTGGACCAAGTCGCCTATTTCGGACAGTTCTCGCCCTTCTCGTCGCTTTGTGATAGCCCCTACCACTTCTACATTGCAGAATCCGTAGTGTCGTGCTCGGCTCCTGACATACTCCACATGAGCGCTGTTGTCAATCGCAGGCTCAGTGTTGGGCATTGCAGCGACTGTAGTAAACCCTCCTGCGGCCGCGGCGCGTGTACCAGACTCTATGGTTTCCTTTTCCTCAAACCCAGGTTCTCTCAAATGAACGTGCATGTCTATGAGTCCGGGGAAGGCATGCAAGCCCGCCGCATCGATCACCTTGTCAAAAAGGGTCTCCGACACTTCTCCCGTTTCCAGTGACTCAATACGATTCCCGTCTATCACGATGTTTCTCACATCATCGATATTATTGATAGGATCGACAACATGAGCACACTTAACTAGCAGCTTCATGTCGCTTCCCCCCTGCGGAGACCAAGTACAGAATCGCCATCCTCACTGCCACTCCATTTGTCACTTGCTCAGAAATAGCCGAACAGTGACTCTCCGCTACCTCCTGAGTTATCTCAACTCCTAAGTTCGCCGGGCCCGGGTGAAGCACTAAGACGTCCTCCTTGGCACGCGTTAGGCGTTCGCGATTGATCCCATACAGCGATACGTACTCACGCATGGAGGGAAACAGGCCCTTCTTCTGCCGCTCCAGCTGGATTCTCAGCACGTTGATGACGTCCGCATGCCTGATGGCTTCGTCAAGATCGTACGAAACCTTTGCACCTATCTTCTCGATTTCTGGAGGGATGAGAGTGGGAGGCCCGACCACAGTGACACTTGCCCCGAGTTTAGTGAGTCCCCATATGTTGGACCGTGCGACGCGACTGTGCAGGATGTCTCCAACTATCACTACTTCAAGACCTTCGATTCGGCCTTTCCTCTCCCTGATGGTAAAGAGATCGAGGAGAGCCTGCGTCGGGTGTTCGTGAGCTCCGTCCCCGGCATTTACAACAGCCGCTTCTACTGACTTGGCGAGGAAGTGCGGTGCTCCCGCAGCCGAGTGTCTCATCACAACGATATTGGCTCCGAGTGATTCCAGGGTTCTCACAGTGTCTTTTAGGCTCTCGCCCTTTACAACCGAGCTGGAAGAAGCGACTATGTTTATCACATCTGCGCTCATCCACTTGCCAGCAAGCTCAAACGACGTGCGAGTTCTGGTACTAGGTTCGTAGAACAGATTGACCATAGTCTTGCCGCGCAAGGTCGGCAGCTTGCGGATGTCTCTGGTAAAGATCTGCTTGCAGGGGACTGCAGTATCAAGGATCAGTTCGATCTCCTCTCTAGTCAGGTGTTCTAGCCCGAGTAAGTCCTTGCTCCTGAGGCCCATCACTTCACCGTCCTCTTTTCAAGGGCTGGAGTAGACTGGGTTATTGGGCGTCGCCCCCGCCGATTCATTGGCGAGGGCGACTACACGACCTAGTTATTCAGCTGCGGCAGCTGCCTGCTCGAGCCTGTCCGCCTTGTCCGCCGCCTCAGTGTCTGCTGCCTCCTTAGGCAGGAGCAGATTGAGTACGACACCGACCAGGGCTGCGAGGGCAATCCCTTCGAGGTTGAACGCCAGCTCATCAGTTATCGGGAAGAAGAGCCTGCCGCCGCCAATTCCGATTACCAGTATTACCGAAGAGATGACCAAATTGCGCGTCTTGCTGTAGTCGATCCCGCTTTCAACAAGAGTCCTTATACCGCTACTTGCGATAATGCCAAACAGCATCATGGAAATTCCGCCCATAACCGGGTTTGGAATCGTCTGCAGCAGTGCACCGAACTTCTGCACAAACGACAGCAGAACAGCGATCACTGCGGCTCCGCCTATAATCCAGACGCTATAGACCTTGCTGATCGCCATTACTCCGATGTTTTCACCGTAGGTGGTATTCGGAGGACCGCCAAACAGGGCTGCTACTGATGTAGCGATTCCGTCGCCTGCCAGAGTCTTGTGAAGGCCGGGATTCTTGTAGAAGTCGCGTCCTACGACCTTGCTGGTCACGAGAGTGTCGCCAAGGTGCTCCGCTATAGTTGCCATTGAAACTAGCGCGAACGTAGCTGCAGGAACAAGCGAGAACTTCGGCCACGCAAACTTGGCTACCCCAAACCAAGGTGTTTCTTTGACTATTGTAAAATCGATCAGGGCAACCTCAGGCCAAATCCAGCCAGTCACAAGGGCGAACAAGTAGCCTCCAACCACACCAAGCAGTACCGGGATCACAGCAAAGAATCCTTTTAGCAGCACAGAACAGATCACCGCGATTGCGAGAGTCACGACAGCGACTAAGACGTAGTACAGGTTGTAAGCACCGGTCCCGTCAAACATAGCCATGCCCATAGCTGTTGGAGCCAAGTTCAATCCTATTGCCACAATCACTGATCCGATAACCACCGGCGGTAACACTCTGTCCATCCACCCATGTCCAAACCGACTGATCACAACTGCAACGATGCAGTAGACAATACCGACGACAAAAGCTCCGCCCATTGCATACTCCACTCCGTAGTTTGCAGATATAGCTTGGAGCGGAGCAATAAACGCAAACGACGACCCGAGGTACGCTGGCACCTTGCCTTGGGTGATCAGTATATAGATGAGAGTTCCGATTCCTGACGTAAACAAAGCTGTGGCCGGGCTTAGGCCGGTCAGAAGTGGCACCAAGACTGTGGCACTGAACATCGCAAAAACGTGCTGGAAACTAAGGGGAATCCATTCCTTGATATTTGGCCTGTCGTGAACATCGTATCTTACCTGAGACATATCTTTCCCTCCCACGATATCCCGCTGAACTTAAGCTATATATAAAAGCCTCCTTATCAGCTCGCGCGGGCTGACAAGGAGGTCTCCTCATCGTCTTCACCCTTGCCAGCCTCACGGGACTGATTTAAAGGGCTCTTGAACTTATGGTGTCCTATCCTGCTCCGGATTTATTTCGTAACTCCTGTATCACTACTCGCTCCTCGCCATCTGTTTCATTTAGCCTCACGCCTATGACTTCTCGCTTGGAGGTCGGGACGTTTTTGCCGACGAAATCGGGTCTGATCGGCAGTTCTCTATGCCCCCGATCAACCAGGACAGCCAATTGTATGGATCTAGGCCTGCCAATATCCATCAAGGCGTCGAGGGCGGCGCGCACAGTCCGGCCTGTGAAGATCACATCGTCCACCAGCACCACTATCTTGTCGTTGATGTCAAAGGGGATCTCGGTCTTGTGCACGACTGGCTGCACTGCGATTATCGTCAGGTCATCTCGGTAGAGAGTGATATCCAGCACCCCTACAGGAACTTCGGCATGCTCTATTGATCTGATCGCCTCGGCCAAGCGCTTTGCCAGCGGAACGCCCCGGGTCCTGATACCTATGACAGCGAGGTCTTTGACACCCTTGTTTCTCTCTATCACCTCGTGCGCAATGCGGACCATGGAGCGGCGAATGCCGTCAGCATCCATGACTTGCGCCTTTTCGATCAGATCGCTCCGAGACATGCTGTTTCTCCCCCCTAACCGACCAACTCGTCAGAGTCACAGGGCTGCCACAGACCAGCATAAATAAAACCTCTCTGAGAAATCCAGAGAGGTTTGGAACAACCAACGCCACAAGCCAGCAACGGCACGCTTTGACACTGTGGTGCTCGTAAACTCCTTACCGGCCTCTCTGGACCAGTTTAAAGGCAGACCCTATTTCTTTCTGCTCGATTATATCAGCGCTTCACAGATGGGTCAATAGCGATGTAGGCCGCCAGAGCCCGATCTCCTCGTTTGAGCCAACTCGTGTAAGATTTTCTGCATATCTTCTGGCATATCCGCATCAAACACCATACACTCGCCAGTCTCAGGATGGTCAAACTCGAGGTGTGTCGAGTGCAAAGCTTGTCCCGAGATCTCAAAAGGATGCCTCCTGCGCGAATAGACCGGATCACCCACAACTGGATGTCCGATGTATGCCATGTGTACTCGTATCTGGTGAGTTCGCCCAGTCTCGAGTGTGCACCTGACTACTGTGAAGCCATCGAAACGATCGACTACTTCAAAATGAGTGACGGCTTCTTTGCCGCCTCTATCTATCACAGCCATCCGCTTGCGGTGAACGGGATGCCTACCAACAGGAGCATCGATGCGTCCGGTGTCTGCCTCTATCACACCGTGCACTATCGCTATGTACACCCGCTTGGCCCGACGAGTCTTGATCTGGTTCACCAGTCCGGAGTACGCTCGGTCGTTCTTGGCTACTACCATCAGCCCGGAAGTGTCTTTGTCCAAACGGTGGACAATCCCGGGCCGCTGAACCCCTCCAATGCTTGCAAGGTCACCGCACCGATAAAGCAGAGCGTTGACCAAAGTACCGCTGCGGTTCCCTGGTGCAGGATGAACCACTAGGCCGCGCGGTTTGTTGACAACTACCACGCTCGAGTCCTCATACACAACGTCAACAGGGATATCCTCGGGCACGGCTGCTGACGGTTCTGGCGGCGGCACTCTGACATCGACAACGTCACCTGCGCGCACCTCGTACGACGGTTTGGGAGAGAGACACGTATTGCCCGCTGTGACAGTGACCTGGCCTGCGTCAATGAGTCTCTTGGCCATCGATCGACTCAAGCCTGTGACATTGGCAGCTATGTAAACGTCAATTCTCTGTCCTGCATCAGACTCCGCGACTTCAAGCAACGAGCTTACGGGCGCGTGCTCCGCAGTCCGGCATGCAGTCTCAGTCTCATTTGAGTCACGAAGCCTCTGCGTCAACTACATTCCCTCCAGTCTTGTGAAAACGATAAGAAAGGAGGCCTGTCAGTGCAAGTGCCACTACTGCGACTCCCAAGGAAACCCATTGAGCCAGTGTTAGCCCAAGCGCCAGACGTTCGCCCTCTCTCACAAACTCGACTGCAAACCGCACCAACGAATAGAGAAAGACATACTGAAACATCAACATGCCTTTGAACCCGGAGTGGTTTCTTCTTGAGTACAGATAGATGAATAACAAAAGGCTGAGCGCTGACGAGTAGAGCTGAGTCGGGTGTCTCGGGATATCGTCCAGCTCAGATGCTGGCAGTGCCCAGGGCACATCAGTCGCTACACCGTAGCAGCAGCCTCGGAGAAAACAACCTATCCGCACGATAGAGTATCCAAGGGCGATATACGGAGCAGCCAAGTCGGCCATGAGCCACCTGTCGATCCCACGAAAGCGGCAATAGAGTATGCCTGACACAATCCCGGCTGCAAGCCCGCCGTGGAAGGACAGCCCGCCGTCTGTCAAAACGAATATGCTGCCGGGATGTTCGAGGTACCAGGACAAGTTCAGCAAGACGAATACGAGACGAGCCCCCACAATCGAGGACACACAAGTGATCATCCCCAAATCAATCACGTGGACCGGATCAATTCCATGCCTACGCGAAGCGAGGGCCGCCGCAGCTGTAGAAACTGCAAACGCCAATGCCAGAGCGAATCCGTATGAGTATACAGGCACTCCAAAAACCTCAAACAGTATAGGCCGCATAACCGATAGCCTCTCATTCAGCCTTGTTGTCGTACAGCCCGGCTGGCTGATCTAGGACGTCCTTGTCAAAGAGCGCTGCACACAGTGCCAGCAAGACACCTGTTACGATCAGCACATCGGCCAGGTTGAACACGGGCCAAAACCCGAGATCTACGAAGTCGACTACAGCTCCTCGCACCAGTCGGTCGATGAGGTTCCCGACGCTGCCCGAAGCCAAGAAAACCAAACCCCATCTCATCTTGGTGCTCCCAAAGCCGATACCCCATATTGCGACAGCAGCTCCCAAGACAGCAAACCCAATGACTGCCAGCAACAGTGAGGATCCTTGAAACAGTCCAAACGCAGCCCCGGAGTTCCTCAGGTGTGTCAGGGACACGGGCCCAAACAGACGCACCCGGCTATACAGCGGCAATTTTTGCTCGATTATGCGTTTGGTCAACTGATCAGCTGACACGCAGAGGACGGCACAAACAACGTATGCCGCTCTCCAACCTAAACTAATCGGTCTCTTCAACTTCATGAGGCTCCTCATTGATAACTCTATCGACACCTTCTACGGCCCCGACCTCCTCGTCAGAGTCCATATATGCGTCGGTCGGCCTTGGCTTGTCTGTAGTGTTGGCGACATCCTGGTAGGAGTCGGATGTGCCGTATTGAGCTACATCCTGCCATGTATCCTCTCCTGTGGTTCCAACGAATTCTGTGTCATCGCTAAAGAGCTCTGTGAAAAGCGAGCGCATGAGACTCTCCTCATATGGGCGCAGATGCGACACATGCTGCTGTTCGGCCAGTTCGCGACACTCCTTACAGTGAACTGCAAATGGAATGGCCTCCAACCTCTCGTTCGGAATCGGTTTCTTGCAGTTTTCACACAGGCCGTAAGTCCCATCATCCATCTTTGCTATCACTGTCTCAACCATCGCAAGCATCCGCTTGCGGCTGTCCATGAGGCCGATCTCTTGTGCCCTCAAATAGGTCTCAGAGGCAGAGTCTGCAGAGTGATTGTCATACGCAGACAGTTCTCCTGCCCAAACTGACTGCGGGCTGTCCATCAAGCCGGCCTCCATATCTGCCAGCTGATCCTTCATTTGTTTGCGAAGCGACAAGAGCCTTCGCCTCAGACGTCTAGCAATGCGCGCATCCAAAGTGCCTCGCCTCCTCGGTGATCACATAGGCTCCAATCACCTAAGGGTTTCCAGCGCCTCAAGATTCCGCTGCACTAAGTTCACTACTTCAGCGATTGCCCGACTGATAACCGGCAAATTGAGATTGACCACCAAGGTGAGGATGTAGAGCACTAGGGCAAGCAGAAGAGTGGCGCCGATAGCGATTCCGAGTCCTCTAGCCAGTCCTCCGATGAAGTTGACGTACAAGACTCTTCCCGGTCTCCTGTAATACTGCACGAACTCAGCCAAATCCGCCTTCTCCAGTCTCTCAGAGAGAGTGGCTATGGCTTCCTTTAGCTTGCTCACGCTTTCCTCATTCACCTGATCGCTCACTCGCAATACGACTGTAGCCCTTAGCCAAGAGCCCAGAAGTATTGTTCCCCACAAGAAGCTCAGATAGAGACTACTAGAGCGATTTTCTGAGACGGATGCGCAAACGGCCTTTCCGCGTCTCTCCAAGAACTTCCTCTATCACGACGCGCCCGCGGCCGCGCATCGAGATGACATCACCCGTCTTGACTTCGACATCAGGCTTGACTGTCAGGTTCCAGTTGAGCTTGACCTGGCCGGCTTTGATCTCCCTCGCCATTTTGGTCCGCGACGACGAGTAGCCGGCAGCCGCGACAGAGTCAAGGCGCAGCGACGCAACTGTGCGCTCTATCTCAACGCTTTCAGAGGCCACGTCCACCCTCTCGGGGTCGATCGCAGTCACTGTCGCCCTGAAGCGTCCAACCCTGGTCAGTCTTTCTACGACGAACTGCTCAACAGAGCTGTCAACAAAGATCTGGGCACGGTCGTCATTCACTATGACGTCTCCGAACCTGTCGGCGTCAAGCCCAAGTGCCAACAGCGCCTTCTCGTAATCGCTGCGCGAAAGCACCTCTCTATCAGTGTCGGGCACGATCTCAATGGCCCCGATCTGGAAGTCGAGGTATTCATTGACGAAATACGACGGAATGATAATCGCTCGCTTGCGTTCAGCTCCCCGATAGCCTCCGAACATCACGTATCTGACATCTGGGAGTCTGCGCAACACCGAGCGCATCACATCCTGCTCTGCTGAACTGAGAAACTCGGTCAATCGCGAGTCGGCGGTCTGCAGTGTCTCTCGGACATAATCGATGGTGCGAGCTGCCACCTGTTTGTGCTCCGCAGACTCAAACATCTCATCAACAGGAACAACATCAATAGGATCGATCAGCATAATTCCTCCTTACGCCTGCTTAACATGAGTGCTGTTACCACACCAACAAAGCAAACAACAGCCTTCTCACCAAGGTCAAAAGCATGAACGCTATCAACGGAGAAAAATCAATCACTCCTGCAACAGCAGGGATCAACTCCCTGATCGGCCTAAGTACAGGCTCAGTAACTCTATACACAAAGTCCGACAGTTTGTTGCTCTCCATCTGCACCCATGACATCACTACTCTTGCAAGGATCAGTATTTCATATATCCTCAGAAAAAGATCTATAAATCTCCACAGCTGCATTCGCACCACGGTGACGTAGCCCCCAATCAAGCAATCTCCAATGCTTATGTGTCCTGAGAAGACAGTTGCTTGCTTCGACTTGCAGCAGATGTCACAGCGTCGATCACTGCCGCACGAAATCCCATCCGCTCAAGTACAGCAAGGCCGGCCGCGGTCGTTCCAGCAGGCGATGTTACCCTGGACTTGAGAACCGCCGGGTGATCGCCCGAGTCTTTCACCAGTGCAGCAGCTCCCATCGCGGTCCAGCAAGCCAGCTTGAGCGCAACATCGCGAGGAAGCCCGTTCAGGACTCCGGCCTCTGCTAGAGACTCTATGAACATAAAGCAGTATGCTGGGCCGCTTCCGCTCAAGCCCGTCACTGCGTCCATCAACGTCTCGTCGACTTGCACTACCTCGCCCATGCAGCGGAACAGGCCCTCTGTTACGGAAACGTCTTGTTCGGTAGCGTGCTTCCCCGGACTGATTGCCGTAATACCCATACCAATAATGCCCGGGGTATTTGGCATTGCTCGAACAACCCGGGCTCCTGGCAGCAGGCGACGCTCTATCCACTCAGTGTCTATGCCTGCAGCGACGGATATCACCAGCTGGTCACTGCCGATGGCATCAGAGATGTCGCTCAAAACGGTATCCATTGCTTGTGGTTTGACGGCAAGCAATATCACTGAAGCGCCCGCCACAGCTTCTCTATTCGAACTGCAAGTGTTCACTCCGAGTTGCTGTCCAAGTGCATCTAGCCGATAGTCGCGGACGTCACTAACACTCAAGTGCCTTGGATCACAAGCTCCCTTAGAGAGAAGAGCCGAAGCAATCGCTTCGCCCATCACTCCTGCACCGATAAGGGCCAAGTTGGTCTGAGACGCTCCGTCCCCTGACGAGTACTCCACAGCCTTCACTCCCGCAGTCTATTCTTTATCGGCCGCCTTCTCCTCCACTATGTCGAAGTTATCTGAGGTGAACAAAAAGACGCCGTCCGTGATCTTTTGCATATGCCCTGACATGGCATACGTAGCCCCCATCACGAAATCCAAGATCCGCCTGGAAGTAACCGAGTCACATCCGCTGACATTGACGATGACCGGCCGTCTTCTGCGAAGATGATCGCAGATCCTGCGGACCTCGCTAAAACCCTTGGGCTCGACTATCATGAGACGCGTGTTCCTAGACGACCTCAAGCTGACGACCTTGTCGCCAAACTCGGCCCTTATCGTCTCTGTCGCCTTGACGTCGCGTTCGACCATCTTTTCCTCCGGATCCAGGCCTACGTCAAGGCCCATGAGCGCGAGTATCCGATCCAGGATGCCTTCTCTCATATTCGGCATTACTCCCTAGGTCCAAACAGTAACGATCCTATTCTAACCATTGTAGAGCCCTCTTGGATTGCAACTTCAAAGTCGCCGCTCATCCCCATTGACAGCGTATCCATACTGACTCCGTCGATACGTTCGTCTCTTATCCGATCAGCTAGTAATCTGAGTTGCCTGAAAACAGGCCTAACACTTTCAGGATCATTAGTATAAGGAGCAATGGTCATGAGACCGCGAATCTTCAACCGATCATACCGAGCTATCTCTCTGATTGTCTCCAGCGCTGACTCCAGAGGGATTCCGTGCTTTGTTGATTCGCCTGATACGTTGACCTGAACAAGGCACGGCACTCCTACCACATTGTCGCGCTCGGCTCTAAGCTGAATCGCAGCCGCCAGACGGCTACTGTCAACCGACTGAATCATGTCAAACAGCGAGAGGGCCTTGTTGATCTTGTTGCTCTGGAGGTGTCCCACGAGGTGCCAGGTAGCGTTGTAAGACTTCAACTCGGGGATCTTGGCTTGAGCTTCCTGCACCCTGTTTTCTCCAATGTGCTTTATGCCTAAGTCCAGCAACTCACGGATTCGGTCCGCCGGAATAGTCTTTGTTACCGCTACCAGAGTGATGTCTTCTGGATTCCTTCCTACTGACTCAGCTGCACGTTGAATTCTCTGTTGCACGGCTTGGACGCGCTCAGAGAGCGATTCCATAGCCAGTCACCTCTTCTTCAGTCATATTATAGTCCCTCTAGAGGAATGTAGGCAAACGCCGCAAATCGGCCTGTCGTTCCCCGGCCAGCTCTGTGCGAAAAAAACAAATCACTGTGGCAGGACGTGCAGGTTTTCAAGTGCTCGATGTTGCGGCTTGGCACACCGGCGTCGAGCAGTTGGGCGACGTTCTCAGAAGCCAGATCAAGACGCACACGACGTCCCGGCTCTACACCTATATCCCTCGGGCACTGTGCCTGCTCACCGCTTCTCTCTGCATCGCCTGCAGCCGGTGCCAATCTGGCAGACCGCACACTTGCCGCTACCTCACAAGAAACCTCGTAGCAGCACTGGCCGATTGACGGCCCGATCAATGCTCGGATAGATATCGGACTCACCTTGAACCTGGCCGTGATCAGCGAGACTGCGGTCCTGACAATAGAGGCTGCCGTGCCGCGCCACCCTGCATGAACGACTGCTGCCACTGAGGATTCAGGTTCAAACAGGATTACAGGTACACAGTCGGCAAACGTCAAAACCAGCATAACACCGGCTTCTGACGTTATCAGGCCGTCAGTCTTGGAAACGGCGGTCTCCTGCTCGAGCACGCCCATTCCACAATGCTGTGTATTGACGATTTCAACCCTGTTGGAGTGCACTTGTTCTGCAAATACCATGCACCCAAGGTCTACACCAAGAGCGGCAGCGAAGCGCCTTCTGTTCGTTATCACTCGCTCTCTTGCGTCACCTACATGGAGACCTAGGTTCAAAGAGCTGTACGACAGCGAGCTGACGCCGCCAAGCCGGGTAGTAAAACCCGCCACAAATCCGCCTGCAAGCGCAGAATCACTCAGCAGGTACTTGACTCCATGGCTTTCTCTAATGTGCCACACTCGATATGGCCCCCAATACAGGCAAGACAGTCATCTGTCATCGTTTCTCAAGCAGGCTCTCGAGTTCCTGCTTGAATCTTGTGATGTCTCTGAATTGTCTGTACACTGAGGCGAAACGCACATAAGCTACCTCGTCGAGATCTCTGAGTTTCTCCATGACGAGTTCGCCAATGTCTTTGCTCGTAACCTCCGGCTTCAGCTGATTGCGGAGAGTCAACTCAATGGACGTAGCCAAAGTCTCAAGCTCTGCCACAGAAACCGGGCGCTTCTCGCAGGCTCTCATGAGTCCGGTGAGGATCTTGTTTCGATCAAACGCCTCTCGGCTCCCATCTTTTTTGACCACGATCAAAGGCGTCCTATCTACAGTCTCATAGGTGGTAAACCTTCGGCCGCATTTCACGCACTCCCTACGCCTGCGCACTGAACAACCGTCGTCGGTTGCTCGCGAATCAGTGACTTTGGTATCTCGTTCGCCGCAAAAGGGACATCTCACGTCTACCACTCCCTGAGACCATTATAGCCCATCGCAAAACTAAAAGGCAGCAGTCGTTGAAAGAGCGACAGCTGCCTTGGTGTCGGATCAGCACCGTCTGCAGTCTTATTCGTCTTTGAAATCATCTACATCAACAAGTATGGCGTCTTCACCGAACTTCCGTATTCGGTGCCAGGGGATGACAACGTCTCCTCTCCTGCCGAATAGCCCTAATAGACGGCCCTCACCCGGCACTATGATGGATTGGACAGCTCCCTTTTCCATGTCGAATTCGATGTCTGTGACCACCCCTAGGTTGCGCCCATCTCGGATGTTAATGACTTCCCGCACCTTGAGATCTGACGTGCGTATGAGCATACTCAATACCCCCTGGCATTCCTCATACACACTATGCAACTGTCATACCGAAGGTGCAGGGTTCAACGAATGCTCAAATCAGAAAAACCACAGCCAAGACTGTATCGCATATTTCTGAGACCCTAATTGTTGTTTGATTTTGCCAATTTCACTCTCTAGTCTTGCCACCAATCCTGTTTGACTGGCGACGCCTTCCTGCGTACCCGTTGAAGGGCCTCCTTGCTCAAGTGACGCAACATATCTCTGCACCTGCCTTTCCAGCCTCTCTAATGCGTTGTCGCTGCGAATTGATGTCTCAGTATTGAGCCGAAAACCGAGTTCAGCATCCGGCTGATGAGGGGCTGAAGGCGCTTGGGCCTGAGTCTGACCTAAAGACACATCTATAAAGCACAGCGGCGGAAACATCACGCACCACCAGTTACTTCCTTTTCCTGCTCCAATGACAACCTTGACGGCATCGTACTCCCCTGCGGGCACAAACAGCGTTCCATAGGACCTGTCCGGAAACCCAAATCGCCCACTGGAGACGGAGACACTGTAATCATAGCCTGCGCGTTGCACGGCCTCGGCAGCAGCTGACTCGAGCTCGTCTAGATGTGAGCAGATTAGTTCCATAGCTTCCTTCTTGCCTGTCGCACCCTCAAGGATCTCCCGGGCCGCGTCAAGAACTGCGTCCCTTACCTCTAGCTTCAGCGCCTGGTCCTCAAATGTATCGCTGTTGGCTATGACGTGCAGTCTTACCAAGGCATCGGCAAGACTCGACTCAGAATCAGCTGTTGCACTCGGAATCCACCTAGTCAGGCCGGCACACGTCACAGTCAATAGGGTGATTGCTAGAGCTGTAAGAATCCTTTGGCGAATCTCAGACACATCTGTTCTCCCACAGGCTCTGTTCAGCCGCTTGACAAACGAGCAAGAAAAAAACATACCTGGTCACCCCTAACTAAACAAACCTGCGCATGTGCTTGAGCGCTGCTTTTTCGAGCCTTGACACCTGGGCCTGTGAGATTCCGATCTCATCCGCGACCTCCATCTGGGTTCGCCCTTCGAAGAACCGCAGTTTTAGGATGCGCTTTTCCCTGTCGTTGAGCTTCTCAATCGCCTCACGAATGGCGATACCCTCCAGCCAGATTGCATCTTCGTTCTTGTCATCTCCAACCTGGTCCATGACATAGATGGGGTCACCGCCATCGTGATAGATGGGCTCGAACAGCGACACAGGCTCCTGAATCGCATCAAGCGCATAGACTACTTCTTCCCGCGGCATGCCCAGTTCGTTGGCAAGCTCGGATATGGTCGGCTCTCGTGAGTCTCTGTTGATGAGCCTGTCCCTGACCTGCAGGGCCTTGTAAGCTATGTCCCGCAAAGACCTGCTGACTCGTATGGGGTTATTGTCCCGCAAGTATCTCCGGATTTCGCCAATTATCATCGGGACCGCGTACGTGGAAAATTTGACATTCTGGCTGAGGTCGAAGTTGTCGATTGCCTTTATGAGCCCGATGCAGCCAACCTGGAAGAGATCATCGACGTACTCTCCTCTGTTGTTGAAACGCTGGATGACGCTAAGCACCAGCCTTAGGTTTCCCTGGATAAGCTCTCGCCGCGCGTCCTCGTCGCCTTGTCTCACCCGCTGCAGCAGCTCTTTCATCTGCGCGCTCTTTAGGACTGGCAACTTCGACGTGTTGACCCCGCAGATCTCAACCTTGTTCACTTCTGGCTCCCCTCCAATGGCAAAAGACCCGCATCCAGGATCACGGCCTCCCTGAGCCGACACCTTCGACGCGGCCGACGCCTACTACAACAAGACTCCTGACAGAGCTCATCTTGCGCAGACAAAACCCAGCACCGCTAGGTTTTCCATATTCCGTCAAGCACAGTACCATTATTGACATGACCTCAACCTTTTATACCCAACAAAAAAAGCGCTCTTTACCAGCGCTTTCATTTGGACAGACGATAATTCAGTATTTGTCGGCTAATGCCGGCTGTTACTCGATTCTCTGGATCTCTCGCCTTAGCTTCTTTATTATACGTTTTTCCAGTCGGGATATGTAGGACTGAGAAATGCCGAGGAGGTCGGCAACTTCCTTCTGCGTCTTCTCCACACCATCGGAGAGCCCAAATCTAAGCTCCATGATACGCTTCTCCCGGCGATTGAGGCTTCCGAGAGCAGAAGCTAGTAGAGACTTGTCAACTTCGTCCTCTATGCACCTGTAAATGACGTCATTCTCGGTTCCCAAAACGTCGGAAAGCAGAAGCTCGTTGCCGTCCCAATCGATATTAAGCGGTTCGTCAAACGACACCTCAGATCTGGTCTTGCTGTTTCTCCTCAGGTACATCAGTATTTCGTTCTCAATGCACCTGGACGCATATGTAGCCAGTTTGATGTTTCGCTCCGGCTTAAAGGTGTTCACAGCCTTTATCAGGCCTATTGTCCCGATGGACACTAGGTCTTCAATAAAAACGCCCGTGTTTTCAAAGCGCTTCGCGATGTACACAACCAGCCGAAGATTCCTCTCGATGAGTTCTCCGCGAACGCGAAAGTCGCCTCTCTCCAAACGCTTGAGGAGAGCGACCTCCTCCTCTGAGCTTAGCGGCGGGGGAAGCGCTTCTCCGCTTCCCACATAATGAATCACCAGCTCGGGAAAGATCCCCAGCTTGGCAAAGACGCGCAGCAGCAACACACGCAGTCGCCATTTCAGACTTCGAACAACTGTCCACATAAAGACTTGCTCCTCAGGTGGCTGGAGTATACCCGGCCTTGAGACGACAGGCCCGCCTAAGCCGCCCCCAAGAGCTCGGGATGAAGCAATGCCTGGTACTGGCTTGAACTGGACAGATTTCTGGGATGCACACCGAGCACGACGTTAGTGACAGAGAAGCCAACATCTCCCTCAAGTATTTCCAGAGCATCTGGACGAATCCCAACCAGTATACCCTTGTCCTTGCCCAGAGAGCTGAACGGGATCAGCCGGATTCGCCTAGCCCACTCAGGAAACGATGATAGGATGGCGAGCAACTCATAAGGAGACTCCGCTTTACTCTCAAAGGCGTCCAGGATCTCCCTGGGAATGACCCTCTTCAAGAGCTCAAGCTCCACAATGACTACTGGAGCGCCGGTAAGCGGATCTCGCAACTGATTTCCTGTGTCTATAAGAGCGTTGGTTTCAAGTTTCTGATCGCAGAGGAGTATCCTGATCGGCACGAAATAGAGCGAGTCCCGCATTCGCCTATGGACAACCCCCCAACCGAGTTCAGCCACCAAGAGGACTGAGCCCACGGCGATTATCAGACTAGTCACCATATCCCAACCGCTGCCACCCATCCATCCTCCAGTGTATAGGTTGACTGCGATGGTGACTCCACCGGCAAACCAGGAAAAAAAGAGTGCCAGAGCTGACAGTCTTATGAGCTCTGCGAGCTTGAGCGGGCCAAAGGAAACCACCACTGCCGCGAGCACGGACAATACCGCAATCAAGACAGACGCGACCGAACGAAACCCTATGATGCCGTACCCGACTAGCAACAAGATCACTACCAAGAACGCACTAGCCGTGACTGCACCCAGCAAGAGCCGGTAGCCTATCTTACGGCGCCCAGTTATCTCTGCAGACGCCCACAGCATGACGTAGGTCATGGCGAAGTTAGTCACAACGCCTGTAACAATCAAGGATATGCCTGACGATCCTCCCACCGCTAATCAGCCCCTGCGATCGAACACGTTCGGCAGCCATTCCGTATACTTACCGGTTACGTGCGCGATCCCTCCCTATCCGTCTCACTTCTTTGGCTTGCGCAAGAACGCAGGGATGTCTAAATCGTCGGCAATGAAAGGCCGCATTTCGACCTCTCCAAAGCCGACCTTTCTTCGCTTCTTGTCTCCAAACCCGGTGCCGATCACAGTAATGCGTATGCTGTCGCCCATGCTGTCATCGATCACTGCTCCAAAGATGATGTTGGCGTCAGGGTCTGCGGCCTCAGATATGACAGCTGCAGCTTCGTTCACCTCAAACAAGCCTAGGTCAGGCCCGCCAGTAATACTCATTAGCACGCCTTTCGCTCCTTCGATCGAAGCCTCAAGGAGCGGGCTAGAGATAGCCGACTTGGCAGCCTGAACCGCACGGTCTTCTCCTGAAGCTTCTCCAATGCCCATCAGTGCTGAACCTGCGTCTGTCATGATCGTCCGGACGTCCGCAAAGTCGAGGTTTATCAACCCCGGAATCATGATCAGATCTGCAATTCCTTGGACACCCTGACGCAGGACATCGTCGGCCATTCGGAATGCTTCGAGCACCGATGTGCGCTTCTCTACGACCTGAAGAAGCCTGTCGTTGGGGATCGTGATCAGAGTATCTACCGTATCGCGAAGGTTCTTGACACCTATCTCAGCCTGGTTGCATCTTGGTTTCCCTTCGAAGGTGAATGGGCGGGTCACAACACCCACTGTGAGAGCTCCCAGCTCTTTGGCGATCCGGGCCACCACTGGCGCACCGCCTGTACCCGTGCCCCCACCCATACCGGCAGTTATAAAAACCATGTCTGCGCCTTCAAGGCTCTGTTTTATCTCCTCGGCGCTCTCCTCGGCAGCTTGTCTGCCTATCTCAGGGTCAGCACCCGCTCCAAGCCCCTTTGTCAGCTCATATCCAATCTTGAGCTGAACTGGTGCCTTGGAGTTGTTGAGAGCCTGCACATCGGTATTGACGGCTATGAAGTCCACACCTTTCAAACCGCTCTCGATCATCCTATTGACAGCATTGCACCCGCCGCCACCAATGCCTATAACCTTAAGGCGTGCGAAGCTTTGGTCCCTTGTCGCCTCTACGAGACTGCCGTCCGTCACTCAAATCTCCTCCGTTCCTTTGAACTCGCAAGACTGCAAATGAGTACACGCTCCGAAGCTACACCCAAAACGCATCCACAGGTCAACTCAGCAATCTCCTAACAACACTGCGAGCTCGACGAGCCAAGCCTCGAGGTTGGGTCGTGTCGATCTCTCGCACCGTGCTGAGAGCCTTATCTGAAAAGGCTATGCGGACCAAACCGGCTGCAGACGAATACTCAGGCTTCGCGGATACATTCACACTCCGCAGGACACGCCGTGGCGTAGCACACGTGCACCTATAACCTGTTACTTCAGACGCAAATTGAGCCAACCCGACGATATTCGCGGTGCCGCCTGTGATCACAAGCCCCGCCGGAATATGCCGGTGAACTCCTGCATCTCTGAGATCAGATACGATCAGCTCAAAAATCTCAGAGAGACGCGCCTTGACAATATCGCCGACATGAGATAGGTCGGCATCACTCAATGACCTCGCCAAGTCTATATCTGCAAACATCTCCTGATCTGCGTTGTCAAATCGCGAGAGGTCCGAAAGCGTGATTTTCAGCTTCTCAGCTGCAGAAAAGTGGATACCTAGGCCTATCGCGAGATCATTAGTGATGTTTGCGCCACCAAGGGCTATAGTTGAGCTGTGCACGATTCCGGACCCTTTGTACACTACCAGATTGGTTGTACCCGCCCCAATATCGACTAGACAGACTCCGAGATCCCGTTCATCATTGCCAAGGACACCTTCGGCAGACGCGATTCCATGTGCCACTAAGCCTGCCACCCTCAACCTGGCTCTGTCAAATGCCCTGACCCTGCTGCTGGCGGCAGCTTGAGAGACGATCATGATATGTGTGTCTACAGACAGGCGACTGCCTATCATACCCAACGGTGATTCGATACCGCTGTAATCGTCGAGAGTAAATGCCCGTGGTATCAGATGGAGCACCGCGTCGCTCGACTTCAGCGTGAGCGCGGCAGAAGCGTCAATTGCGCGACGCACATCTGTCTCTGATACTAATCCCGACCCCTCGATCGCGACTGAACCAGATCCGTTAGTTGACTTGATGCTTGTCCCATCTATAGATGAAAGGCAGATATCAGGCCTAACCTCACACTGCCTCTTGAACTCGTCCAACACAACAGAAACACATTCAGAAGCCGCCTCTAGATTCGCGATTGAACCCTTCTTCACACCCTCCGAAGGCCCGGATACGTGTGCAATGACGTTCAGTGTATCGCTGGAATCGACGTAACCGGCTACCAGCTTCGTATGGCTCGTGCCTATATCCACTCCTAGTGCGATCTGCTGAGCCACTCGCGCTGTTCCTCCTGACTAAGAACAAGTCTACTAACCTCTTTGGTCCAGACGGCATTGACTATTTTCCACACTGTTTGTGCTTCTCCTCCACACCATTGACCTGTCTCCGGGCGCCCATGAGGAAGCTCTCAACGTGCTATCGCGGCCGAAGGAACGCTGACATCGACATAGTCAAGAGTGACCCCTCTCCTTCGTGCATCCTCAAGGATAGACTCCAACACACCGCACTTGTATGACATATCCCGACTGTCGCCAAAGACCACCATTGCGCCGTTCACAAGATACCCGACCACGTTGTTTGGATCGGCAATGTTGAGCTCGCGCAGGACTCTTCGAACCGCAAAATCGATGTCGCCCGCAATTTTCGCCGCTTCCACGATCCGAGCCGGCTGAGCCTTCTCACCGCTTGCCAAGTAAGTAGGCTGCAGGCCTGTAAGTACGGGCAGCTCAACCCTCACGGGATCAAGCACATCTGTGATCACTACCCCATTGGCATCGATTTCGCAAAAGATTCCGTTATAGCGGATCAAGCCTACCCCGGTACGCTCGATTACATCTATGGTCAGAGTATTTGGCAGCACCTTTCGAACTACTGCTTCTTCGATCTTGCTCGACTTCTTAAGTCGCGCTTCACACTCTCGCACGTTGACCCTGAACAAGTTCACTGGGTCGGTTAGTCCGGCCATGGCGACGACTTCGGCATCAGTGAAGTACGAGTTGCCAACAACATTGATCTCAGAGACGGTA
The DNA here is from genome assembly GCA_900016865.1 of uncultured Clostridia bacterium. Lineage (GTDB taxonomy): Bacteria > Bacillota > DTU014 > DTU014 > DTU014 > DTU014. The sequence goes on along the minus strand of FIZI01000013.1, from coordinate 112,203 downwards.
AAGGCCGATGAGTACATTAATGATAATGCAGCAATGCATACTAGAACGATCGTAACCGCTGTCGTAAACAGCCTGTCGTCCAAGACAACGTCACTTCCATTCACTCGGTTCGAATGATTCTGGCGCCCAGGCCCGAGAGCTTCTGCTCAAACTGCTCGTATCCTCGATCGATCAACTCTATGTTGTCAACTACGGTGTGTCCGTCAGCAGCCAAAGCACATAGCACTAATGCAGCACCGCCCCGTAGGTCTGGAGCACAGACGTTTGTCCCGGTAAGTCTGTCGACTCCTCGGATGACTGCTGTTGAGTGCTCTATAATCACTTTCGCACCCATCTTCCGCATTTCCTCCAAGTAGTGGAATCTATTGGAGTAAATCGTTTCGATAAGAACACTGCATCCCTCCGCGACAGAAGCGAGTGCCGCTATGCTCGGCTGAAGGTCCGTAGCAAAGCCGGGATATGGCATGGACCGCACAGTAGCCCCGCGGATCGGCCGATCTGCATAGCAGTCTATCTGGTTTCGAGAGATCTCTACACTTACCCCCATCTCCCTCAGTTTGGCTACTAGGAATCCTAGGTGGTCCGGCTCGACGTCCTGCAGCGTAACATGGCCGCCAGTGATAGCTGCAGCTACCATCATTGTCCCGGCTTCGATCCGATCCGGGATTACCGTGTAGTCGACTCCGGCGAGTTCTTTCACGCCTTCTACAACAATCTGCCCTGTACCTGCGCCCCGCACCTTAGCGCCCATGAGGTTTAGGAAGTTCTGCTGGTCAACTATTTCCGGCTCGCGAGCCGCGTTGCATATGACTGTAGTTCCCTCTGCCAAGGCTGCGGCAGCCATTAAGTTCTCAGTTGCGCCGACGCTGGGAAAGTCCAAGAATACGGTAGCGCCCTTCAGCTTGTCAGCTCGAGCCCGCATATAGCCGTATCGTTCCTCTACTTCAGCGCCCATAGCCCTGAACCCTCTCAGATGGAAGTCGACCGGACGATGTCCGATGCTGCAGCCCCCCGGTTGAGCTATGTGCACCTCACCGACCTTGGCGAGTAGCGGCCCCATGATCTGAATGGATGCACGCATGCCGCGCACCAATTCCTCTGGAGCCTCTGTTCCAAGGTGCTCGGGTGGAGTGATCTCCATCACGTCATCATGCCACTCTACCCGGGCACCGAGTGCCTCTATCACTCCCTTCATCGTCTGAACGTCCAAGATTCTTGGAACATTGCGAATGACGCATCGGTCGTTTGCCATCAAGGACATGGCCATGAGTTTTAACACAGAGTTCTTGGCACCACTGATCTTCACGGTGCCAGACAGCCTGGTACCGCCGACGATTGAAAACCTCATCTTAGCTGCCTCCTCGGGATGCCGGCTACCTCCCGATGAACCTAATCTCGGGTTCCAGCCTGACACCCACCTTGTCAATCACCAATTTCTGAACCTGCTCGATCAGCTGCGTCACATCACTGGCCGTGGCACAGCCCAGATTCACTATGAAATTGGCATGCAAACGGGAAACCTCTGCGTCACCCACCCTCAGGCCCTTGCATCCTGCCTGATCAATATATCTTCCAGCTCCTCCTCCAGCCGGATTTCTAAAGACACACCCTGCGCTTGGATAATTTAGAGGCTGCTTCGCACGTCTGTCTCTGGCATACCGATCCCGGAGACGTCTTATCTCTTCTTGGTCTCCCGCACTTAGGCGCAGAATCACCTCCAGAATAATGAGTTCGCCTCTTTGAAACGCGCTCGTTTTCTCACCGAACTCGCATTCATTGGCTTGCAGGACTACCTCTGTCCCGTCCAACCGGAGTACTCTGACGCTGCTGACAACATCGCTCATGCTTCGTCCGTGTGCTGCGGAGTTCATTGCCACGGCACCTGCAACAGTCCCGGGAATCCCAACAGCAAACTCTAGGCCAGTCAGGGAGTGCTCAGCTGCAACCGATGCAACGCGGCAAAGCGGTGCGCCCGCCCCTGCTGTGATGTAGTTGCCTTGAACCGTAACCTGAGCCAAGCATCCCTCAATGCGCAGTACCAACCCTTCTATACCCAAGTCCGAAACGAGAAGATTGGTTCCTCCGCCAATCACTGTGACAGGTACGCCATGTTGGCTGCAGGATCTCAAGGCGACCCTAATGTCTTCTTCGTCTGAAGGAACGAAAAAGACGTCTGCAGGTCCGCCAATTCGAAAGCTGGTATGACTGCTCATGGGCTCACTGACCAGCAATGTGCCTCTTGTAGTGGACATCAACTCTCGCGTCACTGCATCAACATTCATGCCGGCGTGCCTCCTAGGATTTCAACCAACTTCTCAGCACATTCTCTGATGTCTCCGGCTCCCATCGTTATTACGACGTCACCTTCCTGCACATGCTCGGACAAGAACCTCACGATTTCCGGTTTTCCAGGTATGTATAGCGTGGGTTTGTTCGAGACTGATCGGACCAACTCTGCGAGTCGATGCGAACTGACACCACTCAAGGGCGATTCGCCCGTTCCTCTATAGAATATGTCATCGATCAGTACGAGGTCCGCATCTGCAAACGCTTCCGCAAAGTGTTTCATCAGGAGTTTGGTCCTTGAAAACCTTTGGGGCTGAAAGACGGCAATAAGCCTGCCTGAATGTTCCGTGCGAAAGGCCCGCAGAGTCGCACGGATCTCAGACGGGTGGTGAGCATAGTCATCGTAGACTGCGATCCCACCGACTGAGCCGATCAGTTCGCTGCGACGCCTGGCCCCGCGGAACTGCCCAAGGATTGATACGGCTTCTCTGAGGTCCACCCCAACAAGAGCGCATGCTGCAAGCGCTGCTGTTGCATTCAACGCATTGTGCAGGCCCGGGATCAGTAGAGATACCTCAATGTGCTCGGGACCGTGTTTGAGCACAAAACGCCAGCGGCCGTCCGCAAACCTGCAATCACTGACGACATAGTCTCCGGAGGCCGTGCCATATAGAATCAGGTTCCCGCCATATCTCTCAATAGCTCGCAGAACAGCCTCGTCGTCCGCGCAGGCTATCAACCAACCGCCCTTGCGCGTCTGGCTTGCATACCGAGAAAAACCGGAGATTACGTCCTCAAATGACCCGTAATGGTCGACATGGTCTTCGTCCACACTCGTGATGATACTGATGAGCGGCTTCAACTCAAAAAACGACTTGTACGCTTCATCTGCCTCAGCAACAAAGCACTCGCCGCTTCCGAGCCTCCCTCCGCACCCGAGGTCAATGATTTCACCGCCAACTGCGATGGTCGGGTCCTTGCCGGCCATCATGAGTATGTAGGCTATCATAGAGGCGGTAGTGGTCTTTCCGTGCGTTCCGCTGACTCCAATGCCTTTTTTTTCGTTGAACAGCTTCCCAAGGAGCTGTGCTCTAGTCACCACTCTTATCCCGCGCCTCCCGGCCTCGATCACCTCCGGGTTTGACGGGTCGACTGCGAGCGATACCACCACTAAATCCGGGGAGTCCAGATTGTCTGCAGAGTGACCGATGTGAACGGCTGCCCCTTCTTGTTTGAGATCGTTGAGATATGGAGACTCCTTACAGTCTGAGCCCGTAACCTCGATTCCCGATTGCAAGAGGATCTTTGCAAGAGGGCTCATGCCCGTACCACCTATACCGACAAAATGGACTTGCGTCAAGTTGGCCACGTTGTTCAAAATTCTACTGCCTCCTAAGATATGGCGCCAAGTCTGCCGTAGTAGGATCTGTTGACAATGATATGATATGCCTTCGTCATTCGCCGCGTGCGACTACACACGCGTGAAAGGCTTGTCCACCAAGTCGTCGGCGTGCGTCTATGCCGCTACTCAATCGCCCGACGCGACACGTTTAGGATGACGCCGACCGAGGCCATAGCCACAGTAAGCGATGAACCCCCAGCACTGATGAACGGCAGCGATATGCCCGTAATGGGTATTGAAGAGGTGACCACACCTATGTTCATCAACGCCTGAAACACTATCATGCAAGTAAGGCCTGCGCACAGCAGCCCGCCAAAGCGGTCGGGAGCTCTCAGTGCGGCCCTCATCCCTCTCCACGCGAAGACAAAGAACAGCGCTATCACTGCAGCGCAGCCGACAAACCCGAGTTCTTCCCCAAGAATCGAATAAATGAAATCCGTATGCGTTTCGGGAAGATAATGATACTTCTGCCGACTCATCCCGAGCCCCAGTCCAAACAAACCTCCTGAACCAAGTGCCAGCAACGACTGAATAACATGCCACCCGGTATCCAAAGGATCTTGCCAGGGGTCTATGAAGGCCATGTACCTTCTGAAGCGGTATTCCTCAGTGACGATGAGCAAGACCAAACCAGCCACAGCAGGTGGGACTAGGAGCAGCAGGTGGGTCAGTCTCGCACCTCCCAAAAAGAGCATGATCACACATACAGCCAGGATTGCTACTGCGGTTCCAAGGTCCGGCTCTGCTACGATTAGGGCTAGAGGCACAGCCACAAGCGCGATCGGAATGACTACACCAGTCAGGAACCGCTGCATGCGCGGGCCGATACTGCTCATGTACGCAGCCAGCACAATGATAATCGCGACTTTGGCAACCTCCGACGGCTGGATTCGCACAAACCCGCCTAGCACAATCCAGCGTCTGGCACCTCCTGCCACTGTTCCAACCGCAGGGATGAGGACCAGGCCCAGCAACCCGACAGCAACGGCGTAGACAGCTACTGCGAACCGGCGGTAGAGATGGTAGTCTATGTTCATAGTAGCAATCATAGCGACAGTGCCGAGCAACGCCCAGAACAGCTGCCTTTTCACGAAATACGTCGAATCGCCGAATTCGTGAAAAGCCATGGGCGAACTAGCACTGAACACCATGACCAAGCCGATGGTCAGCAGCGCCAACGCAGACGCAAAGATCAACAAATCCGGACCCTTGTCTCGGGTCTGTACAAGTCTGCGCAAAGTACCACCTCATCGTCAATCATGACTTCCTGTGGCCGAGGTAAACGTCTAGGTCCCCTACTATGCAATCCATGCGCATGCTTCTTGAGCCCTTTATCAGCACTGTATCACCAGGCTGGAGGAGCTCCCTTAGCCTTTGGCTCGCCTCTTCTGTCGTCCCAAAGGACTCGGACACCCGACCACTGCCTGATCTATGTATCTCTTCACTGATAAGCCTGGCGTGGCCTCCGACGGTCAATGTGATATCGGGTCCTGCATCTGCAATGAAGCGGCCGATTCGCCTGTGCTCCTCTTCGCTCATCGTTCCCAGCTCCAGCATGTCGCCGAGGACTGCGATTGTCCTCCCACTCGAGCCAACCTCCATCAGCGTTCGCAGTGCAGCTAGCATGGATACGGGCGATGCGTTGTAGGAGTCATCTATCACAGTAACACCCTTACGAGCAGGCTTGATGTCCAACCTCATGCCAGACCTTGAGATGTTTTCAAGACGGCGGGATCCTTCTCTCAACGGACAACCGAGGAGATAGCAAACCCCAAGCGCTAGCAGTGCGTTGGAGACATTGTGCACGCCCGGGATGCCTACTATCACTTCTTCCAAAGGCTCAGGCGATTCGACCCGGAACTTGACTCCCAGAGCTCCTATACTGGAGACCTCGGTTGCACGAATATCACAATGGTCGCTTAGGCCCACTGTGACTACGCGGCCTCTGCATTTGTCCGCCATAGACATTACTAAAGGATCATCCCCGTTTAGGACCACTCCGCCGCTTTCTGGAATCGCCTCGACCAACTCCGATTTGGCCTGAGCAATCCTCTCTCTACTGCCCAGTAGCTCGATGTGAGTGTCATTTACGTTGGTTATGACACCGATGTCAGGCTTGGCAATCGCGCTTAGCTCCTCGATCTGGCCGAGCCCTCTCATACCCAACTCGAGCACCAGAAACCGAGTATCGTCAGTGGCGTTTAGAATAGTCAAGGGGAGTCCAATCTCGTTGTTCATGCTACGTTCAGTCGCCACAGTGGGCATAGCAGCGGACAAGACTGATTTCACCATGTCTTTGACAGTCGTCTTTCCTGTGCTGCCAGTTATGGCAATGCACGTGACATCCAGAGTTTGACGGTAGCGGCTCGCCAGGGACTGCAGTGCCTTCAGTGTGTCTTCGACTAATATGCCAAACCCCTGCCGCTCTAGGATGACTTCAGTCTGCTCTCTGGTAAGGCTCTCAGCCACGACTCCAGACGCGCCCGACTCCATGCTCTCGATTATGTAATCGTGGCCGTCGAACCTCTCACCCCGTAGGGCTATGAACATGTCTCCGGCTTTGATTGATCTGGAGTCAGTGCAGACCTCACTAGCTGTGGAACACGGGTCACCAACAGCCACCTCGCCACCGAGCATATTGGCGATCGTTAACACGGACATGGCTCTCACTATTCCGGATCATCTCCTACAACCACATTCACGACTGTGTTGAGCTGTACAGCAGCTCCGGGAACAGGATTTTGAGACAAGACGATGTTGCCCTGGCCCCCGACAATTCTCAATCCCAAACCGGCCTCCTTGGCCTTTTCAGCAGCTTCGACCACAGGGTAGTTGCGGACATCGGGAACATAGACCTGATTTGGTTTGGCAACCGTCTCTGCAACCGGACGATTCGGGGGCACTCCCAGGAGCCTCAAAGCATCAGATACCGCGGCCTGAAAAGCAGGAGCGGCAAGGACACCGCCGTAGGTTGTGTAAGTATTGGGCTCATCAATAATGACTAGAGCAGCGACGACCGGATCGTCTGCAGGTGCGTATCCCCCAAAGGACGCCACTCTCTTGTCGCCGTACCCACCTCTGTGATCGACCTTTTGAGCTGTGCCAGTTTTTCCTGCGACCAGATAGCCGGGGATTTGGGCCCTCGTGCCGGATCCGTTCTCAACCACTGATACGAGAACTTCGTTCAGAATTTGAGCTGTCGATGGAGAGATCACCTGACGAACGCTCACCGGTGGAAACTTCTCGACTATCTGCAATCTCTCATCGACTACTGCCTCAACCAAGCGAGGTTTCATCATGGTACCTCCGTTTGCTACAGTCGCGATCGCCTGTAACAACTGCAGAGGGGTGACTGCTATTCCCTGGCCGAATCCAATCGTGGCAATCCCTACAGCTCCTACAGTTTTTTCTGACTGAAGCATTCCCTTCGCCGTACTGTCTCCTGGAAAATCTATACCAGTGGGCAATCCAAAGCCAAACGCTCTTATATATCTGTAGAATACGTCAACGCCCATTTCCCTCGCGTACGTGGCAAACGCGGGGTTACAGGAGTTCTCCATAGTCTCTACAAAGGTTTGATGTCCGTGTCCGCCAGCTCTCCAGCATCTGAGGCGATGCCCGTCAACAAGGACATACCCGATGTCATCGAAGGTGGAGTAAACAGACCGGGTACCAGAATCCAGCACAGCAGCTGCCGTGACAATCTTGAATGTCGAGCCCGGCTCGTACGCATCAAGCAGGGGCCACATCCTGCGCTGCTCAGCTGTTGTATTCCGCCAATCAGTTAGGTCAAAGGACGGGTACGTAGCCAAGGCAAGGATCCCTCCGGTCTTGGGGTTCATCATTATGATCGTTCCGCGAGCCGCGTTAGCTTCGACGACTGCACGTTCGATCTCTCGCTCGGCTATCATCTGGATCCGCTCATCGATTGTGAGCACGATGCCATACCCATCCTCAGGCGGGATGTACTCCTTTTCGCCCAGAGGTATGTCCCGTCCTCTAGCATCTACTTCTGACCTGCGCCTTCCCCTCTTTCCCGAGAGATACTCGTCATACTCCAGCTCTAGGCCCTCCAGCCCTTGATTGTCGGTTCCAACAATTCCGAGAACATGGCTTGCTATTGACCCTGACGGATAAAAGCGCTCTCCCTTCTCAGTGAACACAATGCCGGGAAGTCTCAGCTCTTTGACAGCTTGAGCTGTCTCCTGATCCACCCGCCGTTTTATGTACACACTCGCAAGGGGTTGAGTTAACTTGGCATACACCGATTGATAGTCCATGTCGAGAACTTCTGACAACTTGGCGGCAGTATCTCGCGCATCACTGATCTGGGCTGGGATGGCAACTATAGACTCCGCACTCATACTGACTGCGAGCTTTCGAAAACGAACATCATAAATCGGTCCTCTCCGGGAGTCTTCATACAAAGTCGCATATCTCTGGTCCAGAGCCATCTGGCGCAACCACTCATTGCGAATGACCTGCAAATAGAACAAGCGACAGACGAGGGCGAACATCACCAGCGACAGTGCAAACAGGACGAAGACAATCCGCTTACGGACAACTACAGCAGTATGATCCGGCAAGGTAGTCCCCCCAAGTCAAGCGCAACCACAAAATACCCGTGGCGTGTGCTCGAAGCAAACGAAAGCCGAGCGAGAGGAAGCCATCCAAGAGAACACAAGGACGCGACAAGGCGAGCTGATATGTCTGCCGGCTAACTAATGCAGTGTCGGTTCAACGTGAATGACCTGAGTCGGCTTCTCCATTCCCAGCCTCTCGATTGCCACCTGCTCTATCCTGCGCGCAGACTGCAATTCAGACAACCTAAACTGCAGTGCTTGGTGCTCTTCAATAGTCTCGTTTAGAATCCTGCTCCAAGTGCGTCTTTCAGCAGAAGCTTCATTGATCTCTGCCTGGATCCAGAGGTAGGGCAAGAGGATGCCCAAGAACGTGAAAGCGACCAAGAGCATTGCAAGCATTCTCTTTACCCATGTCGGCATCACAGGACTGCTCCTGCCCGGCTTGCTTCCACTCAAGGGCCTCCAGCGATGCATTCGCCTAGCCGATACCATCAGTATTCACCCCCAGAAGCGAATAGAACCTTGCGAACGGCTCTAAGTCGAGCGCTTCTAGCTCTAGGATTGAGAGAAATCTCACGCTCCGACGGCACGATTCCTCTCTTCGTCAACAGCTCGGCCCTAGCAATCCCTGCGCACGTGCAAATCGGCGCATCCGGCGGGCACGTGCATGGCCTCGCAAACTCACGGAACTTCGTCTTCACGATACGGTCTTCGAGTGAATGAAAGGAGATCGCAGCAACAACCCCGCCCTCGGCCAGCATGGAAAATGCCGAGTCAAGAGCAATCTCTATGGCCTCCAACTCACTGTTGACCGCGATCCTGAGCGCTTGAAACGTCTTGCGAGCAGGATGGCCTCCGCGACGCCTGAAACGTGCAGGAATTGCTGCCTTGACTATTTCAACGAGCTGCCCAACAGTCTCTATTGGCTCAAACTCGCGTCTCTTCACAATTAGACTCGCGATTCGGCCGGCAAACGGCTCTTCCCCGTATCTCCTTATGATCGAGGCCAGTTCTTCACGAGACGCTGTGTTAATCAATTCCTTGGCGGACAGTCCGGTTGACTTGTCCATTCGCATGTCGAGCTGTGCATCATCCTGCCAGTAACTAAACCCCCGGTTAGCGTCGTCAAGCTGGTGTGACGACACGCCGAAGTCAAAAAGCACCTTGTCGACAGCATCAATGCCTAATCGCTCGAGGATTGTGTCCAGGTCGCGGAAGTTGCCGTGGACAACAGTAACCATGTCACCGTGTTCAGCAAGGCGAGTCAGGGCTGCCCTGATGGCATCCGGGTCTCTGTCAACTCCAATGAGGCGGCCTCCGGGCCTGATAAGCTTGACAATCTCTGAACTGTGACCTGCACCGCCTATTGTTGCATCCAACACTACGTCGCCCGGCTTGCAGTCGAGTATCTCTAACGTCTCCTGCAAAAGCACAGGGATATGATGGAATTCGTTCATCGCAGACTCCCGCCTCACTGCGCCAGTCTATTGATGGATCCTTTGGCACATGTCCAGGTCTAGATCCCCAGATTCACAAGCTCTGACGCGATCTCACTAAAGGATGGACTTGCGGACTCGACGTACTTATCCCAACGTTCCGCGCTCCAAATCTCGAGGCGACTACCTACGCCGCAGATCACCAACTCGCGTTCAAGAGACGCGTATTCCCGCAGGCTAGGAGGAATTACAAACCTGCCCTGCTTGTCCAGCTCGGGCTCGCATGCCCCTGCCAAGAAGATCCGGACAAAGGCGCGTGCAGAAGGATTGGTCAAAGGCAATGCCTGGATATCGTTGAGTAGTGACTGCCACTCCTGAATAGGGTACACAAAGAGACAGCCGTCCAATCCCTTTGTGAGGATAAACGACTTGCCCAGCAGCTCTCTGTACCGGCTTGGCATAGTCAGCCTGCCCTTCTCGTCGAGGCTGTGGCGATACTCACCGATAAGCATGGTGTGAACCGGTCCTCCACCCAAGTCCACTATGGTCCACTAGGTGCCACTTTATCGGATCAATTCTCCACAAAGTCTACTAATCCTCCCTTGCGCCAAAGATTGGTTGAAAAAGATGAAGGGACGAAGTCGCAGATACTCGCGATTCCGTCCCTTTTGTTCTAGCTTCTTGGCAAGTTATGAAAATCAGCTGGCAGCCGCATTGGAGGCCAACTCAGACGCAGAAGCACTCATTAGCACTATCTCTATCGGCCCGCTCCGTGACGCCCGCACCACTACGCCTTCTTTTCGAAACCCGCACTTCTCGTAGCAGCGCACCGCTCTCTTGTTGGACCTGTAAACTCTGAGATACACGCTTTTTAGCCCGAACTTGGAGAATGCCACTCGCAGAAGAGTACTCACCGCGTCAGAGCCATAGCCTTGATTCCAATAGTCTTTTCTGCCAATTCGAGCAACTAGCTCCGCTTCCTTGCGCCGCCAGTGTATTCGAATGAGATCCACATTTCCGATGACGGCTCCGGCCTTAGTCTCTATCATCAGTCTAATGCAGCTGCGGCCGTCGCATAAGCTGAAGTGGTCCTTGAGGTCGACCAGGACATCGGTTCCCATCAAGAGATTGAGCTCGTCGTCATTGTCCCATTCCAAAAGGAGTGGCTCATCCGAGGCATCAACCGGACGGAGAATGACAGACTCCCCTTCATACATAGCTATCGGCTCCTCGTAGATCGTTAGCCACCCCTAAATCCCATCTAATCAATTCACGAACTAAAGCGCTGCACCTGCCAGTAACATTAGCCATAAATGCCGCGTGCAGCCTGTCTAAACTCCATGTACAAAGAAACCTCGCCAGCTGCGGCGAGGGCCCAAGGATTGCTGCCTGGTGGATGTCCCACCAGATTACCGAGGTTGAACGATGAGCTTGATCGCGGTCCTCTCCTCTCCGTCGATCACAATATCGGTGAAAGCAGGTATGCAAATCAGATCGACACCACTTGGAGCAACAAAGCCACGAGCAATGGCTACTGCCTTGACAGCTTGATTCAGAGCGCCAGCACCAATCGCCTGAATCTCCGCACCGCCGCGCTCCCGCAGCACCCCGGCAAGAGCTCCTGCTACAGAATTTGGATTCGACTTTGCAGACACTCTCAGTACTTCCATCTCGGGGTTACCTCCTTGCTGCCTCTGTGACGTGCCGAGGTCCCTCCCTTCCACCACTATATATATTACTCACCGCCGCGATAATTCCTCTTTTGTTCCAGCGCGCGGTACCTGATCTGAACGCCTCCCCGAGCGGTTTCTAGTCTATGATGACGCTAATCCTCTCAACGGATGTAGCCCGGCCCTGATCATTGCATTCAATAAGCAGTGCAGAAAAGACTGCCCGTCCTTTGGCTACCGCAAACCTGGCCGGAAGCTGGGTCTTGAACCTGCGAAGGATGACATCCACCTCAATCCCCAGCACCGAATCCACTGGGCCGCACATTCCTACGTCAGTGATGTACGCGGTCCCGCGATCCAAGATCCTCTCATCAGCAGTCTGTACGTGTGTGTGGGTTCCTATTACTCCTGTAACTCGTCCGTTGAGATACCATCCAAGAGCCTGCTTTTCTGACGTAGCTTCAGCGTGCACATCAACTAATATGACTCGGATTCTGTCATCAAGCTGCGAGAGAATTTCGTCAGCGGACTGAAACGGACAGTCTACAGGCTCCATGAATGTGCGTCCGATCAGGTTGATTACTGCCACCTCAGGGTTGATCTCGTCAGGAAAGAGCACAACCCCGCGGCCAGGAGCACCTGGAGGGTAGTTGGCGGGCCTGACAAGGCGAGGATTGGTATCGAGTTCATTGTAGATCTCACTAAAGCGGAACGTATGATTACCCCCTGTGAGAACGTGGACACCGTAGTCAAGAAGCTCCTTCGCCTCCCTTGGCGCCAATCCCAACCCTCCGCTGGCGTTCTCACCGTTGGCAAATACGAAGTCGATTTGGTGGTCGCGGATGACCTTGGGCAAGGCTTGCCTTACGGCTTTTCGCCCTACCTCACCAACAACATCACCAATAGCAAGTATATTCACTACAAAACCGCCTCTCTGCAGGTCCATTGAGGCCCGAGACAGGTATCTCTGCACGTCGTGGCAGTTGCACATGTTCAGGAGCCGAGGACATCAACAGTGTCCCTGACTCCTGAACGACGGTAGTGCCTCTACCGAATCACTACAGCACTCAGTGCCCACATCGGCTGCGAGGCAATCTACTTGGCGTATTCGACAGCGCGAGTCTCTCTGATTACAGTCACCTTTATCTGCCCCGGATATTCGAGTTCTTCTTCGATCCGCTTGACGATATCTCGCGAAACCTTGATCGCCGCAACGTCGTCAATCTTTTCGGGTTTGACCATAACTCTGATCTCGCGGCCTGCCTGAATCGCATAGACCTTGTCTACACCCTCAAGCGATCCGGCGATCTCTTCGAGCTTCTCCAGGCGCTTGATGTACGCCTCGAGCGTCTCTCGTCTTGCACCGGGCCTCGCAGCTGAAATGGCGTCTGCAGCCTGGACCAAGCACGCCTCAACCGTCTTTGCCTCAGTCTCATCATGGTGTGCCAAAACCGCATGAATCACCTGTGGCGACTCGTGATAACGCTTAAGTATGTCTGCTCCGATCTTAGCATGCGGCCCTTCAACTTCGTGGTCGACAGCCTTTCCGATATCGTGAAGAAGCCCGGCTCTTCTGGCAAGGTTTTCATCGGCTCCCAGTTCGGCGGCCATCATTGCAGCCAGATAAGAGACCTCAATGGAGTGCTGCAAGACATTCTGCCCGTAGCTGCTGCGGTACTTAAGCCTGCCCAAGAGCCTGACGATCTCAGGATGCAGACCGTGGACACCCGTATCAAACGCAGCCTTTTCGCCTTCCTCGCGTATAACAGCCTCGACTTCTTTTCTCGCCTTCTCCACCATCTCTTCGATCCTAGCCGGGTGAATACGCCCGTCACTGATCAATCGCTCCAGTGCGATCCGGGCTACTTCACGCCTTACAGGATCAAACCCGGATAAAATGACAGCCTCAGGAGTGTCATCAATAATCAAGTCAATGCCAGTCAAGGTCTCAAGAGCCCGGATATTCCTACCCTCTCTGCCAATGATCCTACCCTTCATCTCGTCATTGGGCAACGGCACAACAGATACTGTGGTGTCTACGACGTGGTCTGCCGCGCACCTTTGAATGGCGAGGGACACAATCTCCCGAGCCCTCTTGTCCGCCTCGTCCCTGGCACGTATCTCTACGCTCTTTATCATGGCAGCCGCCTCGTGTTCGGTCTCTTTGCGGACCTCATCAAGTAGCAGTTGCCTGGCTTGTTCTGTCGTCAGGTCTGCTATCTCCTCCAATTTCTTGCGTTGCTCAGCCTTGATCTGCTCGATCTCCCTTTTCAGTTTCTCGATCTCTGCTTCACGCTGTGCAATCCGCTCCTCACGTTTCTCCACGGCCGCGAGCTTGCGGTCAAGCGCCTCCTCCTTCTGGATGTTGCGGTTTTCAGCTCTCTGGAGCTCCAGGCGCCTCTCGCGACTTTCTCTATCCAATTCGGTTCTGAGTCTGTGGATGTCTTCCTTAACCTCAAGCAGCATTTCGCGCTGCTTTGCCTCAGCTAGCTTCTCCGCTTCTTCAATAATACTTCTGGCCTGCTGCTCGGCACTGCCCTTCTTTAACTCACCAAGGAATCTTCGAATCAGATATCCTAGTCCAAGGGATGCCAAAGCGACCACAACGTATGGGAATACCTGACCCTCGATAAGTGTACACCCCCCTAGCTCTCCACGCGCCCAATGCCGGCACAGAAGGCCGGCGGCGCAGCAACCTTTGGCCGAACGCTGTAAATTGAACCCGATAAACCCTGTAGATGCCGCCAACGTCGGCCTAGGTCAGAATCCGTCGGTTTTCCACGACCGTTGTCTCCTATGGCCTCAAAAACGGTGGTAAGGTACGCGGTTATTGTATATCTTTCGGATGTGGGTGTCAAGAAACCCCTGCATTAGGCCCAAAATGGGCTAAAACGCGGCTCCTGTACCCAGGCCTGCATACGGGCTAATCTGTCTGCCCCTGTGAGTCCTCGGTCTTGAATGAGCCGGTAACGCCTGTCAACTCCCTGACCTTTTGTTCGATCTCTGCGAGAACCTCAGGATTCTCTTTTAGAAACTGCCTCGCGTTTTCCTTACCCTGCCCGAGCCTGAGATCGCCGTATGAATACCAAGCGCCGCTCTTGTCAACCACTTTATGTGCCTCAGCTACGTCCAAAATACTGCCTTCTCGGGAGATCCCTTCACCAAACATGATGTCAAACTCCGCCTCTTTGAAAGGTGAAGCGATCTTGTTTTTCACTACCCGAGCTCGCGTCCTACTGCCGATCGGCTGGTTGCCCTGCTTTATCGTCTCGACTCTCCTGATATCCAGTCTGATCGAAGCGTAGAACTTCAGCGCCCGGCCGCCCGGCGTGACCTCGGGATTGCCGAACATCACACCTACCTTCTCACGAATCTGGTTGATGAATATCGCACAGGTCCTCGACTTGCTCACTACTCCGGCAAGCTTGCGCATTGCCTGGCTCATCAACCGGGCCTGCAATCCGACATGAGAATCCCCCATCTCGCCGTCAATCTCTGCCCGAGGCACCAGAGCCGCAACTGAGTCTACAACCACGACATCTATGGCTCCACTGCGAATCAACGCCTCACAGATCTCCAGAGCCTGCTCTCCGGTGTCGGGCTGCGAAATCAAGAGATTGTCTACGTCAACACCGAGCTTGCGGGCATATACCGGATCGAGTGCGTGCTCTGCATCAATATATGCGGCAATCCCCCCGGCCTTTTGTGCTTCGGCGACTACGTGCAAGGCGACGGTAGTCTTGCCTGACGACTCCGGCCCGAAGATCTCAACAATCCTCCCTCTGGGCATGCCCCCAACTCCCAAGGCTATATCGAGAGCCACTGACCCAGTAGGAATGACTTCGACCTGGAGCTTCGCAGAAGCCTCTCCAAGCCGCATTATCGAGCCTTTTCCGAACTGTCGCTCTATCTGAGCCACGGCTGATTCGACAGCCTTTAGCCTATCCTCATTCATAGTCGAACACCTCGCACTAGTCGTCTTGTTTAACACTTCGACAAGTGATAGGTGCTTCCTGCACCTACCAAACAAGATCATCCAACAGGGTCAATACCACTAGCCTTTCGCGGTCCCGCTAGCTAGCAGCGACTTCCTTAAGAGGTTCAGCGCGGCCACAGCAGTGCGGTGCCTCACTTGGTCACGATCGCCGTTGAACAGAAACTTGCCCACCGCCACCAACGAGTTGCAGATGACCGCGATAAAGACTAGGCCGACAGGTTTCGTGGCGGTTCCACCTCCAGGCCCTGCGAGGCCGGTCACTGACACAGCTACCGACGCATCGAACAGATTTCTGACACCGCTGGCCATGGCAATCGCAGTCTGCCTGCTTACTGCACCATAGCTGGCAAGCACTTGGTCTCTCACTCCGAGAAGCTTCATCTTGGACTCGTTGCTGTAAGCAACAACGCCACCGAGGAAATACTCAGAACTGCCGGGAATACTGGTAATAAGTTGGCCAAGGAGTCCTCCGGTGCACGACTCCGCCAGAGCCAACGAAAGCCGTCTCTCAGCAAGCAGGTGGCCGACGACCTCCGCCAGTCGATCGTTGTCGTACCCGTATATCAGCTCGCCAAGACGCCCCTCAAGCTTCCGCGCAACATCAGACAGCATCCGATCAGCCGAAACTTGGTCAGGCGCTTTGGCAGTGATCCTGAGGTCGATAAGCCCATCGTGAGCAATCGGGGCAATCGTCGGATTGGTCTGAGTGCTCATGATATCGTCTAACTCCTCCACAAGAGCGGACTCGCCGATCCCTACAACCCGCACAACCCTGGAGCTAATGACCCCGCTTCCTGCAAGGCGCTTTTCCTTAAGGTAAGGGATAACACTGGTTTCCATCATCCAGGTCATCTCTCTAGGAACACCTGGGAGAAGCACTATGACCTTGCCGCTGTCTTCGACTATCTGGCCCGGTGCAGTTCCGATCTTGTTCCGGATTATGTTGCAGTCTTCAATGACATAGGCCTGCTTGACATTGGTCTCCGGCGCCTGCCTGCCTGTTTTGCTGAAATACCTCTCTATGTCGGCAAGCACCTCTTGTGAGAAGACCAGCTCTCGGTTCAAGACGCCTGCTACTGCACTCACAGTCAAGTCGTCGTCGGTTGGGCCGAGGCCGCCGGTGACAATGACTATGTCCGACCTGCTCAGCGCCTGAAGAACAACAGACTGAAGCCTCAGCAGATTGTCACCTACACATGACTGGAAGTACACGTCGATGCCCAACTCAGCCAGCCTTTGGCTGATGTAGGTTGAATTCGTATTCACTATCTGGCCAAGCAAGAGCTCGGTACCTACCGAAACGATCTCTGCAATCAAACGAACACCACCTCGCCGATTGGATTAGCTTCGTCGAATGGGCTCGTTATCCTCTTATCCTACTGCTGCAGCCCTTAGGCATTCTGTCACCCTATCGTACGCTTGGGCCGCAGTTCTTCAGGCACCGATGCATTCTGTATCTTGCAGCGCCAGGAGTCTCCTAAGCTCGTCGCCTGAGATGCGCTCGCGCTTTATCAGTTCGCGACTTGCCTCAAAGATCCGATTCTTCGCTCCTTCGACGTAACTCCGCACTATGTCCTCCTGCTTAGATATGATCTGAGTCAAGGTTCGGTTGTATGTTGCCCGAGGCAAGTCATCGCGGCTGACTATTCCAAGTTCTGACATGCCGGAATCGATAATCTGTCGAGCGAACTTAAACGCTTGCTCGAAGTCGCTTGCAGCGCCCGTGCTCCGGCTGCCGCACACGACGTCCTCTGCAATGCACCCTGCGAGGCAGATCTTGATCTGACCCTCCAGGTGCTCTTTAGTATACAGGTACATATCGTCCCGAGGAGCATTTCGCACATATCCCAGCGCATTGCTTCGAGGAGTGATCGCTACAGACGACACCGATCCAGGCCTGACAATCTCCCCAACAAGACCGTGCCCTATTTCGTGAACCGCTATCCGCTCCAGCTCAGCTCTAGAAGGCTGACGGTCGGTCTTCTCACCCATCATGACTTTTTCGATAGCTTCGCGGAAGTGAGCCATGCGCACACTGTCTTCAGACGATCTCAAGGCGAGTATGGCTGCTTCGTTAGCCAAGCTTTCCAGATGAGCTCCTGAAAATCCGTATGTCTCCTGTGCGATTACTTCTAGGTCTACGTCTTCGGCTATGGGCTTGTTCCGCGTGTGAATCTGCAGGATCTTGAGGCGCCCTTCCTTTTCGGGCAAGTCTACTCTGATGATTCTGTCGAAGCGTCCCGGCCGCAAGAGTGCCGGGTCAAGCAAGTCGACTCTGTTGGTCGCAGCAATGACGAGTATCCTGGTGTCGTCTGCAGTAGAGATTCCGTCCATCTCGACTAGCAGTTGGTTGAGAGTCTGGTCGTATTCGAGATGACTGGAGTGTTTTCCGCGATGGCCTCCGAGGACATCTATCTCATCTATGAATACGACAGCGCTGCCAGTCGACTTTTTCGCTTGCTTTCTCGCATTGGCAAACACCTGCCTGACCCTCTTGGCCCCTACTCCGGCATAGATCTCAACGAATTCACTTCCGCTGACCGGTATGAAGACAGAGTTGGTGTAGTTTGCAGCTGCCTTGGCAAGCATGGTCTTGCCGGTTCCCGGAGGGCCAACAAGCAATAGGCCTTTGAGCGGCCTGATTCCGAGATCTCTGACACGTTCGGGGTCATTTATGAACTCCAAACCCTCGCAAAGCTCGCGCTTCGCGCTCTCCTGTCCACCGATGTCGTCAAACTTGACAGCCGGTATGCTGGTTGGATTGCCCTGCAATCCTCCCGCAGCCTGGGCACCTACGCGGCCCCCAAATGTGAGGTATACCAGGGCGGTTAGTCCACCCAGTATGAAAAAGGGACCCAAACTGACACCTTCTAGAGCAAGTGCTGTCAAGACTGCTGCAAACGCTCCGACAGCTATCTCGATTAACGTATTGACTGAGAACTTTGGAACCCTCATTTTCCTTCAAACCTCACAGCAAGGCCTCCATCTCGGGCCTTAGGTTGACCGACAGCCTCATACATGAAACTGTCGCCGTCCTTGACTAGAACGAGAACAAATTCGCCAAGAAACCACGCTCGCACACAGTCGAGTCCGTTGGTTGCTGCAAACGAGTCAAGTTCACGCTCCATAGCCAAGAGATCGCCTGTCAACAGGGCCTGATTGACCACCAGATGGGCGTGGTAGAACTGCTCCTCGAGTCGTGCGGTTCGCGAGTCTGCGATGGTGACCAGCTCATATCGGTCGGTCGCAATGCGCGACAGCCTGTGAAGCAGATGCTCCAGTCTCGCGGGAAACACTCCAGACCACGAAGGATAGATGACAATCTCACGATCGCCGCTGCGCAACTCGTAATCCTGCACCCACTGTTCAGAGTTCAGGGCAGCCTCAATCGGTTTATCCACATTCACGGTCCGTTCGTATTCCCTGGCGTACACCAAGGCCGACAACGTCAAGGCAAAAACTACTAGTACAACAAGTACGTTGATACCGCATATCCTCACGGTGCCACCTCCAGCCGGCAAGGAGCCGCATGTTTCAGCACCAGATCGTATGGATCCATATTCTTGCATACGGCCGCTTATAACTAGGTCTAGCTGGTAATTCGACAACGCGCAAAATCTATCCTTCCGGCTGGAATGACACTTTCGGGCCATACTGGCAATCGGTTACTCATACGATGTAAGCTATGAAATCCTTACTTATTTTGGAGCTGAAATATCAAAGCCATTTGCGTAGTCTTGAGAGATGATGGCTCGATCACACAACGAGTACACCTGCGGAAGACGGTGGGCAGAACCGATCAAGACAGAAAAGGCCAACCTAATCGGCAAGATCGAGGCCCAGGCCGAGGGCCAATCCGGCTACCTCTGCCTGGCACGAGATGCGAGAGTGCGGAGCCGCTCGACTGCCGCTGCGGGATCGTCGGAGCCAAACACGGCTGTACCTGCGACAATGACGTCCGCACCTGCTGCTGCGTATTCGTGAACGTTTTCGATAGTGACTCCTCCATCGACTTGTATCTCAAACGACAGTCCCAATGAACTCCTAAGGTCCGCAAGCTCACGGACCTTTTGCAGCGTAGAACGAATCAGCGTCTGTCCGCCGTATCCGGGATTCACAGTCATGACCAAGACCATAGAAACCATATCGAGGATCTCTCGAACGGCAACAACAGGCGTGCCGGGATTGATAGACACCCCCGGTTTGCACCCGAGTTCGCGGATCATCTGGAGGAGCCTGTTGATGTGGTGCGTAGGTTCTACGTGAACTGTAATCCCATCGGATCCAGCCTCTGCAAAATCGGGTATAAACCTCTCAGGCGACTCCACCATGAGATGCGTGTCCAGGAAGCTATTGCAATGCTTGCGCAGTGCCCGGACTACTGATGGCCCAAATGTGAGATTTGGGACAAACCTACCGTCCATGACATCGATATGGATATAGTCTGCATTTGGAATACGGTCAACATCATCAGCGATCCTAAGCGGATCCGCAGCCAGAATCGATGGTGCGATCTTTATCACAGAATACTCACCCCTGGTCTAGCTCAATCTCCGACAGCAGCTTGAGGTAGTTCTCGTATCGCTCGCGGTGAATGCGGCCGCTTTCGACAGCCTCTTTGACTGCACATTCCGGTTCTGCTCGATGCAAGCATGACTTGAACTTGCACTGTTGCATGTAAAGCCTGAACTCCTGATAGAGAAGTCTCAGATCAGAAGAAGAGATACCGTCAAGGCGAAGATAGGAAAACCCGGGGGAATCTGCCACGAGCCCTCCTCCCTCAACGCGGACGAGCTGTGCATGCCTCGTCGTGTGTCTCCCTCTGCCGGTCCTTCTGCTGACCTCGCCGATCTTTGCCTCGGCTTCGGGGCAAAGCGCCTTGAAGATGACAGACTTGCCGACACCTGAGGGGCCAGCCAACACAGACGTAGTCTCGGACAGTCGCTGCCGGAGTTCGTCAATGCCGTGGCCATATATCGCGGCAGTAACAAAGACATCGTATCCAGCGGATCGGTAGATGTCGAAAAGGGATTGGATCGCGCTTTCGTCTACGAGATCGGCCTTATTGATACAAAGGACGGCCTCAAGTCCGTGGTGAGCCACCAATGCCAAATATCTGTCAACAAGAAGCGTTGACGGGTCCGGGTTCTTAGCCGCAATTACCACCACAGTCAGGTCTACGTTTGCGATTTTCGGGCGGGAAAGCACTGTCTTTCTGTCAAACACCTGCTCGATGATACCCGTGTCATCGTCAACAGCAGAGACCTCGACCCTGTCGCCAACAAGTATCTCGTCTTTCTCAAGCCTAAGTTTGCCTCTTGGTTTGCAGGTCAAGAATCCGGACTCAACCAGAACGTAGTAGAACCCTCCAAACGCACGCATCACGGTTCCTTGACGCCGCATACCTTACCTCCGATTCCTCCAATTCCTCTTGTGTTAGACGCCGCAATGACTCTAGTTAACAGTTCCAGTCTGTTCCTGCATAACAACACCGTCCTGGAAGACTTGGATAACCCAATCGCCATGAACGAGTATCGGCTGAACGATTTCATCTCCGGGTTGGTGCCAGCGGCTGTACTGCGTAGTCGTGCCGTAGAAATCGGTAACCCGGATCTCTATGAGCTGGGCCAGCACGGGGCCTCCTTCACTCGCACCCTCAGGCATCGATACCGTATAGCTGACCTTTTGATAAGCTGCAGCGACCGCAGACTCTCCACCGGTACCCGCGGTGCCGACCTCCTTGGCCACAGTCAGTACAACCACCATACCCGGAAGGACCTCTTCGCCGCCTTCAGGCTTCTGGCTGGCCACTGTCCCATCTGGGTAGACGGGATTGATCTCATACTCAAACGAAACCTGAAGTCCAGACTCCTGAAGCAACTGAGCTGCGTACTCAGCAGTAGCTCCAACAACTTCCGGCACTACTACAGACGCCGGGCGCGGACCACTGCTAAACACAAGTCTCACACCGGAGTTATAAGCGACTGTTCGGTTTGGTTCTGGATCCTGAGAGATCACTCGCCCTCGAAGAACAGTGTCACTATACTCATACTCATATTCAGCAACGGACAACCCCATCTCGCTCAAGATCACCTCTGCATCCCGCCTGGTCATGTTTATCACATTGGGGACGCTGGTGAGCTTGATTCCATTGCTCAACGTCAGCTTGATGCTGTTGCCCCTCTTGAGAACCATCCCCGGAGAGGGGCTCTGAGCCAAGACGTGATCAACTTCGATCCGGTCGCTGTACTCCCTGTTGATCACCTCAATCTTCAATCCGTACGCGGCCGCAAGCCGCTCTGCGTCCTCGCGATGCCTCCCAATGAGGTGAGGTGTGCTGACTTCAGGGACCACCAAAAAGCTCCTGAGCGCGTATGCAGCCATGAAGCCTACAGCAAGGAAAATGAGCATTATGAGTCCAAATATGGCGACCCGTTGAAAGCCTCCCCTTCTACGGGCCTGCTTGTCCGGCTTGTCCACAGGATCAGGCCACTGAACCGACTCGCCTTCGGATGCAGGCGAAACCTCCCTCTTGCTGGATCTCATCGAACGTTCTCTCAGAGACCTGCGGACGAACTTGTCCATCTCACTCCTAGGCCCAAGATCGACAGTCTGTGTGTGTTCCTCTACTGACTCGTCCTCTTCGTCCTGATCAACAGTGAGCACCTGGCCCATGCGCTTGGTGCGTCCGTCATAATCCTCATCCGGCGGCTCGATGCACTTGAGGTCCTCAAGCATAGCTTGAGCCGAGGGATATCTCGCTCGAGGATCCTTGGCTAGAGCGCGCAAGACGAGCCTCTCCAGAGGCTTGGGTATTGAGGGGTTGATACGGCTTGGCGATCTCGGTTGGTCCTGAATGTGCTGCAACGCCACTGCAATTGCACTGTCGCCTCTAAAGGGCACCCTGCCTGTAAGCATCTCGTACATCACTACGCCCAAGGCATAGATGTCCGAGTGCGGCCCTATATCCCTGCCTTTCGCCTGCTCAGGCGAAAAGTAAGCGACCGTGCCCATTACCACTCCGGCCTCTGTGAAACTCGTTGCATTCGTCGCACGAGCTATGCCGAAGTCGGTGACTTTTACATCGCCGTCATCTGTCACAATGATGTTGTGAGGCTTGATATCCCTGTGGACAATCGAATTCGAGTGCGCGTGGTCGAGAGCAAGCAGGATCTGACAAGCATAGGCCAGGGTGTCGCGGATAGTCAGTGGCGCCCTCTGCTTGATGATATCTCTGAGAGTCTCACCGCGCACGTACTCCATCACGATGTAATGACTACCATTGTCGTTGCCTACATCGTAGATGTTTACTATGTTTGGATGGGACAGACTTGCAGCTGCCTGCGCTTCGCGCTTAAACCGCTCGACGAAGTCTGCGTCATTGCCGTACTGGCTCTTTAGGACCTTTACTGCGACTATGCGATTGAGAAGAGTACACTGAGCCTTGTAGACGACGGCCATCCCGCCTTCGCCTACCTTGTCCAAGACCCTGTACCTGCCACCCAACAGGCGTCCTACCATCAAGCGTCACCTTTCGTCTCTGACATAACCAACCCTACCAACACTGTTATGTTGTCAGACCCACCCCTCTCAAGAGCCTTGGACACCAGAGCGTCCGCTACTGCTTGAGGGCTTGCCAGAGGGTCATTTAGGCCTGCAATCGTTTCAGTTGCAAGCGCTTGGATCTCTTCGTCGGTGACCAGGCCGCTCAGCCCGTCCGTGCAGACTATGACGACATCGAGCGGCTGAACAGCGTACCTCATGACATCGATCCTTGGGATCTTGTCTATGCCGATCGCACTGGTTATCACATTGCGGCTGCTATGCCGCATAGCCTCTTCTTCGGTGATTGTACCCGTCGACACGAGGGACTGAACCAGCGAATGGTCCTCAGTCAACTGCTGCACCTGTCCATCTCTGAGAAGATATGCTCGGCTGTCACCAACATGCACAACAACAAGCCTGTTGTCTATTAGAGCGGTCAAAGTGAGAGTCGTGCCCATGCCTCTGCGACGGCGGTCAAATCTGCCCGCGTCCAGCACCGCCTTGTTGACCGTTTGAATCAGCTCACGCCATTCCTCGTCGGTTGTAGGCATAGACTGACGAGTCGTTAATGACTCCAACAAGTCTATGGCCATCTTGCTGGCTACCTCACCGGCCTGATGTCCGCCCATGCCATCGGCTACAGCCAGAAAATGGTCGTCAACGAGAAATGCATCCTCGTTGACGTCCCTGACCAGTCCGCGATCACTCCTATGACCTGTTACAAATCTCATCATTGTATACCTCAACCCAGCATAGGTAGTCGGCAACTCCAACGTACTCCCGAAAGAGACCATTTCTATCTTACGTTTTTCAATTATGGCAGTCAAGGTTCAGCGTGCCTTCGCCGCAGCTGGCCGCAAGCTGCGTCAATGTCAATTCCGAGCTCTCGTCGTATTGTGACGTCAATGCCTTCGTTCTGTAGTAGATCATGAAACGCCTGGACGCGATCGCTCCTCTCAAGCGCGATGCCGCTAACTGGATTGAGGGGTATGAGGTTAACATGGCAAAGCATGCCTTTGATCAGCCTGGCAAGGCTGCGGGCGCACTCATCCGAGTCGTTGACCCGCCTTATCAGAGCGTATTCGAACGTAACTCTCCTTCCCGTCGTCTCTGCGTACTGCCCTGCGGCCTCGATCAATGTGGATACGGGATAGACTCGGTTTAGCGGTACAAGTCTGTTCCTGAGCAAATCGTCCGGGGCGTGAAGCGAGACAGCCAGGGTCACAGGGAGGCGCAGCGAAGCCAACTCCAGAATCTTTGGGACGAGGCCCGATGTCGATACCGTAATCCGTCTGTAACCGATGCCTGTCCTATCGCTGTCATGGATCAACTCCATGAACTTAACAAGCGCATCGAAGTTGTCAAGCGGCTCTCCCATTCCCATCACAACGATACTCGAAACCCGCTCATCGCTGCCAAGGCTCCTGTTGGCCGCTAGCACCTGGCCGACCATTTCACCTGCAGTCAGATCTCTGACGAATCCCGATGCCCCCGATGCGCAGAATGCACACCCAATCTTACACCCCACCTGCGACGAAACACACGCCGAGATCCCGTACCTATACCGCATGATGACCGTCTCAATCTTCTGACCATCCTCGAGAAGGATCAACAACTTGGATGCCGCATCATCCGCCGACTTGCGGACCGCGACAACCTTGCTGCAGGCGATGTGAAATGACTGACTCAGATCACTCCTCATCGGTCTCGGAACATTCGTCATATCCTCGAAATCAGTTACCAATCTATCAAACACCCAGGCTAGAATCTGGTCTCTCCGATAACGAGGATACCCTCTCTCTTTGAGCCAGCAATCCAGCTCCTCGTCAGTGAGATCCAAAAGGTCTCTTGTCTCAGGCAAGACCTGTCTCCTCCAACCGGATAGGAATAGATGCACTAGAGCAGATCGTCGAGCTGCTTCTTTAGATCTGACTTGGAGCAGAGTCCCACAACCTTATTGACAACAGTGCCGTTCTTGAAGAAAATCACTGTAGGAATGCTCATAATGCCGAACTGAGAAGCAGTTTCTGGGTTTTCATCGACGTTCAACTTGCATACCTTTACCTTCGCCTCGTACTCCTGCGCCAGCTCGGACACAATCGGACTCAGCATTCTGCAAGGGCCGCACCACTCCGCCCAGAAATCCACCATCACGGGCTCTTCTGACTCCAACACCTCTCTTGCGAAATTCTCATCCGTCAGCACGATTTCAGCCACGCCAATCAACTCCTCCTCTGCTAGTGTGTCCAATGAGCGAATCGAAGAATCTTACTGCTCTAGCCATTTCAAAAACAACATCCGCCACTTGTCGGAAGCACCAGTCGGTCCTAGCCCAAGTGGCGGATAACATACTGAGAAAGGCACCTCGCTGAGGTGAGTCAGCCCTTACTTCGCAACTGCGTCTTTGAGCGCCTTACCCGGCTTAAATGCAGGAACTCTGGATTCGGGTATGTGGATCTCCTCTCCGCTCTGTGGGTTCCGGCCGACACGAGCAGACCGCTGCCTTACCAAGAATGTCCCAAAACCAACCAGCTGAACCTTCTCGCCGCGTGCCAAAGCCCCTTGAATCTCAGAAAATACTGCGTTTACAACCTTCTCCACGTCTTTTCGCTTGAGGCCCGTGTTCTCACAAACTGCGGTCATCAAATCAGTCTTTGTCACATAAACCACTCCTTTAGAGTCTTGTTCGATCAAATCGACTCGAGAGATATTCGTGCAGTCTGTGCAGTATCCTCTTGTGTCTTATATGTGATTGCACTAGTGCCACCAATGCCTGCAGGCTCACTGCGCAATATATGGAGGTTAAGACCGACTGTTTGCAGCAGGACAACGTGCGCTGAGCTGTCCTGCGGGTTGCTACAGACCAGGAAGTAATAGACCGCACCTGCGACAAGCACAAAAACAGCGAGAAGCACTATAGCTGCAAGGATGATCTTGATCGGTCTCCGTTCTTCGACCACCAAAATCTCAGTTTTTTCATGTGTTAGTGTATCCTCGGCTGCTGTGTATGTTGATCCTCTGGCTTCCCTGTACCGGTTCATCACCTCATCGGGATCCAACCCTACGGCAGCCGCGTAGATTCTAACGAAGCCTCGCAGCTGGACCTCGCCAGGCAACTTACTGACGTCACCGCTCTCGATAGCCTCCAGATACTTGCGGCGAATCATGGTAGCTCGCTCTAAGTCCTGTAGAGTCATACCTTTTGACTCCCTGGCCTCCCTAAGCAGATCGCCTATCTCCTGCACTACTCTCGCCTCCAAGACAACGCTCTACGGCTGAGCAAGCATCAAACCCACCTTAGCTTTCTCTAAGCTGCAGATGAAGTCCTTCAGCCTCGCTTCTATTCCTCATTCTCAAGCTCCGACCAGTCAGCCTCATCATCGCCTTGGCCTATCCTGCCGCTGGCACTCAGGCGATGCTGGATAGACTCAGCATCGGCCTCCGAGGGCAGCCATCGCCGCCACTCGCCTCGTTCGTAGAGCACTCTGCGGGGCTTGCTGCCTTCATGAGGCCCGACTATCCCTTTCTCTTCCATGGCATCTATAAGGCGCCCCGCCCGCGAATATCCGATTGGAAATCTGCGCTGAAGCATAGAGACAGAGGCTTGTCCGGTCTCAATCACCAGTTTCACCGCTTCGCGGAAATACTCGTCTTCTTCTTCGTCAGATCCGGCTGCACCGTTGCTTCGGACTTCCTTCAGTTCTCTACTCTCAGCCTCATACTGAGGATTGCCTAGATTTCTCAAGTAATCTGTCAGGCGCTGGATCTCTTCATCGGAGATATAGGCGCCCTGCACTCTCACTGGCTTTGCAGCTCCGTTGGGCAGATAGAGCATATCGCCTCTGCCCAACAGTTTCTCGGCACCGACGGCGTCGAGGATAATCCGAGAGTCGATCCCCGAGGAGACCGAAAACGCTATCCTGGATGGTATGTTCGCCTTGATGATCCCGGTCACTACGTCTGCAGACGGCCTCTGAGTTGCCATCACCAAGTGAATGCCCGCAGCCCTGGCCATAAACGCCAGCCTGCTGATAGAAGCCTCGACTTCAGCCTGTGCTACCATCATCATATCTGCGAGTTCGTCGATTACCACCACATAATAAGGCAGCGGCTTCGGTGCATCTTCCCCTGAGCTGGCCGCACACAACGCGTTGTACCGCTCGATGTTTCGAACTCCTGCGGCATGGAATAGCTTGTAGCGATTTTCCATCTGCTCGACGACCCAAAGCAAGTAACCTGCGGCCTTCTTGGGGTCAGTAATCACGGGCGCCATCAGGTGCGGTATACCGTCGTACATAGACAGCTCTACTCGCTTGGGGTCTATTAGCAGCAACTTAACCTCTTCTGGAGTCGCCTTCATCAGTATGCTTACTATCAGAGTGTTCAAGCAGACGGACTTACCTGAGCCGGTCGCTCCCGCTACTAGCAAGTGAACCATTCTGATCAGGTCGCCGACGATGCTTCTTCCTGCAATGTCCATGCCAAGAGCCACAGCCAGTTTGGACCGGGAGTTCTGGAACTCAGGAGTCTCTATAATTTGCCTGAGACGGACGAGCGTCGGCTCCTTGTTTGGAACCTCAATGCCAATCGCGGCCTTCCCGGGTATGGGCGCCTCGATCCTGATCGCGCTTGCAGCTAGGGATAAGGCTATGTCGTCTGCAAGCCGCACGATCTTGCTTACTCGCTCCCCAGGTGCAGGCGACAGTTCGTACCTAGTGACGACAGGCCCTACCATCCTGTTTATGACCTTAGCTTCGACGTCGAAGCTTCTCAATGTCTTCACCAACAGATCGCTCTGATCCACAATCCTGCCCAGTTCATCCTCGCTGCCGGGATCAAGAAGCGACACAGGCGGAAGCGGGCTCAGCTCCTCAGGCGAAAAAAGCGCCTTCTGAGATGGCCGTTGCTTAGCCGACTGACGGACAATGGTTTCGCTTTTGTCTTGCTCGCTGTCGTCAGCATCACTAGGCTTGTCCAGTATGGTTCCCTCATGCCTCTCGGATTTGGCTGTATCGGACCTATGCTGCGTCTGCGAACGCGAGTCCACGGTCTCTGTCGTGGCCGCGACCTGAGTGGAGACCCTCTTGTGCCGGGCCATTTCATCCGGATGCGTACGAGGAGTGAACCTCGACCTAACCCGTGTCCACAGACTTCTCAAGAGCAGCCCTACTCGATTGGGGATGTCGGCCATCCAACGCAAGAAACCGCCTACGGCCCTAACCAGAGAACGCCCGGCACTGGCTGCGTACACTGCCAGTGAACGCAGCCTGCTGCCAAGCACTCGCCACGATGAAGCTGCCATCTTGGACACAGGCGCACCAATGAGTATAGATGCACCCAAGAGTCCAATACAGCAGAAAACGATCGCGCCTCCCCAGCTGTCAAACAGGCCGGGAACCAGCAAGTCATGGTTGAACTTGCCGAACAAGCCCGCAGGATACAAGCCGTCGACTCCGGCACCGGGACCAAGCGCCATGTGCAGAATCGAGCTAATCGAAAAGGAAATGAGGTATATCCCGAGCGCGCACCTGTACAGTCGCAAAGTCGCAGGCCCAAAGAGCATACGCACACCCAGCACGCAGATGAGCAGAGGCGGGATCAACTGAAGGACACCAAACCACTGCCTGTAAAAACCATAGAGCGAACGGGTGACAACGCCGGTCACTTCATAGTCATCGACGACTGCAGGATGGATCAAGGACGCGGCACTCAGCAGGCCAAACACAACGACTGTCAGAGCAAACGCTTCACGCGAGACGGCTGCCCAAAACGACCGCCTTTTCTTTGGCTGTGAGTCGCCGCTAGACGGTCGCGGGCGACGCCTCTTTAGGGATCTCAGCATGATTGACACCTCACGTGTCTCCGCTGCCTAATCAGCTCTTCCAAACCAGTCGGATATCGCAATGTGGTCATGGCCGTTCTCCTCGTCCGAAGTAGGAGGGCCCTTGTGGTTCAGGACTGCCTCAGCAATATTGATACAGTGGTCCGCCATGCGCTCCAGGTTGTTGATCACCTCTATGAAAACAATCCCGGATCCGGGGAAACACGTCCCTTTATTGAGACGGACGATGTGATTACTCCTCAGGGTGTCCTTGGCGTTATCTATCCAGTCTTCATACTCCCACACTCGGTCCAGCTTCGACTTATCCCAGGCTGCTAACCCTTCCACACTTATGTCAAAGAGCTCTACCACGCTGTCATACACCCGCGCCAGCTCCTGAATGGCGTCTTCAGAAAACGGAAGGCTCTTGCCGGACTTCTCCAACGCGTACCCTCCTATGTTCTGAGTGTGGTCAGCCAATCGCTCAATGTCACTGATCGCGTGCATCAATCCCGCCAGTTTAGATGACTGCGCTCGAGTCAAGGTCCTCTGAGAGAGCAGAGTTGACAGGTAGACGATTGTCTGATCCTTCAGCCTGTCCACCTTGTCTTCAATGTTATCCACGTCCTCGAGCTGTCCGGTATTTCCGTCAAAAAACGCTTCGCGAGTCTTTGCCAGCATCTGCTTGACTAGATCCGCCATGTGAGTCGCTTCTTTTACAGCCATCTGTAGAGCTACAGACGGAGTGTCCAGCATCCTGTGGTCGAGGTACTTGGCATCTGCAGCTATCTCGATCTCAGGGCCGCGCACTAGGCTGGTAACGATTTTCACCATGACGCCTGTAAGAGGCAACCATATGAGGGTGTTTGCAACGTTAAACAGAGTGTGTGAATTCGCTATCAACCTTGGCAGATCGTCGGTGCGGCTGACCATAAGCACTGCCTGTGTAAACGGCTGACGAAACAACAGGAAAACCACTGTTCCAACTGAGTTGAACACAACGTGAGCCACCGCTGTCCTCTTGGCAGTCCGGCTGGTGCCAATACTAGCGAGCAACGCGGTTACGCATGTGCCTATGTTGGCGCCAAATAACACAGGAATAGCGGCCTCGAGCGATATAAGCCCTTTGGCGGCAATGGCGAGCAGCACTCCGGTCGTAGCAGAGCTGCTCTGAATGAGAGCGGTAAACACCACCCCGACAAGCACGCCGACCAACGGTTTGCCGGACAGTTGAGCAATCCATCCAGCAAAAACCGGCGACTGCTCAAGAGGCGTAGCCGCCTCCTTCATCACTTCCATTCCCAAAAAGAGAAGCCCAAACCCAAGAATGATTTGTCCAGTGTACCTGTGTGTCCGTCTTTTCGCTATCAGAGTGATCAAGAACCCTATACCTATTGCTGGAAGGGCCCAGTCGGTCAGCTTAAACGCAATGATCTGGGCTGTAATAGTCGTTCCGATATTGGCGCCGTAAATGACGCCTATAGCCTGACGGAGCGTCATCAAGCCTGCGTTGACGAAGCTGACCAGCATTACTGTAGCAGCCGAACTGCTTTGTATCACAGCCGTGACAAGTGTCCCTACCAGGACACCTTTCCACACTTTCCCTGTGAGGGCCTCCAGTATTCGACGCATCCGATCCCCGGCGGCTTTCTGCAGGCCATCGCTCATGATCGACATACCATACAAGAAGAGCCCCAGGCCGCCAAGGAACCCGAAGATCACGGATTTCTCCAAGCATTCATCTCCCCTTTTGATGCGCACAGACAATGAAGCGCATCAAGCATAACTGCGTTTGTAAGAACCGCAGTTGCATCACTCACGAACAGATTCCACCTACGGG
Source organism: uncultured Clostridia bacterium (assembly GCA_900016865.1). Classification (GTDB taxonomy): domain Bacteria; phylum Bacillota; class DTU014; order DTU014; family DTU014; genus DTU014. The sequence continues at coordinate 81,623 of FIZI01000013.1, read as the reverse complement.
TGTAGTCTCCTGCCGAAGCCAAACGCGCATGCGGGCGCAACGTCACAGTCCCCACATCAGTATCACGATAGCACCTACTGCAAAGCAATACCAGGAGAACACTGCAAGACGGCCCTTCTTGATCTGGTTCATGAAGACACTGATTGCCACGTACCCTGAAACCGCCGCAACAGCCGCTCCCAACAATAAATGAGCCCATGTGACTGATACGACCGGGTCTGCTGCGTAGTCTAACAACTCAACTGCCGCAGCTCCAAGAATCACCGGGATGGACATGAGGAACGACAGCTCTGCGGCAGTCTCTCGCGTCAGCCCGAGCAGTAGCGAAGCAGACACAGTAGTCCCGGACCTCGACAGGCCAGGAACTATCGCACACCCCTGTGCAACCCCCGCCACGAGGGCATCGAACCAACTGACATCCCGGACATCCTTGCCACCGCCTGTAAACCTCTGGCTGACTTGTAAGAGAACACCGGTCACAAGAAGCCCAATGCCGACTACCAGAGTACTCTCAAACAGACGGGCTGCGAGATCGTTGAGAAACAAACCAATCAAGCCGGTAGGTACTGCCGAAACGGCAACTAGAAGTCCCAACCTCGCGCCGGGATCCGAGTCGATCACTCTCGCTACGCCAGAACGGCGTGCAATCGCCCTCACCAACCGGAGAAGCCCTGCCAGCACTTCGAGTATCTTGCGCCTCATGAACACGCACACAGCTAGTGCCGTGCCCAGATGAACGACCACTTCGAAGACGATCCCACCGGTTGGGACATCCAAGAGATGACGGGTAATGACGAGATGTCCAGAACTGCTGACAGGCAGGAACTCCGTGAGACCCTGGACCAAGCCAAGCAGGATCGCGTCCAGATAGGTCAAGCCAATCCCTCCGCATTCGTTATAGTCATACCTCGACTACTACAGGCAGAATCATCGGCTGTCTCAGGGTCTTTTCATAGAAGTACGAAGCCAGCGAGTCTCTTACGGTTCCTCGCAACGCCTGCCAATCCGGCGGAACCTTTCCGCTCGTGCGCTGACGCACTATACTCTTGACGAATTCCCGCGTGGCGTCGATGAACTCCTCAGACTCGCGGACATAGATGAAGCCCCGCGTTATGACTTCCGGCGTTCCGAGCATGTCTCCAGTCTCCTTGTCCACTGTGACAATGACTACCACGATTCCATCCTGCGAGAGCTGTCGCCGATCTCGAAGTACGACACTACCTACATCGCCCACTCCGAGCCCGTCTACAATCACCCTGCCTCCGGGCACTTGGCCCGCGACTCTGCCTGATTTCGAATCAAACTCAAGTACAGATCCGATCTCAGGAATAAATATCCTGTCTTCCGGTATACCGACCTCTCGCGCAAGCCTGGCATGCTTGACGAGATGCCTGTACTCGCCGTGAATGGGGACGAAGTACTTAGGCCGAGTGAGATTCAGCATCAGCTTGAGCTCTTCTTGGCTTGCGTGGCCGGACACATGTACGCCGGACACGGCTTCATATATGACTTCAGCGCCCAGCTTAAAGAGGCGATTGATGTTCGTGCCAACTGATTTCTCGTTGCCCGGTATCGGCGACGCGGAGATTATGACCGTGTCCCCCCGCTTGATGGACACAGAACGGTGCGATCCCATTGCCATGCGCGACAAAGCCGCCATGGGCTCTCCCTGGCTGCCGGTAGTAAGGAGCACCATTCGGCTGTCATCGTGCCTATTTAGTTCTTCTTCGCTGACGAGAATCCCATCAGGAATCGACAAATAGCCCAGTTCGGAGGCAGTCCTCGCAACATTGACCATGCTGCGGCCAAGCATGCAAAGCTTTCTGCCGTAGTGATGAGTTGCGTCTACTACCTGCTGAATGCGATGGATATTCGAAGAAAACGTGGCAACGATAATCCGGCCGGGAGCAGCCCTGAACGCGTCGTCAAAGGCTTGCGACACTTGCCGTTCTGAGAGCGTATATCCAGGCCTTTCAGCGTTGGTGCTGTCCGACATCAAAACCAAGACTCCCTTGCTGCCGTACTCAGCAAAGGTATGGTAGTCGGTGACTATTCCGTCAATCGGCGTCTGGTCGAACTTGAAATCTGCCGTGTGGATTATCACACCTGCAGGCGTAGTTATAGCCATTGCCAGCACGTCGGAGATGCTGTGGTTGACGTGAATAAACTCGACCTTGAAAGGCCCGCATCTCACCTTCTGGCCTGCTTTCACATACACCGGATCTACCGGGAAGTCTTGATTCCTCTCCTTTAGTCTTGCCTCCACTAGCGCCAATGCCAATCTCGGACCGTACACGGGAACCGACAGTTCCTTGAGCACGTAAGGAAGAGCACCTATGTGGTCCTCGTGTCCATGAGTGATGAATATGCCCAGGACCTTGTCTCGGTGCTCTCTCAAATACGTTATATCAGGGATCACATAGTCGACCCCTAGCATCTCGTCTTCAGGAAACATCAGTCCGCAATCGATCACAATGATATCATCGCGGTATCTGATGACGAACATGTTCTTTCCGATTTCGCCAACCCCGCCTAGAGGGATTATTGAGACCTTCTCGTCCCTTGCTGTTGACATGCCTTGTTACAATCACCATCCTAACTGCAAAAAAACGCCTTCGAGAAGACCAACTTCAACGATTGAAACCGGTACCTTCTCGAAGGTGAGACTAGCTTGACTAGTGCTCCCGGTAGCTATTATACCTCATAGGTATACTCTGCTCAACAAGACTGACAGAGATGTCTCAGTCTAGATCAAACCGAGGCCGCTCAGTGCGTCACGGACTTCTTTCGCAGCCGCGTCCGAGATCTCGACGAGCGGAAGGCGAAGAGGCCCAGCCGGCATCCCTAGAAGACTCATCGCGTACTTCACAGGTATTGGGTTGGACTCGACAAATAGAGCTTCAAACAAAGGCAGCAGCTTCAGGTGCAGATCCCTGGCCTTTGGGGTGTTTCCAGCCTCGAAAGACTCTATCATTGCCTTCATGGTCCTGGAAACTAGATTGCCAGCAACGCTGATGACGCCTCGCCCTCCGAGAGCCAACACTGGCAAGGTATCAGCATCGTTGCCGCTATAGATGGCGAAGTCACTGCTGGTCATGGCTCTGATCCAAGAGACCTGAGTCATGTCTCCGCTAGCCTCTTTGATGCCAGCGATGTTCTTGATCCGGCTCAACTCCGCTACTGTCTCCGGCGCCATGTTGCACGCAGTCCTGGAAGGAACATTGTAAAGGATGACAGGCAAGGACGTAGACGCCGCGATTGATGAGAAGTGCTCAACAAGTGCTCTCTGAGGAGGCTTGTTGTAGTAGGGAGTCACAAGCATGATCCCATCGACTCCGACTCTCTCTGCACTGCGCGTCAGTTCAATACTCTGGGCTGTGCAATAAGTGCCTGTACCGGCTATCACAGCAGCTTTACCGCCTACCTCCTCAACAACTGCTTCAAAAAGTGCGACTTTCTCACTGTCAGTCAAGGCAGACGATTCGCCTGTCGAACCGGACACAACAAGTCCGTCACAGCCATCATCTACCAACCGTCTCGCCAACTCACGTGCGCCGGCAATGTCGACACTCATGTCCTTGTTCATCGGCGTAACCATAGCTACCAGGAGCGCTCCAAAGTCTGCCATGGTGCTATCCCTCCCCGGTCTTACTTCGAAAGCCTGAATCTGTCGTGCAACGCGACTGCCGCAGCCTCCATGTCCTCCATGCGCACGAGGCAAGATATACTCGTGTGAGAGTCGGCGGTCTGATAGATCCTAATCCCTGCGTCCGTCAGCGCTTCAACAATGGCAGCCATCACGCCCGGCACTCCTCGCATTCCTGCACCGACAGCCGAGACTTTGGCAAACCCGTCTTCAACGACAAAATTGAGTCCCAAATCTCGCAACGCTGCTGAAGCCTTCTCAGCTTCGGCAGAGCGAATGGTAAACGAAGCATCGTGTGGCGACAGATTTATCAGATCAACACTTACACCGACGTTGGCAAGACTCCTGAAAAGCTCACGCGCAGGCAGAGGTTTGTCACCCTCGGCCACAACCCGCACTTGAGCGAGGTTGGCGATGTGAGCAATACTGGTCACCACTCGGTCGCTTCCTATCTCGACAACTCCGGGTGTTCCCGGAACCGCACCGACTTGAGTCCCTTCATCGTCACTAAAGGTACTGCGTATCACTATAGGCAATCCGCCCTCCATCGCGATTTCAACTGCTCTCGGGTGTATTACCCTGGCTCCCATCTCCGCCATCTCGCAAACCTCTCTGTAGCTTAAGCAGCTTACAGTCGTTGCCGACTTGACAAGACGCGGGTCGGCAGTCATGATCCCATTGACATCCGTATAGACCTCAATGCGATCGGCCTTCAGTGCGACACCAAGAGCCGCAGCCGTAGTGTCGCTGCCCCCGCGGCCCAAAGTGGTGACTTCTCCATCTTCTGTCACGCCCTGAAACCCTGCGACTACCACGATCTCTTGTCGCATCAAATGGCGCCGGATTCTATCAGTATCTACTCTTGTAATGTGGGCGTCGCAATGATCACGAGTCGTTGTCACTCCAGCCTGACCGCCGGTGAGAGCAGCTGCCTTGCATCCCTTACTCCTTAGAAGGTGCGCCATAACGACGGCAGAGATGACTTCTCCGCAAGACATCAACAGGTCCTTCTCTCGCAGATCCTGCCACTCTGCATAGCCTTCAACGAGCTTGAGGAGCCCGTCTGTCGAGTACGCATCGGGGTAACGTCCAATCGCAGAGACAACAACCACCACATCATAGCCTTGCGCAACGGTGCGGCAGACTATGTCTGCTACACGCTCACGGCCCTCGAGGGTTGCGAGCGACGTACCTCCGAACTTCTGAACAACCAGTCCCATGTTACCCACCTCACACGAGGGCCTCTGAGATCATGTACTCAACTATCTGAAGGGAGTTCAAAGCAGCACCCTTTCGTATCTGGTCACCCACCACCCACAAGTTCAACCCTTTTTCGATCGAGTTGTCTTCTCTGATCCTGCCAACGAACACTTCGTCACTGCCGGACAGATGCGCGGGCATTGGATAGATACACTGCTCTGGATCATCCACCACCTTGATACCCGAAGCCTGGCTCAGGATCTCACGAGCCTCTGAAGCAGTCAGCTTCCTTTCGGTCTCGATGTTTATCGATTCTGAGTGGCACCGAAACACCGGAACACGAACGGTTGTGGCTGTAATGGCCATCTCTGGGCAATTCATTATCTTCTGGGTCTCCTTGACCATCTTCCATTCTTCCTTGGTGTATCCCATCTCGTCGAACACATCGATGTGCGGGATGAGGTTGAAAGCGATCTGGTGATGTGTTGGAGCGGATGCGTACGGCAAAACTGCCGGCTCTACTGGCTCTCCAGCAAGGTGGCTCCGGCTTTCGTGCTCCAAAGCAGTGATCGCCTTGACGCCTGCACCGGACACCGCTTGGTAAGTTGAGACTACGATTCGCTTAATCTTGGCCTGATCGTGTATTGGCTTAATGGCGACTGCCATAATCGTCGTGGAGCAGTTGGGATTGGAGATCACGCCTTTGTGATGGCGGACCGCTTCAGCGTTAACCTCAGGCACCACAAGTGGCACATCCGGATCCAACCTAAAAGCGCTGGTGTTGTCTATGACAAGTGCTCCGCTCTGCACGGCAATCGGTGCGAACTGCTTCGATACAGATCCGCCTGCGCTAAAGAAAGCCACATCTATTCCATCAAACGACTCTGACGTCGTCTCTTCGACAACCACCGGCCCCATTGGCGTATCCATGGTCATTCCTTTAGACCTGCTCGAGGCCAACAACCTCAGTGACTTGAGAGGGAACTTGCGTTCCCCAAGCAGAGTTATGAGTTCCTTGCCAACAGCTCCAGTAGCTCCCACAATAGCAACGTTGTACCTTTTCACGTATCTAGTCCCCCTCTGCGCCCCTCTTCACGCCTATTCGCCGCAGACCCAGCAACAACCTATTGAAGCATCTGATCAGCATGGGCCTACGATAATCGGCTGGATCTGCTTTCCGTTAATTGCCGACTCAATAGTGTCCGGGATTCTATGCATCAAAGCAACAATAGACTTGGGTTTTTCGGCCGGGTTATCCTGCCTGTAAGGCACCATGTATATGTCAGGTGTATTCAGCAGAACCCCGATGTTCTTCGCATTTAGCCCGAGGCCGTCATTCGTAGATATGGCTATCACTACCGGTCTCTTGTTTCGGAGCTGAGCCTTTGCAGCCATGGTGACAGGCCCGTCCACTATGCCATTGGCCAATCTGGCAGCAGTGTTTCCGGTGCACGGAGCAATCACCAGACAGTCCAGCAACCTCTTTGGGCCGAGTGGCTCGGCTTCTGCTACAGTCGATATGGGCTGAGCACCAGTGATCCGCGCTAGCGATCTCATAAGCTCCTCCGCAGTGCCGAACCTAGTGTCGGTATCTCTGACCGACTCGGACACTATGGCAAGCACCCCTGCACCGTCTTTGACCAGACTCTCGATCACCGGAAGGACCTCAGGAATGGTGCAGTGCGACCCAGTCAATGCGAATCCGATCTTCCTACCTTTGAAACGCACTCAAGGCACCTCCCACAGACAAGGGCCTACTTGGCCAGCTGCCAAGCAACGCTGGGAGAGTTCACACTGTCGTCTATACTCCCTCTAAGATACTATGTGAACGCGCTAGCTGAGGTGCCTGGAGCCTAGCTCAAAGGTCAAGAAGGCTTTCCATCCCGTAGACAAGCCGATCCAAATCAGTCACTCGCCTGATAGCGAGAATCACGCCGGGCATAAACGACGTCCGGCTCGTGGAATCATGGCGGATAGTAAGGATCTGCCCTTCGTTCCCCAGTATGACCTCCTGGTGAGCAATCAGGCCGGGAAGCCTTATGCTGTGAATGCGGATCCCCTCCAACGCTCCGCCTCTTGCTCCCGAAAGCGACTCGATTTCGGATACGTCCCTTGAAGTCGGCCTTCGCCCGGCAGTGACGATCATCTCTGCAGTCCTGATAGCGGTCCCGGACGGCGCATCCAGTTTGCGGTCGTGGTGGAGCTCAACTATTTCGACACTGGGGAAATACTTGCTTGCTTCTACAGCAAACTTCATCATAAGTGCGGCTCCGATCGCGAAGTTCGGAGCGATCACACCACCGAGATTCTGACGCTCAGACAGCTCCGTTAGCTCCTCGATATCATCCTGGCTGAGCCCTGTCGTTCCCACTACCGGCCTCACACCTGCGTTCAGCATTGCTGTGGCGTTTTTCTTTACACTGCGCGGTGTCGTGAAATCGACCGCGTGAGTGGCCCCGACCGTCTTGAGGCATTCTGTCAGGTCTGAGACTACTGGGACCCCGAGTGGCCCAAGTCCGACGAGCTGACCGATGTCCTCTCCACAGTTGACAACGTCGACTGCACCGACAAGCTCCATGTCGCCCTGTGACGTAACTGCTCTAACCACTTCTGAACCCATCTTGCCACATGCTCCAACCACTACAACCCTATGCCGGCTCAATGCCTCTATTCACCATCCTCGCGATACCTGATAGACCAAAAAAAGCTGGTCGCTAACCATCAGGCGGACCAACTTCTCCTCGTGAACCGCTTGGCTCAGTGACAAGCTAGCGGCAACTGGTTAAGAGTCTCCCTGGGCTCACTGGCCGCGCTCCGGGGAGTAGTCGCAACCGTCATGATAGCGCTCCACACACTACAGAATTCTGCGTGTGACAGTGTGTGACAGTCGTGCAGTTGTTCACTGCACGCCCAGCCCGAAACCTGCATCCCGGATCCGGACTTCGGCAGACGCCCCTTTCACCGGATGCCCTAGCGGTGATGCCCCCGCAACACCCGGCTACTCTTGGCGGCCTGCTCCTCTATCCGACTCACAAAACCATCGATTACATCTTGAACACATTCTCTACTAAAGACGCAGTATTGTCAACCACTCTGTCGAACACCGGCCTCCTCTGCTTCCCGCTCATCCCGCCGTCCTTGGCTCCGCTCGCTGTGGTTGAGCCAACTCTCCGTCGTCCATGGCTCCGAGTTGGCTCAACGGTCGCTCCGGAGACCACACATCGGCCTAGAGATGTCATCGCTCTCGATTTTCCTCATCCCTATGCTCCTAGCACTATCTTGTGCGCCAGAAACGGCGGCTAGTGGAGTTTAACAGTTTACTCATACTTGAGTCGATGGGCCCGACTGCAGATATCGCAAGTTTGGACTGACTGAACATAGCCTGGGCCACCTCGACTACGTCATCGAGAGTCACTGCGTCGATTCTCCGAACAAGCTCATCAGGTGCTGTCAGTCTCTGATGGAACATCGCGAGCTTGGCCAGACGGCTCATGCGATTGCCTGTGTTTTCAAGGCTTATAACCAAGTTGCCTTTTAGCTGCTCCTTGGCTCGGGTGACCTCGTCTTCCCTGATGTCGCTTTTCATGATTGCGTCCAGCTCGGCCATAATGAGCCCTACGACCTGTTCAAACTGCTCCGCCGACATGCCGGCGTACACCCCGAACAGCCCGGTGTCCGAATAACATACGTTGTAGCTGTAGGTTGAATAGACCAAGCCGCGTTCCTCACGCAGGTGTTGAAAGAGCCTCGAACTCATGCTTCCACCCAAGAGCCCATCCAACACAGCAACAGGATATCTCTGAGGATCAACGCGGGAAGCCCCAGAGGTTGCTATGCAAAGGTGAACCTGCTCCGTGTCTCGCTCGACTGTCAATACATCACCAACGGTCTTGGGCGTAGAGAAAGCCGTATTGACGATTGGGCCCTCAAGGTCGCCGAGGTACTTCGAGACAAGCTGAACTAGATCTCTATGAGAGACATTGCCCACTGCAACGACAAAGAGGTTGCCCGGGCGATACCAGTTGTCCATGTATGAGACTAGGTTGTCCCTAGTCAACGATCTCACTGTGGCTCGCTCTCCGAGGGTATTGACTCCCAACTGGTCATCTCCCCAGAGCGCCCTAAAGATCAGATCATGGGCCAACTCGTCCGGATTGTCCTCACACATACCAATCTCTTCGAGGACGACGCTCTTCTCCTTCTCTATGTCGGCCTCATCCAACAGGGAATCCTTGAGTATGTCGGAGAGAATTCCGACAGCCACATGCAAGTGAGAATCCAGGCACTTCGCGTAGTAGCACGTGTATTCCTTCGACGTATAGGCATTGAGCTGTCCGCCAATACTGTCCATTTCTTCAGCGATCTGCTTGGCCGTACGAGATGGAGTCCCTTTGAACAGCATATGCTCGATCAAGTGAGACACACCGCGCACACGTGGACTCTCCATTCGACTCCCAGCTTTGACCCAAAAGCCCACCGACACAGACCTAACATGGGGCACGACTTCAGTAACGACCATGACCCCGTTGGGCAGTACAGTAACGTCGTACACTAATGCAACTTCCCTTCATCAACAAGTGCGCACAACGGGCGTTCTTGAGAGCACCGACTAGATGAACTAACTCAGATACGCATACAGACGTAACAAGTTCGATGGCGGAGAGACAGAATCCTCCTCTTGTCAACTGGAAGGAACTTCGGCAGGTCAGGCAGGAACACTAACAGGAGGCTGGACAGGCAGCGTCATTCTTGCATTTGGGCTGCATCAATGAGGTCGGACACCGTCACCACTCGGTAGCCTTGCGAGGACAGAGTCTCGAATATCTTACTGAGCGCCTCGACAGTTGGAGCTGTCGGATGCATGAGGACTATTGACCCTGGCCGAATCTTGGAGACGACTCGAGATGTAATGACAGATGGAGAAGGGAGTTGCCAATCGATGGTGTCCACATCCCACATAATTGTGTAATGCCCAACCTCGGCCGCAGCCCTCACTATTACAGGGTTGACCTCCCCGTAAGGCGGAGCGAACAGGCGAGTCTTGACACCGGTAATCGAGTGCAGGAGATTCTGGTTATCCTGAACCAGCTTCTTGATTGTCGTAGCACTAGCATTCGAAACATGTACATGCTCGTACCCGTGGTTGGCTATCTCGTGGCCGGCTTCAGCAATCACCTTTACCAGGTCAGGACGACTGCGGGCCCAGGTGCCGACAAAAAAGAAAGTCGCCCTTGCATCGTATCTGTCAAACAGGTCGAGCATGGGTTCGATGTACTCGTCGCCCCAAGCGACATTGACTGCAAACGCAACGGCCTTGTGATCGATATCAACACGCCTGATGTCCGTGGCAGTGCGCGGGTCCGGCCGCTGTACCTCGCGAGCGATCACCGCGGTGACATAAGATCCCGGCTGAGCTTTGAGGATCCGCTGCACAGTAGCTTCGACATCAATAGCTGCTGCAGCGTGGTCTACACTAGAGTCGTACAGCGCAGCCACCGCACTTGCGGACTCAAGATCAAAATCTAACGCATAGCGTTGGACAAGGTCGTAGAGCTCATCGCGGTAGCGGCCTGATACGTCACGGCCTTCAAAAACGACTCCTCGAGGCACTCCGTTGAAAGCCCTCAACAACTTGTCATACGATACACCCAACCCCACTTGCAGTACCAGCATGAGCAACAAGATGGAGTAGATGAGAACCAGCTCTAATCGGATCACAACGAATCGGCATCCAAACCTGCGCAACAGCCTCATCGACTATACCTCCGATCTAGACGCTGTACCCGCGCTCGATCTAAGCCTCTGTCTTCCTGTGTGATCAACATAGGTATTGCCCTCTAAGAGGAGTGACGATACCGGGACAAACTCATACCCTCTGCTCTTAAGCTCGCGTATCACTGCATCAAGGGCCTCGACTGTGTGGAGCCCGTTGTTGTGGAACAGTATGATCGATCCGGGCTGCACTCTGCTAAGGACTCGCGATTGGATGGCCGATGCACTGAGGTTTTGCCAATCCAGCGAATCCACATCCCACTGGATAGTCTCAAGCCCGCAGGCTTCCGCCGCCTCGATCACCTTGTTGCTGTACTCGCCAAAAGGCGGGCGAAAAAGGGTCGGCCTCGTGCCGGTCAGATTTTCTATCATGTCACTGCACCTATTGAGCTCCTTCTTTATCGACTCAATATCGAGCGAATTCAGATGAGGATGCGAATACGTGTGATTGCCTATCTCGTGTCCTTTGGATGCGATCATCCGGACGTGATCAGGATACTCTTCTATCCAGTAGCCCGCTAAGAAAAACGTTGCCTTGACGCCATGCTTGTCAAGAACGGCAAGCAAGTCAGCCGTCTGCTTTGCTCCCCACGTCGCGTCCAGAGTTACGGACACTCTCTTGTCGGGGACATCAACGCTGTAGACTGGTATTTTCCTGCCCATCTGAGAAGAAACAGCGGACTTGATGACTGGGAACAAAGAAAACTGAGCGATGTTCACCAAAGTCATGATCGCCAAGACGAGAAACAAAGCGAGAATAGGTCGACGTATCCTGATCACCATCGAGGCACCCTCCAAGAGCCAAAGCATCTAGCCAGACATCATGATCCATGCAGCCCTAGTGCAGTTTATTCGAAATAAGCACCGGTTATGTTTGTTGGGCAGCCAGCCACTGCCGCAGGCCGGATTCGATCTCATCGATGCTGCCAACCAGGGTAGTACAGCGAGGGAGGGATCCCAGAAAGGCTCGGCCATACCTCCTCTTGACCAACCTGGAATCAAGCACGGTGACACCACCCATGTCATCCCTGGAACGAATCAACCTGCCAAATCCTTGTCTGAATCTAATCACAGCCTCTGGAAGCGACAACTCTCTAAACGGGTCGCCTCCTCTGGCTTGGATAGCCTCTAGCTTGGCCTGAAGCAACGGTTCAGTTGGGACCCTGAAGGGCAGCTTGACCATGATCACTGATGATAAGGAGGACCCCCTAACGTCCACTCCTTCCCAGAAGCTGTCGGTCCCAAACAGTACTGAAGGTATGTCGTCGCGGAACATGTTAATTAGGTGATGACGCCCGGCCTCGCCCTGGACCAAGAGCCGATATCCCTGATCAGACAGGAAAGGCCGGCACTCCGCTGCAGCTCGCCTCATAGCCGAATGAGATGTAAAGAGCACAAAAGCCCTGCCCGATGAAGCCGCAATTATCCTGCATAAAGCTTCTGATAGGCACTCGTAGAACTCAGAAGAATCAGGTGAAGGCATGTTGGAGGCAACGCACAGCAGGACCTGATTTTTGAAGTCAAACGGCGACTCGATCGACCTCTCGATAAACCTAGCTGTTGGAAGAGTATCCATCCCCAAACTGCGCTTGAAAAAATCAAAAGAACCCTGAACCGTCAAGGTCGCAGATGTAAACACTGCAGAGCTTAGACGGCTAAGAACTGAGTCGACAAACGAACTGCCAAGCTCAACAGGCGCAGAGTGAAACACGTAGTTGCTTCTCTGCGCTGTTCCAGTCCTGTCAATCCAGTGAACCGACGACTCCAAAGGGGGCTTCACGACTGACCTCAGCACTGTAGCTTGAGAACCGCACCGCTCTGACAATGCCCTGATCTCTTGGCAAAGCCCGGGCTCAGCCCTGTCAAGATCCTCCTCATACGGAACAACGTGCCGATGAACTTCATCGAGCTGCTGCGCGATCTCCTCAATCACAAAGACCAGCTTGTCGACCTCGTCGTTCACCCGGCGAAACAGTGGGTCGCCCAGTAATTCGCGGGTCAGACGGATGGCGCTAGTCTGCTCCTCCTCGGGCACGCTTGCAAAAAAACCGGCCAGTTTAGCCCTAAGGCTGCTTACCAGATCGAGCGCCCTCGCTATATTGCCGACAAGCGAGGTGTTTATGATGCTGAGGGCTCGCGACCGTGACAGTTGAGGGATCCCATCAGTCGACGAAAGCACATGGACCAGTCGAATCAGTGTGCCTGTCTCCGGACCCGACGACTTGGAGGCCGGTCGACGCCACAGGCGGCGAAGCGCCCGCTCTATCTGAGTCGTGCTAACCAAATCGCCCAAGTACTCATGAACAATGTCGCCCAAGCGGTGAGCTTCGTCAAACACCACACAGTCATACCTAGGCAATACCGCCATATCGATGTCCGCCTCAACAGCCTCTCTGACGCTCAGATCTGCCAAAAGCAAGTGGTGGTTGGCTATGACGATGTCCGCTTGTTGTGCATGTCTGCGCATAGAAAGATAGTAGCACGAGTCCACAAACGGACAACGGCTACGCAGACAAGTGTCCGGCTCAGAGCACACCCGCTCCCAGATCTCGCCCGAGACTTGTATGGGAAATTCGGACCTCGACCCTATCTTGTCGTTCTCCACGATCTCTACAATAGCGTTAAGCAGTGGCAGTTCATCTTCATCTAAATACGAATCAGACCCGATGCGCAAATTCTCGATCTTGCGCAGGCATACGTAATTGCTGCGCCCCTTCATCAAGACAGCTTCAAACTCAATACCCAAGTTGGCCTTCAGGAAAGGTATGTCCTTAAACGCAAGCTGCTCTTGAAGATTGATCGTATTGGTTGAAACTACAACCCTCTTGTTGGTCCGCTGAGACCAGACTATACACGGCACCAAGTAGGCCAAGGACTTGCCTGTTCCTGTGCCTGCCTCCAGTACAGCGTACTTGTTTCCAAACACCGCGTCTGTTACGTCGTCTGCCATCAGCAGCTGTTCTTCACGGTGCTCGTACGCAGGCAGGCTTGAGGCGATCGGGCCTGATGGTCCAAGCAACGCTCGTACGAATGACTTCTCCTCATCGGCCCTTCTAGCCCTCACCTGAATGACCTCGACAACGGCATAGAGGTCGTCCACTTCATTGCTTACAATAATAAACCCTATGCCTTGATTGCCGAGCCTGGAGGCAACCCTGAGATCGGCCTCTGACGGTGTAAGATCCCCGGATGGATGGTTGTGAATCACAACCTCCCCGGCTGTGGCCGCCTGATCAAGCGCAGGGACTGCAGTTCTTGACCCTCGGGCAACTACAGTTACGGACGCGATGATATCCCGGTCATCCAGGCGGCCCACCGCGAAGAGCTCGTTGCCGCCGACCTCTGCGATCGCATCCCTGAGAGCCTGAACGGCTTCTGGCGTGAAGTAGTTCTTGATCTTTTGCGGCAATTTAGACAACACGGCCCCTCCTGTAGACTACCAGCGGTTCATCGTACACTTCTACTGTCTCCGATAACATCCTGCTGCGAAGTCCTGCGAGCTGGCGGCTACGGCTGTCAAATCGCTCTAGTCGTCAACTCGCCCGAGCATGTCCAGCCATCGAAGCACTCGGTTTGACTCGATAACGGATGTGAACGAGTACTTCTCAGAGGCGACGTTGAGAATCAACACGGCACCTAACCACACCGCCGCAAACCAGATCGGCGCGGTCAGCGTGACTTGACAGCCAGCCACAAACCCGAGCAAGTTGGACCCACAGTCGCCCAGCATGGCTCTTGCCTGTAGGTCTGCACGCAGCACCATGACTGCCCCGACAACTACCGGAGCGTACTTGAGAACGTCGAACTCAAGCGACACTGCTGCCAGTGCAGAAACCGCGAGATATACCTTGATACAGCGCCCGGGACGCAGGTCCAACAGGTTGAACAAATTGGCAGTAAGTGCGATTCCGGCCGCTCTGAGAAGGACTTGCCACGGCGGGCCAAACACTGACCTTGATGCAATGACTGCTGCCAAGGAAACGAACACGGCCTTTAGGACACCAGTGCTTACACCTCGTGCACTGAAGGGTCGTCCAAAATGGCCGTGAAAGCCCTTGCCTGAGTCCCTGCCTGCCACATCGTCAAGCAATCCGATGAAGGCTGATACAACCATCCCCAGGACAACTGCCAAAGTCCTCTCGTCAGCACGCGTTAAAGCAGCCAACATGCTGTAGCCTGCAATCGCCGAGAGAGCAATCACTATGCCCAGCGCTGGCGCCACATGTGCGCCCTTGTAATTGGCCCGCAGCATCCCGGAACGTTCCAGTGCGTGAGGCACTGAGTCCTGCAGTAGCCACGAAGCTGTCGATGTAGTCAAGACTACAGAGAGAACAAGTACAGTCAGAGGCATGCTCGTGAAGCGACTGCTACGGCAATGTCTAGCAGCTGGCGCCCTCTATGACAAAAGCCGTGAAGGGTCCTTCCGTAATCCTTGTGTTTCATGTCCACATCGACCTCTACTACCCTCATGCCATGTCTCAGAAGATCTATTATCATACCGGTCTCCAAGCCGTATCCATCATCAAATCTACTCACTGATTTGAGTGCCTTTTGAGACAGAGCCCGCTGTCCGGATAGCACGCTTTCGACTCGAGCGCCTGCGAGAATGCTGACGGCCGTCCGAGCCACGGCTTTGACAATCCCAAAACCTGAACCCGCCGCTTGTCTGCTGAATCGCGCTACAGTCACATCGGCACTTCCATTGATCACAGGGCGCAACAAGCGCCAAGCCTGCGCTGATGTGTCGCCGAGGTCCGCGTCCAGCAGCAGTACAAAAGGACAGTCGGATAGGTAATCGAGACCGCGCCGCACAGCGGCTCCCTTACCACTCTGCTCAGTCATCCTGATCACATGAGCGCCCATTGATCGCGCCTTTTGCACTGTATCATCGTCAGAGCCGTCATCCACCAATATCAGCCTGCGCAACCCGGGCAACCGTGCAAGTGAGCGCAATGTCAGGGCTACTGTGTCTCCTTCGTTATGTGCAGGGATGAGGACCCCTACACTGAGTGCTGGAATGCGCCTCAGCGAGACCCTAACCTCCTCTCTCCACCGGCAAGAGACATAACCAACTTGTACCTCTGAGGAATCGTTTTGGGACCGTCCATCACTGTAACGCTGCTATCGGCTTTTTCACTTGTCGGCTTAAACTCACTCTCCCTGAAAGCACTACCGACTAGCAGAACTGTATATTCGCCGAGTGCATCAACGAGCGTCTTGACAGGTAAGACTGCCGAGTTGGGTCCACTGACAACTACTACGGAGTCGATCCGACTACTGTCGCTTGGCCCATCGATCTCAAGAAGCCCTGCTTCGACCAATTGCCCGGATAGTACGCTGTCGTATCCTGCAACAACAGAGTAGGCGAGCACTAAAGCAGCCTTCGAAGTATCGCTGTTCCGATTCGGAGAGCTATCGATTCCGAAACTGTAGTCCTCTAGCCATACTAGCAGGTCTGAAACGGGACGCAAAAAAGTCACCACCCGTGTCAAAGCCCCTGCAGCCGACAATGTCTCTCTGATTGCAACCGTCTCCTCGCTTGTCTCTGCCCCATCCAGGCACACCAGCGCTATCTGACGGCCAAACAACCGATTGGACACCAACAAGGGAAACATCTCGTTGGCCCACGATTCCAACTCATCGTGAAGTGCCCGTACGGCCTCAAGTCTCTCTCGGTCCTGTGCATTCTGCGCATCCAACCGCTTGAGGTCATCGGACAGCTGTTTGATCAAGCTGTCTTGAGCCTCCAACACATCGGGATCCTGCACCATTATCGTTCCTATCAGAATCCCCAGCCCCAGCGCAAGAAACACAGCTACAAGGCTGACTATGTGATACCTCATGTCAAGCACTCGAAGTCACCCGTGCCCATATCAGAGCATTCTCCACAACACTCTAAGCCTGATAATGAGGAGGTCCACTATTTGACTGAACCATGTAGAGAAGCGATAAACAAGTGCCATTGGCATCAGCGCAGCAAGGAATAGCGGCAGCAATCGGGTAGTCGGCACCCTGGTCTTGTACAGCTTGCTGACTCCCCTGGCGTCCACGAGCCTGGTCCCCACTCTTAGCCTGACCAGAAACGTGCTTGACATACCCTTGCGACCCTTTTCGAGGAAATCGACAATATTGGAATGGGTGCCCACCGCCACTATGAGTTCTGCTCCCTTGTCATATGCCATCAGCATCGCGACGTCTTCACTCGTGCCTGGAGAGGCGACAGAGTGAGCCTCGAGCCCTAGTTTGTTGATGCGGCCCATCCCCGGAGCTTCTCCGCTGACGTATGCGTGAACTACGAGCTCTCCGGCGAGCTCGAGGGCTTTGTCAGACACGCTGTCCATGTCGCCAACCACGATGTCGGGCCTGTAGCCCAGCTCCAAGAGAGCGTCGGCACCTCCGTCAACTCCGATTAACACCGGCTTCATGTCTCGGATATATGAAGAGATAGCTTCGAGATCCTCCCTGTAGTTGGCCCCTCGAACAACTATCAGGCAATGACGGCCTTCTATACGGGTCTTAAGCTTTGGGAAATCAATGTGCCCTAGCAGAGTGTCCATCTCAGTGCCGATCCAGTCGACCGTATTTTCAACAAACTGCCTGAGTACGGCAGACATGCTGCCCTCAGTTTCCTTCATCCTCTGCTTGACGGACTCCAGGCTCAACTCCTGCCCTCGGCCTATAGCTTCACCGGATTTGTACACTACTCCATCGGCAACCGTAATCTCGTCGCCTTCTCTCAGGCTTCTGAGAACCTCTTGCCCGACATTGTCTACCACAGGAATGCCTGCCGAAAGCAGGACTAGTGCTCCTTGGCTAGGATACCGCCCAGTCATAGACTCTGACAGGTTGATGACTCCTTTGACTCTGCATTCTACCAATGAGATAGCCGCCACTTCATCAATGTCTTGATGATCGATGACGGCTATCTCGTGAGCCCCTATTCTCCTGCATAACTCTTTGGTCTTCTTGTCTATCCTTGCTCTGCCGCTAAAATGCATACGAAGAACCACCTATTCTACATTTAGCAACAGCCGATAAACACCGGTGTCAGCATGTCAGCGGGACAGCTAAACACTCATTGGGAGCGCAGATGATAGGCTCGGCTCCGCGTTGCGTTCGCCAATCCCTGCTTGCAGCAGCATCCACTCTGCAAGCACTCCATAGCCTCTGGCAGGGTCAGAAACAAGGACGTGAGTCACTGCACCGACCAACTTGCCATCCTGCACTATCGGGCTTCCGCTCATTCCCTGCACTATGCCCCCTGTCCTGGAGAGTAGCTGCGGGTCTGTCGTGCGTATGACCAGGCCTTTGGTATCTGGCTTGGACTGCCGCTGTATCTTTTCGATATACACATCGAACTCCTCGATTGTTGATCCACTGACTACAGTCAGCATCTTGGCCGGACCTTCTTTGACATCGGACACAGACGCTACTGGTATCGGGTCGGGGTATATCGGATTCGTAAATGGAACACTGGCGACACCATAAATACCGCATTCGGTATTGCGCCTAATATCACCTAGGACGTCGCCAAGTCCGCTGAACGTGCCCATCTTTTCACCCGGCCTTCCGCCTGTGCCGTAGTACACACCGGTTATGAACGCTCGCACAATCTTGCCATCCGTTATATCAACCTGGTTCTTACCGGCTATGTCTGTCACGGAGTGTCCCAAAGCCCCGTATGTGCCGGTCTCCAGATGATAGAATGTCAGCGTCCCAACCCCGGCGGCGCTGTCCCTAACGTACAGCCCGAGCCTGTAGCGCGTTTTCATGGTGCCGGCCGCCTCGTCTTCAATCTCACAGAGTGCTGGTGTCACAGTGAGCACCAACTGTTCCCCATTCCTTATCACAGTCAATCTCATTGTCCTCTCTCCGGAGCCGTGAACACTCGGTGCGTTGATCTCTCGTTCAATATCCTCGACTGTGTCAACCGCTACTCCATTGACTTCTACGATAACGTCGCCTATCTGGATTCCGGCTGCTTTGCCCGGACTCACCCGTCTGCCACTGACATCTACCAGTGAGGAATAGTCAGTCACTATGACTCCACGAGATGCCAGGAGCACCCCTATTGAATGCCCACCAACCACGACCTCCGCCTTGGGGAATACGCTGACCGCAATCCGTCTGATGGGGATCAACCCAAAGAGCTTCATCTCGAGGTTGACCACGCCGGACTTAAGCGGCTCGATAGATATGGGAGTCCCGGCTTGAACTCTCATATCGCCAGTGAGGACACTGTCGTTTACCTTTATGACCTGACCTTGGTCGGCTGAGATGTGCATGTCAAAGGGCAGCCATGACTGAATGAGGCTGACATCGCCCTCGTTCATTGTCATGTACACGGGAAATCCCAGTGTCTCGCGCATTTCGGGCGAGACAACAGACACTGCCATTACGCACACGACGAAGGTCAGAAGGTACAAAACGACCCGTCTCACAGATTACCACCCCTGTGGATCAACTTGCTTTCAAATGCAACCAACAGTGCGCATAGATGTAGAAACCACGTGGGACGGGCTCAAAGGCACGCGGGACAAAGGCTTCTTAGGCTCTCGTTGTATCGCTATCGTATCCGTTCGTGCACCGCGCTATGCGAAGAAAAAGTGATGGAAGTGGTGTGTTGATGGAAAAGAGGAAATGGCATCACTGAAGCCGCACAAGACGTGCGATGTAGAATCCATCTATGCCATGCAAAGGCGGCGAAAGGCGAATAGAATGGTCGTCCGTTGTGCGAAGGCCACCGAGGGCAAGCAGCGACGTGGGCAAGAAATCGCCGATGGGCGATGGGCGGAAATCTCTATTGTCCTCGAGAAACCAATCGATTACGTCGTCGTTCTCTTCTCGCACAATCGTGCACGTCGAGTAGACGAGTACTCCTCCTGGCTTCACACATTGGGCCATAGCCTTGAGAATGGACTTCTGAAGTTCCACAAGCTGCCCAATATCATCAGGGGTCTTGCGCCATCTCGCATCAGGCCTGCGATTGAGCACTCCCAGCCCGGAGCAAGGAGCATCAATCAACACAGCATCAGCCTCCCTGTCGAACTCGGAAAGCTGCACTGTGGCGTCGTGAACCCTTGTCTCTATGCAGGACAAGCCAAGCCTAGAGGCGGATTCGCGAAGAGACTCTAGCCTGTGATCGTGTATATCCAGGGCCAACACTCTGCCGCAATCGCCCATCAGCTCAGCCAGATGAGTCGTCTTTCCCCCAGGCGCAGCGCACGCATCAATGACAAAACCGCCTTCGTGCGGGTTGACGACAGGCGCTACCAGCATCGAACTCACGCTCTGAACCGTAAACAACCCTTCTGCAAACTCGGGGATGTCAGGGATCGCAGACGCGCCACTCAGGACCAGGCCCGAATCAGCATGAGGCGCCTCTGAAACCTCCACTCCCCTCTTGGCCAACCGATCGGCAACTGCTTCTCTGTCAGCCTTTAGCCTGTTTACTCTGACTGTCAAGTCCGGAGTCGCATTGAAGTACTCACATAGCTTGACAGTGTAGTCAAAGCCATACTCCGCGATCCAGCGTTCGATCATCCATTTTGGGAACGAATACGCTATGGACAGGCCAAGGATTGGATCGTCATCCGGCGAAGGCGGGACTAAGTCCTCCATTTTGCGGATGTATGAGCGCAGCAGCCCGTTGACAAACCGATGAAATCTTGTGCCCGCCAGCTTCTTGCTGAGGTTGACTGCTTCATTGACTGCTGCAGAGGGAGGGATCCTTGTCAAAAACCGTATTTGGTAGATAGCAGTGCGCAGGATATTCAAGAGCCTGGTGTCAATGCTGTCGACGCCTCGAGGCGTCATCGTATCGATCACCCAGTCGATGTAACCCCTGTTGCGCAGCGTGCCATAAACGATCTCAGTCGCGAGCGAGCGCTCTCTGGCGTCTGTCTTGGCCTCCGAGAGCACTCGATCTAGTGCGCGACTGGCGTATGCTCGCTTTCTATCTACTTCGTCCAAGACCCTGACTGACAACTCTCTCGCGCTTACACTCATGATTCGAAAACCTGCTCAGGGCAACTGAACTTCTGGCCGGCCGAGACCGGGTACCCGAGTGTGAAATCATAAGCGGACATAGACTTGCGGTTCTCCGGTTGAAGCCTGGTAATCTGCAGACAACCTTCACCGCACTTGACGACAAGCCCATCATCCGCAGATCTGGGGAGCGCAACTATCTGACCTGGCTCCGCAGATTGGACGTCCTCCTTTGGGACATCTGATGCAACTCTAGCCTCCCACAGTTTCAGTCTCATATCCCCAAGCCTTGACACTGCGCCAGGAAACGGATTGAGCCCTCTGATTATGCAGCAAACACTCTCTGCGCTCATACTCCAGTCAATACAGCACTCTGCCTTGGATATCTTTGGAGCATAGGTCGCAGCCGAGTCGTCCTGCCGTATGCGGGGGGCCTTGCCTTCCTCGATTAGGTCGAGAGTCTCGATCAACAGCCTAGCCCCTTCCTCAGCAAGGATGTCGTGAAGCTCACCCGCGGTCATCGACTCACAGATCGGCACTCTCTTGGAGAGGATGACATCACCTGTATCCCAGCCCTCGTCCATGTACATGGTCGTTACACCGGTGCAGTCACATCCATCCATGATCGCCCGATTGATAGGCGCCGCTCCCCTGTACTGCGGAAGCAACGAGCCGTGAACGTTGATGCAACCATACTTGGGTATGTCGAGGACCGCCTTGGGGATCTTCTGACCGTACGCTACTACTACGATTGCGTCTGGCGCCAGCTCTCTCAGCTTGGCCACATACTGCTCATCAGCGATTCTCTCAGGCTGCATCACAGGTATGGAGTGACGCTCTGCAGTCTGCTTGATTGGGCTGCAGCAGACCTGCATTCCGCGTCCTGCAGGCCTATCCGGCTGAGTGACTACAGCAATGACTTCATGTTTGCTGCTGAGCAATGCCTTCAGTGAAGCGTCAGCGAACTCAGGGGTTCCCACAAAAACCACTCTCAATCAAACCACCCCCGAAACTATCCGTCAGTCTCTCGTGTCACTTCTGTAGCCCGGTCAATAATCACGATGCCGTCGAGATGATCAATCTCGTGCTGAACGGCCCTAGCCAAGAGGCCGTCTGCCTGAAAGAGCAAAGTCTTGCCATCGAGGTCCAGACCTTCCACAGTGACCTGCTCGGCTCGCGGGACCTTGGCGGTGACCCCTGGAAAACTGAGGCACCCTTCGATGTCCGTAACACTGCCTGATTGCGCAGTTATCTTGGGGTTGATCAGTGCCAAGGGCCCCTCTCCGACATCAATCACTACTACCCGCAAACTGCGCCCCACCTGCGGAGCCGCAAGTCCGACTCCGTTCGCGTCATACATCGTCTCAAACATATCCTCAACGAGTCGATGGACGCTTCGATCTATTGACGTGACCAAGCGTGCCTTCTTTCTCAGTATATCAGAGCCCTCTTTGCGGATCCTCAGTATCACCTAACCACCTTCTCAATAACACAATCACATCATGCTCATTGGATCTACAGTAATGGTAACCGTTACTCCAACCTTTTTCAACCTCGGGACTACGTGCAGTATTACGTTGTTCAGCAACTGCATCGCATCGGACATGTCGGTGCCCTTGAGCCAAACATACCATCTATATTGATCCTTGACTTTGACTAGAGGGGCAGGCGAAGGCCCTAGGACCTGTACCTCAGAACGGCTTCTTGAAAGCCGATCTCTCAACAGTGCGCATACTCGGTCAGCCGAACGCATGACGGTCCGCTCAGAGACGCTCTGAAAAAGCAAAGATATCACCCGTGAAAAAGGCGGATAGCCGGTCTCTCTACGGATTTCGAGCTCCTGCCTATAGAACGTCTGGTAGTCGCCTGCAGCAGCTGCCACTATGCTGTAGTGATCAGGGCAGTACGTCTGGACCACGACCTCGCCGCCCCGGGGGCTGCGCCCTGCCCTTCCAGCCACCTGCAAGATCAATTGGAAAGTGCGTTCAGCAGAACGGAAGTCAGGGATATTGAGGGACGTATCTGCGCTGACAACACCTACTAGACTCACATTCGGATAGTCGAGTCCCTTAGCCACCATCTGAGTGCCTACCAGAATCCTCGCTTCTCCCTGTCTAAAGCGTTCGAGGATGTTCCGATGTGCGTCCTTTCTGCGAGCCGTGTCTACATCCAGCCTCACTACTTCTGTCCCAGGGAAATCCTTAGCAATCTCGCTTACAACTCGCTCGGTCCCGATTCCAAAATAGCCGATCTGTCTGCCTTTGCACTTTGGGCAAATATCGGGCGGCCTGGCCTTGAAATCGCAGTAGTGACAGCGTAGAACCCCGTACGAAGAATGATATGTAAGTGCTACATCGCAGTGGCGGCATCTCATAGCATAGCCGCATTCCCTGCACAGGACGAATGTCGAATGGCCCCTCCTGTTAAGAAACAGGATGATTTGACCTCCATGCTCGAGGTGACGGGCCATTGCAGCCCTCAATGTGTCGCTGAAGATCGTCCTGTTGCCCTTTGCTTGCTCTTCTCGCATGTCAACTATGTGAACAGTCGGCATCTCATGCCCGCACACTCGCACAGGCAGTTCATGTCTCTCAACCAAACCCTGCTCGGACCTATAGTATGTCTCCAGGCTAGGCGTTGCCGAACCAAGCACTAAGACTGCGCCCGTAAGCTCAGCTCTTTTTTCAGCCACCTCGCGTGCGTGGTATCTTGGGGCATCGTCTTGTTTATAGGATGGTTCGTGCTCCTCATCTATTATGATCAAACCCAGCCGTGAGAGCGGCGCAAACACAGCAGACCGGGCACCTATGACAATCGAAGCTTCGCCGCTTCTTATACGGCGCCACTCGTCAAACCTTTCGCCGAGCGACAGCCCGCTGTGAAAGACGGCGACATCATCACCAAACCTTGCTCCAAATCTCTCAACGATCTGAGACGTCAGCGCGATCTCGGGGACCAGGACGATTACTTGCTTGCCCCTGTCCAGCGCAGCAGCTGCCGCTCGTATGTAGACCTCCGTCTTGCCACTGCCAGTCACTCCGTGCAGCAACACGCTGCGGCTTTTTGAGTCGCTGTCCAGATACTCCTCGATTGCAGCGACCGCGCTTGCCTGCTCGTCAGTGAGCTCGACAGGCTCTACCGGAGCACTCTGAGTAACGCGATCGGAGGGGGTCCTTCTGACCTCCACTTTTTTCTTCCTGAGGATACCCTTTTTCACGAGAGTCTGGATGACCGAGGAACTCACTGATGCCTGTTCCATCAGCTCGCGAGGGGTTAGTTGGACATCTGGCTGTGCTGAGAGCACTGCGACCACTGCACGCTGCTTGGGAGTGAGATCGTTCTCCTGACAGGCGGTTTTGTCGACAAGCTCTACTATCTGCTTCTTGGCTATGGACACAGAGCCCTTGCGCTTCGCTCCTGCAGGCAGAATGCACTGCAGCGCATCAACTCGCAGGCAGAGGTAATGCTCGCTCATCCATTCGGCAAGCTGCAACTGCTCCTCTGTGAACACAGGCTCCGGATCGACGACGTCAAGTATTGGCTTGACTTCATCTACGTCCGGTTCATCGACAAAACCTACTACATAGCCCTCCACCTGCCGCCTGCCAAATGGGACAAGCACCCTGGATCCAAGACAGACACGTTGATCAATCTCTTCATCAACATAGTAGTGAAAGGGCTTGTCCACCCTTCTGGCGCTTACATCTACGATTACCTCGGCGTATCGAGGCACGGATGTCACTCTCCCACGGTCGATCGAGTGCGATACATGGGTGTGATTACTAACCTACACCGACCTCCTAACGAGTCCAAGCCGCTTGCGAACCACACGTTCGAGCCTGCGAAGCAGCCTGGTGGTGAGAAACTCGCGGTCCACAATGGGATCAACGAGCACTGTATAAAAGCCAACAAGGTTGCCGCCCAATATGTCCGTAAACAGCTGGTCGCCAACCAGGGCAGTTGTACTGACATCACTGCCCAAAACCCTTAGAGCCTTCTTGTACGCAAACGTAAGGGGTTTCAAAGCACCCGACGTCGCCTCTATACCTAGCCTGCTCGATATTGAGTTGACTCGTCCCCCAAGGTTGTTTGAGACTATGCACATGCCAAATCCGAGCTGTTTTAGTTCCTTGATCTTCTCTGTCAGCTCCTCGCTGACAGTGTCCTCACCCCAAGGGACGAGTGTGTTGTCAAGATCCAATATCAGCCCACGGATGCCCTTGTCTCTCAAGCTTTCAAAATCGATGTCATAAAGACTTGGAGCGTATTGATCTGGTCTCAACAGGTTCCACATTTGCCGCAGCTTCACCCACAATCATAACGTAAGCTTGTCGAGACTAGACTCGCTACATCGTATTGCTCGCCTAATCAGTGTTTGAACTGGTTCGACTGCTTACCAATAACCTTCTGCATTCATGGCTTTGAGCAGCTTCGAGATCGCCCGCTTCTCGATGCGTGATACATATGACCTGGAAATGTTCAGAATCTTGGCAATCTCTCTCTGAGTCTGTGACTCGCAGTCAGACAGGCCATAGCGCAGCTCGATTACCTTACGTTCTCTAGGGCTCAGACACTTGAGCTTCTCCCTTAGCTTTTGCTCTTCGAATCGGCTCTCTACTGTTTCTGCCACCGACCCGTCCTTGGCCTCAAGAATGTCCATGAGATTGATCTCATTGCCCTCTCTATCCGACCCAATGGGGTCGTGGAGCATTGCCTCGCTCTTGATCCTTTTTGTGGCCCGCAGGTACATCAGGATCTCATTCTCTATACACCTGGCTGCATATGTCGCCAGCCTGGTGTTCTTGCTCTGATCAAATGTGCGAATTGCTTTGATCAATCCTATCGTGCCTATTGAGATAAGGTCCTCTGAGCTCTCTCCAGTGTTTTCGAATTTCTTGACTATGTGAGCGACCAGTCTAAGGTTGCGTTCAATGAGTGTGTTCCGGGCGTCCTCGTCTCCCTGATCTCTTCTCGCTAGATAATCTCTCTCCTCCTCTTCTGTAAGTGGTTTCGGAAAAGCGTTGCTCCCTGTAACATATGATACAAGCAGTGACAAGCCCCTCAAGAGCAGGGCAGCGCCGGCAGTCAAAGCGCCCAGCATCCGATCTCCTCCCAAGTGACGATAGGATCACAGGCTATTGTATGAGACGGACGCTCTGAACGTGCACGTACAGTGGCCCTGCACTGTGCCCAGAAAACGCTGCAACGGTCAACTGGTCAACTCACAGAAACCCTGCGTCTCAAGAGAGCGTACTGACTGACGGGGCGGGAAAACTGCACCTCGACTGTGTAATTGGCGTGCGCTACGCTGATTTGCGAACGAACCTCGACCCCGTCGTCGTCAGTCGTAACTCTAGTCATCTCGGGCATGACAGTAAGAAAGGAATCATGATGGGGATCGACGACTTCGACCAACTCACCTGACTCAACCCTGTCTCTTACATCTATCACTGCCGAATCAAGCCCGGCCTTGGACACAACGCCGAGGAAATCAGCCTCTCTAATATACGCAGAGTGCTCGGCAAATCTGCCTGCATCCTCTAGTGTCCCACTCCAAAAGCCGGTAGTATACGGACGATGGCTTACACTCTGCAGCTCTCCCATCAGCTCGTCCAAGAGATCGCTTGTAAACCGGCCTGCAACACACGCATCTATCGCTCGACGATAAACGCGCGTCACTACTGCGACGTAGTGCACGCTCTTCATTCTCCCCTCGATCTTCAGCGCATCGATGCCGGAATCGATGAGTTCAGGCATGTATTCCAGCAGACAGAGGTCCCTCGAGTTGAGGATGTACGTGCCCCTCGCATCCTCAAAAACAGGGAGATACTCCCCTGGACAAGATTCCTCAACCAAAGCATAACGCCATCTACAAGGCTGGGCGCATCTGCCTCGGTTGGCGTCGCGGTCTGCCAGGTAGGTGCTTAGCAGACATCTGCCTGAATAGGAGATGCACATCGCTCCATGGACAAACACTTCGAGTTCGACGTCGGTCTCTTGTCGAGTCTGCAGTATTTCGTCCCGAGTCATCTCACGAGCCAGTATGACGCGATCCACCCCCATTCTGTGCCAAAACCGGACTGCGCGCCAATTGACGGCATTTGCCTGAGTCGACAAGTGCACGGGGATGTGAGGTGCGACCTCTTTTACAATATCAAGTACACCAGGATCAGCCACTACAAACGCATCGGGCTCGCTGATTGCGTACCTCCTGACAATGCGTTCAACTTCTGCTATATCAGTGTTATGCGGGATAGCGTTGACGGTCAAGTACGCATGCTTGCCGCGGCTATGGACATATGCGATTGCTTCATCGATCTCATCATCAGCCATGTCTTCGGCTCTGGCTCTGAGACTCAGCGGCCCGCCTCCGAAGTAGACTGCATCTGCTCCGTATGCCAATGCAACCTTGAGTTTCTCCATAGAACCAGCTGGTGCCACTAGCTCAGGCGCAAGTCGGTCAGGCTGCATCCTTTTCATCTAATCACCTCTAAGTTGTTTCAGCCTCTCAGCTGCAGCCAAATGCTCAGGATACTCAACTGAGAAAACGTGGCCGCCCATCCCATTGGACACAAAGTACATGAAAGGCGAACTCGCCGGATTGGCCGCTGCCTGCAACGAAGCAAGGCCCGGACTGGCTATCGGGCCTGGCGGCAAGCCGTCGTGTAGGTATGTATTGTACGGGGACTCAACTGCCAAGTCGGCCGCAGTCAGTGTCTTCCCCGGCTGTCCGATAGCGTAGTTGACCGTGGCGCACGACTGCAGACGAACTCCTGCATTTAGGCGGTTGTAAAACACAGAGGATACCAGAGGGCGCTCGCTGTCCTCTGCGGCTTCTCGCTCAATGATTGATGCTAACGTCACAAGTTCGTGGACGCTGAACTCCGTGGAGTTGACATCGCCAAGCGCAGGCAGGCCTTTTTCACAAAACCTGACCACCATCAACGAGATGAGCTTATCTACCGGCAGTCCTTCAGCTACGAAGTAGGTGTCAGGAAACAGGTAACCTTCGAGTGAGCCGGTAGGCGTGACAAACCCCAGCAGGTCCGAATACTTGTGCGCAGAATTCACCGCCTCAGTCTCGAAGGCCTTCGCATCAGTCACTCCGCGTTCCTCTAGAAGCCGGGCTATTTGAGGTATGCTGTAGCCTTCAGGAATCGTAACCTTGACCAGCTGGACTTCGCCCTTGGCCAAGGTGTCTATGACTGCTACAACTGGTTGGTCAATTCGAAGCCTGTAACGGCCGGACTTCAGGGCAGTGTGCACTCCTCTTATCCTAGACACCAGAGCGAACAGCCTGGCGTCCCAGACGAGTCCGGCATCCTCCAAGACTCTTCCGATCTGCACAGACGACATACCGTCTGCCACGTACACCTCGACAGCTTCCGGACCCGCGTAAAAGTGCGGCGATGACAACGCTATCATCAAGATGAAAAGCAGCACAAGGACGCCGTATCCTATAGCTCTCCTAATCCGGATCAACCCTGATCACCCGGCCTCCTACTGTCGAGGTAAGACTGAAGGATCAAACAAGCGGCAGTCATATCAACAACCCGGCGCTTCTTGCGCCAGGTCAATCCGGCCTCATCGAGCACCCTCTCTGCGGCAACAGTAGTCAGCCGCTCATCCCACAGCTCTACCGGCAGTCCTGTTGCGTCTCGAATCAGCTCACAAAATGACGCCACTTTCTCGGTCTGCGGGCCGTAGGTGCCGTTCATATTTACAGGCAACCCGCATACTACGCACGAAACGCCAAGCTCCTTGACAATATTATTGATCGCCTGCAAGTCTTTCTCAGGCGCTGTTCTCTGGATCACGCACACGCCCTGAGCGGTCCACCCCATTGGATCGCTCACTGCAACCCCGATGCGTCGATCGCCGATGTCGAGCCCCAAAACTCTCAATGTTGCCCCTCCAAATCAGTACACCTTTAAGCAGAAGTCAGGGCAAACAGACGCGCAATAGCCGCAGAGAACACATGCTTTTGAGTCTACAGTCGCTCTACCATCCTGCAAGCGAAGAGCGCCGTAGCCACACCTGGAGACACACCTACCACATCCGCGGCAGTAATCGGCGACATGCAGAGCCTTCCCTCTGACCAATGATTGCGCTGATTCGCTGTCGACACCGCGGCCTTCAAACACTGCTATGTTGAACTCCAACTCTCTGACGTCCGCCATGCCCACTGCGACAGAATCCACTGCTTGGAAGTCGAGCACATGGCGAAGAGCGCTTGCCGCATCGTTTGTCAGATGCCCGCCACCCAAAGCTTTCATTGCATAGACGCCCAAGCCCATGTCGCGGGCGAACTGAATCGCATCGCGCATCTCTTCAACACTACCGCCCTGCACCCCGATCCCTTTCCAATTGTAGATCGGATGAACTACATCCACAACCGGATTGAGCGCACAGGCCCTTACTACATCGACATAGTGGGTTGACACACCTATCGCCCTGACAAGCCCCTCGGCCTTCAGATCTCGAAGGCAGTCCAACGCACCCGCGTGCCCCTTGAGTGTGAGGCGGCTTTCCTGCTCGTGAAGAAGAAACAAGTCGATATAAGGAGTCTCGAGTCTGGACAGGACCCCCATGACAGTCTTCCTCATCGACTCGTAGTCATAATCATATGACTTGGAGGCGATGACGATGCTGTCTCTGCGAACATCCCTAAGGAACCTGTTCAACACCTCATCCGTCTCGTACAACACAGCAGTATCAAAAAAGGTGACGCCCAAATCAAGTGCTTTCTTGAGCAACGAAACGCCTTCACGAACATCCAGTCCACGTTGAAGCCCGCTCAGGGTCAACAGTCCAAAGCACAACCTCGAAACAGAGATGCCTGTATTGCCTAGCTTTCTATACTCCACCAGTAGAAATCTCCTGATCAGTCGTTCTCACAATGGTTCCGATACCACTACTCTAATCAATCTCGGCCACCTGGGAAAGGCTTCGATTTCCTCATGGACAGCTAGGTCTGTGATCCTCCCAGAGCCGATAAGTCGATCACGCACCTCATCAAAACCCTCGCCCGCAAGGAACTCGGCGACGACGTGAGGGCTTATTTCAGCCTTAAACAAAGCACTTACGTCGACAGAGATGACCGTCTGTCCGCTACTCAGCCTGCTGCTGCTTAGAGAGTCGATCGCGAGTGAGTCCGCAATCAGAGCATAGCCCTCGCCCAACAACCCGGAGAGCTTGTCCCCAATAGCCTTGCTCAGATCCTCGAGCCTGACCGCGTCCACTCCAACTACTCCAGCAGTCTGTATGGACACGCGTTCTGACTCCTTGGCGACTTCCGGATAGATCTGAAGCGAGCGAATCTCTAGCTCCAGCGTTGGCAGTAGAAGGTACATATCGAGTCCGGCCAACTCCGCCAATCTTCGAGCTCCGTCTTCGAGCATCCGATCCTCACTCATTCGCCTCAGCTGCTCGACATCGTCCTCAGAAACAACCCGGATAACTCTGTCTCTGCCGCCGCGAAACTCGTTTTCGTTTGTGACCTGAAGCAGATCACTGAACGGCTCTTCTATTGATATTATTGACAGAGCAGGTATGTTTCCGGAACTCCCGGGCTCAACAGCAGTGGCGGCCACCAAAGCTGTGCCGCTAGTCTCTCCGATCTTAATGCCTGCTCTCATCATCGTAGTCTTCGGATCTACTTGGACGTCGTTTACCGTTTCAAATTCGATCCCATCCGCAGTCCAGAGCTTTGTTCTGGCAGGAACCCGCACAGGAGCGGATCCGCTGTTGATCAAGAGCACCTCGCCAACCGCGGGCGTGATCCCTTCCCGCAGTTCTCCTGTCGTAAGGATCTCCCTTGAGTACTGAACCTCCGTCGCTAGCCTCTCAGACGGGATGTTGATCCCCAATGCAGTCTCAGGTTCAACCAGGCCACTGTCGACCCCTATAATCAACGTTTCGCTTACTCGAGCAGTAGCCGGGACGACTGTCACCTCAACGAGCAGACTGCGTACGTATGCAGTCACGACTGTAATCGCCATTACAATAACTACCAGAGCAACAACAGCTCTCATCGACACTCGCGGAAGGACCGACGGCCTCGACGATCTCGATACTAGCCTGCCGGCCATGCGACGGCTTCTATCGGCAGTGCTCTGCGCTACGCCGCTTCGCCCATCATGGGCAGACGCGTGTTTAGGCTTGTCCAGTCCGTCAGCAGATCCCGCCTGTAACGCACTGGTATCAGGCTGTCCGATTTCTTCACGCTCATGCTCCCCTGCAGGGAGCTCACTGAGCACCTCTATGCCCAACTGATCTGCGAGTGCACTCATGGCAGGATCGCGAGTCACAATTGTGATTCGCTTTCCATCGTCGCGTGCGTAGTGAATGAGCAGACGAAGATCCGGCTCGTTTTTCAGGGCATCAGACAGCCGCGCGTCTATTATAACGTTGTCTGAGAGTGATGCCCTGATATCGCGGATAAGTGAAGAGACGGAGGCGTCAGGGTCTAGAACAAGGACTCTGGGTTCACTGTTCATAGACAACCACTCCTTGCACTCGCAGCTACGACCGACTCATCAGCCAGACAAAAGCGGGCCAAAAAAGCAGCACAGCTGCTGGCCCGCGGCATAGACACAACTCACGTAGCTCTACTGTCGCAAGATCGCCCTAGGCAGGAAGGTGAGAGCTCAATCGTCTGATTCTAGATAGCTCCTTACCAATTCCTCCAGTATCTCATCTCGTTCTACTTGGCGGATTATGTTCCGGGCGTTCTGGTGGCTGGTAATGTAAGTAGGGTCTCCCGAAAGCAAGTAGCCCACGAGCTGGTTGACAGGATCGTAGCCTCTCTCCTTCAAGGCATTGTACACTTTGAGGAGCGCGCCCCTGATGCTCTCATCTTCGTCAGATCCGACTTTGAACCGCAGAGTCTCGTCTCTAGCATCCGGCATAAGCAACTTCGCCCCCAACCAGATAAACTTGCCAGCAGCCACTGTAGAGATTCTGCCCAGGGCTGCTTGTTTCCTCTTTTTGCAGTTAAGACATTGTATTCAGTGTCTTCAAGATATATTCACGGCCTGCCCTCATCGCATCAGCCGCGCGACTAGGATCCTTCGCGCCTGCCTGAGCCATATCCGGGCGCCCTCCGCCGCCACCGCCTGCCGCCCTCGCTGCAGAATTGACTATGTCAACTGCACTCATCCCACGCTCCACCAAGTCCTTGGTGACCATGGAGATAAACGAGAGTTTGCCGCCTGCCGATGTCGACAATAACACGACGCCTGAACCCAGCTTGCTCCGTGCCTCATCACACATGGCCCGCAACTGCTGGTGGTCTACTCCATCAACGCTTTCGACAACTACCTTGGCATTTGCCACCTCAATCGCGCGACTGATCATATCAGAGACCTGATTGGCCGCGGCCTTGGACTTCAGTGCCGCGATTTCGGCCTGCAAGTCACGCAAGTCTGATAGGAGCTTATCGACTCGCTCCGGGGCTTCTTCTTCAGAAACCTTGAGGCTATTGGCAATTCGTCGCAGACTGGCCCTCAGCTGTGACAAGTGCTCTAGCGCCGCGTGCCCGGTCACTGCCTCGATCCGACGGACACCAGCTGCAATGCTGCTCTCGCCCAAAATCCTAAACAAGCCTATCTCGCCGGTGCGACGAACGTGAGTTCCGCCACACAACTCTTTGCTAAAATCACCGACAGAGACTACTCTTACTTGCTCGTCGTATTTCTCTTCGAACAGCGCAACAGCACCGCTTCTGGTGGCATCTTGCAGTGACATCTCCGAGGCAACTACCTCGAGGTCCTCCATGACTCTCTCGTTGACAATACTCTCTACCTGTGCAAGCTGTTCTTCTGTCATAGGCTCAAGGTGCGAGAAGTCAAAACGAAGGCGGTCAGGGCTGACAAGAGATCCCGCCTGCGCAACATGGTCGCCAAGGACGAGTTGCAGTGACTTGTGCAATAGGTGAGTAGCAGTGTGGTTGCGAGCGGTATCCATGCGGCGAGCCGCATCAACCACCGCAGTGCACTGCTGGCCTTCTTTGATTCGCCCCTCTACCACCCGGATCTGATGGCTCACGATGTCAGCCGAAGGCTTCTTGGTGTCGAGTACCAAAGCCCGCCCTGTGGGTGTTCGAAGTTCACCGGTATCGCCAACCTGTCCACCGCTCTCTCCATAGAACGGCGTCACGTCCAGGACGACTTCTCCGCACTCTCCGTTGGCCAACTCGTCCACTGCCTGCTGATCCTTTAGTATTCTCACGACTTGCGCATCATCTAGTCTTGTACGGTCATACCCGGCAAACGACACGGAAACCCCTGCGAGGGCACGAGCGTACTTGGCAGATAACTCTCCAGCATATCCAATGGCTTCTCTCGCGCTTCTTGCGCGCTCCCTCTGTCTGTCCATGAGCTGCCGGAAGCCCTCTTCGTCAACAGACATGCCATGCTCTTCAGCAATCTCTCTTGTTATCTCCATTGGAAATCCATAAGTGTCATAAAGCCTAAAAGCCGCTTCCCCAGGAAGAACCTTTGCACCGGACTGCTCGAGTTTCGCAAGTTCATCCTTGAGAATATCCATGCCTTGATCCAGGGTGTCGTTGAAACGCTCTTCTTCACTGGCTATGACCTTGAGGATATAGTCTCTGCGCTCAACCAACTCGCTGTATACCTTGCCCATCAGATCAAGCGTCACATCACAGACTCCTGACAAAAATCCGGGATCAAGCCCGATCTTGTGTCCAAACCTGACCGCTCTGCGCAAAAGCCTCCTCATAACGTAGCCACGGCCCTCGTTGCCTGGCAGTATGCCGTCCGCAGCCATAAAGGCGACACTGCGCGAATGGTCGGTAATGACACGAATCGCCCAGTCTTGTTCCCATTCGTCGCCATACTTAAGACCGGTGCGCGACTCGATGTACTCAATCACGGGCTTTATGATATCTATCTCTTGAATCGTATCGACTCCTTGCAATACGGCAGCAACACGCTCAAGTCCCATGCCGGTGTCTACGGATTTCTGAGTCAAAGGAGTGTAGTTGCCCTGCTCATCTTTGTAGTATTGGATGAACACTAAGTTCCAAATCTCGATAAATCGGTCGCAATCACACCCTGGTTTGCAGTCCTTTGAACCGCAACCTTTCTCCTCGCCCCGGTCAAAAATGATCTCAGAACACGGCCCGCACGGGCCCGGGCCACCCGGCACCTCCCAGAAGTTGTCCTCCTTGCCAAATCGAACAATTCTCGACTCCGGCACACCCACCTCATCCCGCCAAATGGCATATGCCTCGTCATCGTCCAAGTAGACCGAGGCGTACATCCGATCTGCCGGCAACCTGAGCACCTGTGTGAGGTACTCCCACGCCCACGGGATGACCTCGACTTTGAAATAGTCCCCAAATGAGAAGTTGCCTAGCATTTCAAAGAAAGTGCCGTGCCTCGAGGTCTTGCCGACGTTCTCTATGTCGGGAGTGCGGATGCACTTCTGACAGGTAGTTATCCGCTTGCTGGGCGGGTTTTCAGTTCCCATGAAATATGACTTAAACGGCACCATACCGGCGCCGACGAGCAACAACGTAGGGTCATTCCGCGGAACTAAAGGAGCACTAGGAAGCCTCAAATGGCCTTTGGACTCAAAAAACCCTAAAAAGCTTTCTCGCAATTCCTGTGAAGTCATGATTGTCCTCCCGCTATCACAACCGCCAAATAGACTTAATCTAAACACATATACTGGTTATGCGTAAGCTATCCTAATCATACTGTTGACCTTTGGCCATGTCAACACACGCCAGTTGGTCAGCCATCTGCGTTTTTGAGAGTGGTCACTGGGTGACAAGCTTCAGCCATGCGTAACGGGCGACCACCTTGACCATGCCAGCAACTGGAACAGCTATGATCATCCCCCACAACCCCAACATATAAGCTCCAACGAGCAGAGCGAATATGACGGTGAGAGGATGTAAACCAACGTATCCCGAGACTATTCTGGGAGTCAGCACAGCGGACTCAATCTGGTTGGCAACCACAAACACGATCACTACGTACACAGCTCTTAGCGGGGACTCCAAGAGCGCGATGATCACAGCAGGGATAGCTCCGAGTATCGGGCCGAAGTACGGTATCACATCCAGAATCCCTGCCGCGACGCCAATCGGAAACCAAAACTCGATGCCTGTCAGCCATAGGCCGACACTGAGCAGACCCACCATTATGGCTGCGACAAGGAGCTGCCCTCTGACGAAGCCGCCGACCACCGCGTCTATCTCGCCAATGAGGTTTGATATTTCCTCCCGGTTTTTTGCAGGTACCCACGACATGACCTTCCTACATATCTCATCCTTGTCCCGAGAGAAGTAGAACGCCAAGACCGGTGCCAAGACCAGGTTCGGCAACTGGTGAAGCAACCCTACAGTTGCGCTTATTGTCCGGGAGACGGCTGAGGCAAGCAACGCTTCCCACTGCTTTATTATGGAGTCGAGCGGTTCTCTTACTGTTTCCGGGAAGGGGGCTGTGTGATACTTCTCATACAGGTTTGTAACGAACAACTCGAGGCTCCGAACCCGGGCGGGGAAGTCTTCGGACATCCTCTCAAGCTGTCGGGTGGTTGCCGGGATAAGGTAGACGAGTATCAGCGCAAGCACGAGCAGCACAAATGCGTACACAATCACAATGCCTGCCACTCTTGGTGCGCCGCGTCGCTCCAACGAGTCCACCAGAGGGTTCAGAGTGTATGCTATCGCTGCTCCGATTAGGAAAGGTGTCAAGACTTCTCTGGTTCTGTAGAGTACAACAGCAAAGCCTATGGCAAGTAGAACAAGACCTACCAGCCTATAGGCTCGTGCTTGCTTAGCCAAACTGCAGCTCAGACTTCTCGCTCCCGCAACTCTGAAAGGACTACCCGCACCTTGCCTGCCTCAGAGTTAATGCCCTGATGTGACCTTGCGATTCAGTGCTCGAGCCCTTAGGCTCAGGTCATCCATTCTGTCTGCTGCTTGAGCTGCAAGATCTGCGACTGTGCCGGTGATCCTACTCCTGCTCTGCATCTCTAGAGGCATCCCGGTACCAAGCCTACGACCGTGGCCGTTCATTCTGCGGACAGCATACCCGCCCAGTAGTGCGCCGATAGCACCGCCGGTCAATAAGAGCTTCCACTGACTCTTCATAGTTCAAACCCAGCTCCTCATCTGATTTACCGATCGAACCTCTTGCGCTTTTCGTCCTAGCTACCCACTACGCCTTCGACCAATATGATGGCTTGTCCGTTGAACTCGATGCACGCTGATCTGTGTATGCGTGACCTACCTTTAGTTATGTCCTGCAGAACGCCTTCCGATACCTCAAGCTCCTGCACACGGCCTGTATTCTCATCGGCAAAGAGATCGGATAGGCTGCCAACCACAGTGCCGTCGCGAGTGCGGGCAATGCTTGATGCAACCTTGTGAAATCTCAACCCGCAGTCACTGTATTCAAGGAGCTGCTCTGTCACGTCTTCGCTGTGCACGGTCACAGACGTGGTTGTCAGACTAAAAACGCGTGAAAACGGCAAGAAACGGACAGATGAAATCAACCGTCTCAGGCCGACGCTGAACCCCCTGATCCAGAGCAGGTCTCTACTCAGCCATACCTCTTTCGTTATACCGACCTTTCTTGCACCCTCAAGGCTAACTACCGGAAGTCCCACCAGGCGCGAAATCCTCACCACAGGCCAATACCTCCTGCTCTGGCGTTCTGCTGCATCCGCACATCCAGCAGTAGTATAGACATGCGATTAAGAAACCATGTGCAGCTACAACGGACGAGAGTAACGCACTCTGTTGTCAAAGAGTGCCACTTCGGTGTATCCTACCTGGCGCACAGTCTCAAGGCTGACCTCGAATTGCCTTCCTACTTGCTCGGGGCTATGGGCGTCCGATGAAAAGACAAATGGAACACAGTAGCTGTGCATGACGCTTATGAACTCAGGAGACGGGTATACCTCTCCAACAGGCTTGAAGAGGCCGGCTGTGCTCACTTCGTAGGCAACATCTGCTTTTTTCATGGCTTTAGCTACTGTCTCGTAATAGGGTGTGAGGTCAATGCTGGGGACAAAGCCCAATTTCTTGACCAAATCCGGATGGGCGATGCAGTCAAATAGCCCGGACTCTACCGCCTGGATTACAATGTCGAAGTACTGCCTGAACACGTCATCTACCGACTTATCAGGCCAGCCAAATTCAGCAGAGTAATCCACTGCCCATGCATTGATGAAGTGGACTGATCCCAAGACATAGTCAAACTGGTAATCCGATAGTATGTCGGCTATCAAAGACTCCTGGCCGGGGATGTAGTCAACCTCCACCGAGACCTTTACAGGACGGCCAGTACGCTTGGCTTCCTGAAGAAACCGCACGTACTCGTCTAAAGTCTCAGTACATCCTTCTCGTATCCACCGGCTGATCGCCGGTATTGATTCAGCCTTGTCCAGCACAGGAGCAAATGTGGGCAAAAACTCGAAGAACCTGTTGGAGTGTTCGGTTATACCGATCTCATCTATCCCAGCTGCGCTGGCACAGCGCAGGTACTCGTCGAGATTGTCCATGTCGTATTTGCATCGGCCTTTATGTGAATCCGGCTGAAGATGAACGTGGTAGTCGATCAGCAATACTCTCCGCCTCCTCTGTCCACGCTCTCACCTATCTTATCTTCGACTGTTATAGCATATATGTAGTGATCTTCCCATTTACCCTGGATTCTCAGGTAATTGCGTGCTAGTCCTTCACGCCTAAAACCGGACTTCTCTAGTACCCTCTGAGAGGCAACATTGCAAGGCATCACTGATGCCTCCACCCGGTGCAGCGCTGCTTTGTCAAAGGCAAACGCAACGGTGTTTTTTACCGCCCACGTGGCATAGCCCCTGCGAGTAAAGCGGTGATCAATAAAGTAGCCAATGAAGCAGCTCTGGAAGGCTCCTCTAAAAACGCCTGACAGGCCCACTCGGCCGATGATGCCATGGCTGTCTAGAACTACGGCAAACATGTACCCAGAACCGTCTTTGTAGGACTCGACGGCTTCCTTGAGCACAGCTCTCTGGTAGGCCTCTGTGTAGTAACTGGGCGGCCGCACGGGCTCAAACGGCTCCAACAGCTCACGGTTTTCTTGCAAAAGCGTGGCGTACTGGCGTGCGTCACTTACCCTTACAGGGCGCAGGTAAATACCGTTCGCCCGGGCTATAGACTCCTCCGATCTGCGTAGAAACGCAGGCCATCTCATGACTCACCGTCTCCAATCTGGAAATCTCGCCAAGACCGGCACCCTACATATAATAATCGATGCTTTGGTTTCTCCGAAACCTGAACTCATCCTGCCGAAAACCTACTTCCGCGACTGTTGAGGCAACTCGGAGTCAGGATGACGGAGAGTTGCCTCTCTCAGAGTGAGCGAAGCCAGGACGGCGGAGCGAACGGCAAGCGGAGGAGACCTCACATCGCCCCCTGCGAAGCCAACGCCAGGCGACGAGGACCATAGATCCACCCCTCTCCGCTCCCTAAGCCGTAACTCGGTTTCCAGCGGATTGGCTGTTCACTTGGCGGACAATCTAAGAATATGGTGAAGAAGGTTTTAGTTACGATATCTAGAAGTATAAACGGAAGTAACCTGCGCGGTTGCCTTTTGGCGCGCAGCCAGATATTCTGCCTATATTGATATAGGCTAGAATCGCCGTAGATGTCTAGTATCTGAAAGCTGTGTGATAACCAATGAATGAGAGTGGCTGTCAATCGCTCGACTGTCCCTCTTCAATACTCGTCCTGCAGTTATGTCCGATAGGAGACGCCTTGTTCGGCACCCCGGCATTAGCAGCTCTTAGGCGCAGGTTCGCGGGTGCGCGGATCACAGTGATGACCTGGCAGTCGTCGTTCGAAGTTCTTGAAGGCAACCCGAATATAGACAGGCTTATAACTTGCACTGGAGCTTTGGATGCTGCCAGAGTAGCATCGAAACTGCGCGCAGAAGGCGTAGACGTGGTAGTCGGACTGTCTCACGTTGGCAGCTGGCTTTCTGCAGCCTTCCCAAACTCAATCAAGGTGGGTTTTAACTCTCGCACGCTCGGATGGCTATATGCTGAACAGGTGCCTGACAAGCGGACCATTCACGCGATAGATTACTGCCTGCAGGTGGTTCAATCCCTTGGAGCCACGGCGGACAGCCGCAAGCTCGAGTTCTACATATCGGATCGAGATCGACAGGCAACTGAAGACTGGGCATCGTCTGTCGGCCTCGACTTAAGTGGTGTTACAGTAGCGATCCACCCTGGAGGCAAGAACTTCCAAGCAAAGCGTTGGGACACACCGGGTTTTTCTGCAGTCGCTGACCGCTTGGTAACAGAACTAGATACCAGTGTAGTCCTTGTTGGCGGCCATGACGATGTTCTCCTTGCTCGGGAGATCATTGAAAACGCGCGTTACGGATCCAGATTTTTCGTCGCTGCAGGAGAGCTATCGCTTAAGCAGACGGGCGCACTCATTGAGCGCTGCACCTTGTTTATAGGCAATGATTCTGCTCCGCAACACATTGCATCTGCGATGAACACGCCTGTCATCGCTTTATTTGGCCCGACAGATCCGGAGAACTTCGGCCCCACATCGTCTTTGTCAACTGTGGTGACTGCCAACTTGCCGTGCAGCCCTTGCTTCCACTGGATGACGAGTCCGCTGCAATACCTCTATCTGTCGTCCCTGAAGCGTCTTGAGTGTAAACACGAATGCATGGCGTACATCACCCCCGACATGGTCATGTCTGCCGTGCATTTGGTGATAGAGCGGATTCGCAGACGAACCAAGTCCAGCATCGAGCCTGAGCTCGCCGCTATCCCGTATCATGGGATAACGGATTCATCGCTAGCGCAGTATTGACGAAATGGCAATCATAAGCAAGGGTGGTACGGCGTGAAGACTGTCTCAAAGGTCTCGCTCAAGAGAGGCCTGTTGATTTCGATAGGTATCAGCGTAGTAAGCATTCTGTTCATACTTGCACTCAGCCGCAATGACTTCGAAATCGAGTCCCTACAAAGGATCAAGCCCGAATACCTTCTCCTCGGCCTGTCCGTCACCGTGGCAGCGTGGTGTACCAAGGTGCTCAGACTCTATTTGCTCTCTCGAGCGCTTGGGAATCCAATCGGCTATTTTCGGCTGTTCGAGATCTACATGTCTGCGGTCTTCGTATCACATGTGACGCCGTTTACCTCCGGTGGCTTGCCTCTGCAGGTGTACCTGATGCACAAGGAGGGCCAGCCGATCGGACGGTCATCAGCTGTGAGCATCATTGACTCAGCTCTGACTACAGCCTTGCTAATACTGCTGGGCCCAGCCTTACTGTACATATACATCAGAAAGCGAGAATACAGCTTAAGCTCTCAGGTCGACCGCTTGATTGACATCGCCATAGCAATAATGATTGCTCTAGCGGTCCTGATGGTCGTTTTGATCGTAAAGTCGGAGCTCCTAGTCGGGTTGCTTCGCCGCGTTTCACGGCTACGAGTGGTAAAGCGGTTTGTATCTCCAGAGAAGGTCGACTCCATTGCTGCACGGCTCACGTGCGAAATCGAGCAGTTTAAGCAGGACACCGCGGAGATGCTCAGGAACGCTCGCCTTGCCTTTTTCCTGGCGATTGTCTGTACTCTGCTCTACTGGGGATTCTATCTGGCTATCGCTCCAGTGACGCTGCTCGGGCTTGGAATCCGTCCGCCCATCGCAAGGACTCTTTTGGCGCAGATTGTCTTCAATATCATACAGCCTTTCATACCCACGCCTGGGGGGAGTGGAGGATCCGAGATCGGATTTGCTCTGCTCTTTCAGCCGGTCGTCCCAA
Organism: uncultured Clostridia bacterium; assembly: GCA_900016865.1. GTDB lineage: Bacteria > Bacillota > DTU014 > DTU014 > DTU014 > DTU014. The sequence goes on along the minus strand of FIZI01000013.1, from coordinate 41,207 downwards.
AGGCCAGGCTGCCTCTGTTTGTGAGCACCTGGCGCTTCTTTACGTATTATACAAGCCTGGTCATTGGAGGCGTGATGTTCTACAAAGCCATCGGTACACGCGGAAAATCGTTTCTTGGCAACGGACAGCAGAACGGCGCTCAAACTGAAGGCGAACATGGAGTTTAGGATAGAGGAGATGGCATGAAGTGCAGCATTTCGCCAGCACCGAAAGAAAGGTCATAACCATTGATGAGGCACAAGACCTTTCGCGACATCAACGCAAGGCAGGCCGCACAGTCGGCCTTACCAATGGCTGCTTTGACATACTCCACAGCGGTCACCTCGACTTGCTAGAGAGAGCGAGGAGCATGTGCGACCTGTTAGTTGTCGGTGTTAACAGCGACGAGTCTGTCCGACTACTCAAAGGGCCTGATAGGCCGATAAATTCGCAGGCTGATAGAGCTAGAGTGATTGCCGGGCTCGAGTGTGTTGGAGCAGTAGTCATTTTCAACGAGACCACTGCAGAGGATCTGATCACACGGATCAATCCTTCGCGCTACTTCAAGGGTGCCGACTACAATCCGGACAACCTGCCCGAGTACAATCTCCTCCAAAGGCTCGGTATTCCTCTTGTACTCTTGAGTCTCAAACCTGGCAAGTCCACAACCTCGATCATCAACCGCATAGCTAGCGCGAACAGGCACCACCCAAGTCCCTGAGATAACGGTGGTGCCTGGTTTTCGTCGCTTGATCTCTGCTCTTATTGCAGCTTTGTGCTATTTTTGTTTGTCTTCGAGCATCTCTAGGAAGCGAGCATATGCGTCATCCCATGCAGCAGAATCTGCAGGTTCATAGACCTCTGTCTCAAACGAATTCCGGACTACTTGCCTCAACTCAGCGAGTGACCCGATCTCTCCTATTGCCATAGCCTGCATCAACGTATTTCCGATGGCTGTAGCCTCGGATGGGCCTGCAACCACGCGTCGTTTTGTCGCACTGGCCGCCATCTGGCACAGAAGCTTATTCTTGATACCGCCGCCCACCATGTGAATCGTGTCGAGGCGCCTGCCGGCTATAGCCTCAAGCCTGTCTGCGACAAAGCGGTACTTGAGCGCCAGGCCCTCCAGTGCTGCCCTAACTATCTCTCCGCGAGACTGAGGCACAGGCTGGCCCGTATTCTTGCAGAATTCCTGTATTGCCTGCGGCATATGTGCGGGATTGAGGAAAGCATCGTCATCCGGGTCGATAACGCTCTTGAACGCCGGTGCTGCAGACGCCGCTGCAGTAATCTCATCATAGCTGAGACGTTCTCCCTCTCTCTCCCAGGCCCGCCTGCATTCCTGAACCGGCCAGAGGCCTGCTATGTTCTTGAGCAGCCGAATCGTACCGCAGACTCCTCCCTCATTGGTGAAGTTAAAGCTGGCGGTCAAATCATTGATCACAGGCGATTCAGTCTCCATCCCCATGAGCGACCAAGTGCCACAGCTGAGGAATATGTAATCCTTGTTTTCAGCAGGAACAGAAGCAACAGCACACGCAGTGTCATGCCCGCCCGGCGTCACGACCTTGAGATCGCCTGCCCCAATCTCCTGCTTAATCGCAGGCAGAAGCTCTCCGATTACTGTACCTGCATCCACGATCTCGGGCAGGATGTTCTTTGGTATTTCAAATGCATCTAGCACTGCGTCCGACCATGTCTTGGACACTGGATCGTATAGCTGGCTGGTGCTTGCGGCCGTCGAGTCAGTGTTCTTGACGCCGGTGAGGAAGTATGAAAGCAAACCCGGTATGAAGAGCAGCTTGTCTGCCAAGTTAAGGAGCGGCGACCCCGCTTTTTTCATTGCCAACAGCTGGTACAGTGTATTGATCTGCATGATCTGGATGCCGGTATGCCGAAAGATCTCCGATCTGGGCATTATCTTAAAAGCCTCATCGAGCATACCGTCGGTCCGCGAGTCGCGGTAGTGCACTGGGTTGGCCAACAGCTCGCCCGATCGATCGAGCAGCCCGAAGTCAACTCCCCAGGTATCTATACCAATGCACGATATAGACTCCCCGTATTCGTGCACAGCTGCAGCCAATCCTTTCTTGGTCTCATAGAAGAGGCGCAGTATGTCCCAGTAAAGGGTATCGCCGATTCTGACCGGATCATTGGAGAATCTGTGCACTTCGTTTAGCTCAAGACGGGTGCCGTCAAACGATCCGACAATCGCCCGCCCGCTCTCTGCGCCCATATCAAACGCAAGAAAGGCCTTTGTTTTGGACATCAGGACACACCTCCGAGAGATTAGCTCGCAATCCGCTAGAAAAACGCTGTTAGATGACCCTCACGATGCGATAGGTCTTCTTGCCCTTTCTCAGGACTATCTTACCGTCCTTGACGTCTGACAGTGTAACTTGCTGGAATCTGTCGCACACTCGGATATCGTTGACATATACTCCGCCTTGGTCTATCAATCTGCGGGCCTCGCTATTGGAACTTGAGAGTCCGACCTCGCTCATCAGCTCTCCCAAGTCTATACCAACAGCGACCCTATCCCTGGATATCTCGCTTACCGGCACGGACTCGGTGCTTCCGCCGGCTCCAAACAGTGCGAGTGCAGCGTCTTGTGCCTTTTGGGCCTCAGTCTCCCCATGTACAAACTTGGTGACTTCAAACGCCAAAATCTGTTTTGCTCTGTTGATCTCCTCGCCCTCGAGCGCGCCCAATGCCCTGACCTCATCCATGGGAAGGAGCGTATACAGAGCAAGTAGTTTCTCTACATCCGCGTCATCGCAGTTGCGCCAATACTGGTAAAACTCATACGGGGTAGTCTTGTTGGAATCCAGCCATACGGCGCCCGCCTCGGTCTTGCCCATCTTCTTGCCTGAACTCGTCGTCAGAAGCGGAATAGTGAGCACATAGGCTTCGGCTTGTTCAAGGCGGCGAATCAGGTCAGCACCTGCAAGAATGTTGGACCACTGATCGTCTCCTCCAAGTTGCAGCCTGCACCCGTAGTCTCTGTAGAGTTTCAAGAAGTCGTACGCTTGAAGGAGCATATAGTTGAACTCAATGAATGAAAGGCCCCGCTCCAGCCTGGATTTGAAACACTCCGCTGTGAGCATCCTATTGACAGAAAACTGCGACCCAATCTCTCGCAGAAAATCGATATAGTTGAGATCCCAAATCCAATCAGCATTATTGAGGATCACCATATCAATGGAATTACGCGACAGGATTTCCTGAAGCTGCTTTTTGATACCCTCGAAGTTGGAGTTCACTGTCTCCTTCGACATCATCTTTCGGAGCTCGGTCCGGCCGCTAGGATCGCCGATCATGGCAGTCCCGCCGCCGATGAGAGCTATGGGCCGATGCCCGGCGCGTCCGAGATGAACCAAAGCCATCAAAGGAAGCAAGTGTCCCACGTGCAGGCTGTCACTAGTTGGGTCAAATCCTACGTAAGCAGTAACCTTCTCCTCCGCAAGCAGAGCAGCCAGCTTATCTTCGTGGCTCGTCTGCTGTACAAACCCTCGCTCTCGCAGTGTGTCAAACACGTTCGTCATGATTGCACTTCCTTCAGCAGATCGTGTATCTACATGCTTTGCCTGGCCCTAGGCTTTGTTGGGACCACTATTTCATCTATTAGGCCGTATTCCTTTGCCTCCTCAGCGCTCATCCAAAAATTACGGTCAGTATCTCTCTTGACCTTATCAAGAGGCTGGCCTGTCAAGTCCGACAAAATGCGCTCCAGTTTCTCCTTCGTCTTTATGATCCACTTCGCCTCAATCTCTATGTCTGCTGCGGGCCCTCTTGCCCCGCCCAGAGGCTGATGAATCATGATCTCCGCATTGGGCAAAGCGAAGCGCTTGTCGCCTGCGGCTAGCAGCACTGCTGCCATAGACGCGGCCATACCTACGCAGTACGTGTTAACGTCACACGGCACGTTGCGCATGATGTCAAATATCGACATGCCGGCCGAGACCTCTCCGCCGGGAGAATTGATGTAGAGATCTATGGGTTTCTCTTTGGACTCACTGGCGAGATAAAGTATCTGTGCGACCACCAGCCGGCTCATCTCAGTATCTATCGGACCGTTGACAAAGACAATGCGGTCCTTGAGCAGGCGGCTATAGATGTCAAAGGCTCTTATTCCATGTGAACCCTGCTCAATCACAAATGGTATGGGCTCAGCCATAACATATCTCCCCCTGTGCTAGCGAGTGTCGCGGCTGTACGCGATTCGACCGCAAATGCCTGCTAGCTTCGATATAATATGCCTCTGGATCTGTTCTATTATATCTATATCACAACAGATACTTCAAGCCAACGCATAAGGGCGAGTTTCCTCGCCCCTAACTCCTATCCTCAGCTATGAGTCCCCAGCTTCACTCCATCGGACACGAGCTAAACCCGCCTGGAGATGATGCGCGACCAAAGCGCAGATCTACCCTCTCAGTCCGCTCATGCTGATCCCTTGGATCAGATAAACGAAGATCGCTGAACCAAACACGCGAACCAAGAGCCTAGGATATGAACGCACTTGTCCACCAGCTGCACTACTCTTGCATTGACGGGCCATCGTGTTCGTACGTAAACCGAGCGAAGTCTGCTATGCCCCCATCGCAGCTCTTGTTGTATGTGAACAAGCCGACTCTGGCTCCCTTCCAAAAACCAAAAGTCAGCTGGCATTCCCCACCCAGCTGCCAGAAGCGGATGCCGTCTACACTAAAGTACATCAGCGTAGAGCCTTCGAAATCGTACTGTGTGCGGAGCCACACTGTATCACAGTCAACAGCAGGGCCGTGACAGTGAGTCCCTGCGGTAACTGAGCTTATACGGACGCCGCTGTCGTCTTTCTCTACGCCAATCCAGTTGTCGAAGTCCGCACCGAGATAAGTCAAGCCCGCCTGCTGGCCGGTTGCCATCCCTGCAATGCTAAGCTCTACTGTAATCACGCCTTTGTTCCCAATCAGCTTCTGGGTAACTGTGTTACGAGCGGTCCTGATGCCACATGCCTTCATTGCACGTATCCGCAAGTACCCCGGCCTTTCAGTCAGTGACCAGTGGTCATCCACTGGATTGTGGTTCCACTGCCACTGAAGGCCAAGCTTAGTGCTGCTGAAATCGTCAGACGTCTGCAGTACTTCGACTCTCTTGGTGCTGACTTCTGGCTTGCGGAATACCGAGACCGGCTCGCAATCCGATCCCATTATCGGCCAACCATCAACCCACTGAACCGGCTGCAAGTGACACACTCTGCCTTTGGCGCCGGAGCTCTGGAAGTGCATGAACCACCACTCGCCTGACGGAGTATCCACCAGCCCGCCCTGATGAGGGCCATTGATCTCTGTCCTTCCCTGCTGCAACACGACGCGGCGCTCATAGGGCCCGTAGATGCTCTTTGAGCGAAGTGCTGTTTGCCAGCCCGTACTGACTCCGCCTTCAGGTATGATCAAATAGTAGTACCCGTCTTTCTTGTAGATCTTCGTCCCTTCAGCGGTCTTTCCAACATAAACGATAACGCCCTCATCCAGAAGCCGCTTTCCGTCGAGGCTCATTCTATGTATGACTATCGGGCCTGCGCCTGTAATGCTGCGCCCGAGATACGCGTTCCCATCATCATCCCAGAACGGACATGGATCCTCCCATGCACTAACTCGCTTTACCTCATGAAGAGGTGACCATGGGCCTGACGGGTCGCGCGCAGTGCTCATATAGAGCCCCTCATTCGGAGTGCAGAAATAGACGTAGAACAGCCCGTTGTGATACCGAATCGCAGGGGCCCAACTACCTGCACCATAGCCGTCCATCCGGTCATATCGGGGATCGATATCCAGCCTGTCGTAGACTTGGCCAATGATCGTCCAGTTGACCAAATCGTTTGAGTGCAGCACTGGCATGCCCATGTAGTGAAACTCAGAGCACACCATGTAGAAGTCCTCCCCAACCCTTATGACATCCGGGTCGGAGAAATCCGCCATTAGGACAGGGTTCCGGTAGTAGCCGCCACCCAAATCTCCCCAGGCTCCAGAGTTAAACCGCTCGGTATCGCTCATTGTCACCCCACCTTTTCGCTTCAGTTGAGAACAATCCGTTCGGATCCTACAACGCGCCATTCTGGAATCCAGTACAAGTATACACCAGGCAGTGTCTGGACCGAAAGCGGCCTATACTTTGAACCATGCCACTGGCGGGTTTGTTGGACTGTCCAGGGATCGCAACAGCGATGAGAAAAGCCCCTCTGGGTGATCCCCAAAGGGGCTTCTAGTTTGGAGCCGATGGTCGGACTCGAACCGACGACCTGCTCATTACGAGTGAGCTGCTCTACCAGCTGAGCCACATCGGCACAAGAAAGAAAAATGGAGCGGACGACGGGATTCGAACCCGCGACCCTCGGCTTGGGAAGCCGATGCTCTACCAGCTGAGCCACGTCCGCGCCCTGAATCTCAAGAGACGACTTCATGCAGTCAGTCCAATCCAGGGCTGACTGTGACTGAATATCCCTTGTAGAAACACTATAGCACAGGGACTGGATCATGTCAATCGGTCAATCACCATCATACTCAAAACCGACTACTCCGATCTCTGTCAGCGGATAATACCTGAAAACGACCTTGCCGATAATCCTATCGATGTCGAGCATCCCAACTGAACCCCTGCTGTCATCGCTGTTGTTGCGATTGTCTCCGAGGACAAAGACTGAGCCTTCAGGAACTGTCACCGGGCCAAAATCGCCGCCTCTTCTGATCCGATCAAGTACGTAGTCCTCTTCGAGGCGCTTTCCGTCAACATATACCACTCCGTCTTCGGACCAAACCCGCTCACCTGGGAGCCCTATTACTCGCTTTATGTATTTCTCCCCCGGCATGTCAAATACTACTATGTCACCTCTACGAGGCTCCGAGAACCTGTAAGTCAGTTTGTCAAGCCACAGCCTGTCTCTATCAGACAGCGTGGGTTCCATAGAGCTGCCGTCTACAACCGTACTGCGGCCAATAAACACCATGATGAACACTGCTATGGCAACCGCTGCGGCTATGCACTTCGCCCACTCGATCAGCTCAGTTTTCACCTTATCCGATAACTGAGGCCTAGATACCAACACTACTCCCCCTCTGACCCACCCACTTGCTACTCTTCGTGCTGCTTTGCTCCTTGAGACTGAGTCTTACGGCTCCTTCTTTTCTACATTACAAATAGACGCAGATGCCTGTTAACTGGTTCCCTCACCACTTCACACCAACCCGGCATCGCTCGGCTGCATAACTACTACGATTAAGTCGTCGACATTTCCTGCCTCGGTCGCTAAGTGTGATGATGCAGAATCCATCGTCGGTTCGCCACCCTGAGCCTGTGAGAGCGGTTCGGCGCTCACCTCAACACGAGTCCGGGTGTATCCGTCAGCTATCAAGGAGAGAGCCCAGTCGCCTTCAGCCGTTTCGAAGCGAAACCTTCCTGACTCGTCGGTCTGCGTAGTAGTGGCCCATTGTCCCGTGTTCGCATCAGTCACCTCTATCCAAACATTAGCAAGCGGCTCACCGTCGCTGTTGAGGACAATGCCGGATACTGTTGCGTCAGCGCGGTGAACGACTACCTCGCAGTTCACGTCAACTGCCCCCTGCTCGACCAATACCTCCGAGCAGAGGTGAGTCCACCCGTCCTTCCACACCTTGATTCCCCAGACACCCGGCGATAGATGTGTAACAAAACAGCCATTCGAGTCTGACTTGGTGCTGCAGACAAACCGCCCGCTCAAAGTGTATATCGAGACTTTCGCATCGCCCACCTGAACACCGTCTTTGGTGAGCACTGTGCCCGAAACCCTGACCGATGCAGGCATGCCAACCAGTCGTATTTCGGCCTGCTCTCCCTCAACTACAGCCACAGTCATTGGGTCAAAAACGCATAGGTCAGACCGCGCGCTGATACCGTGCAGTCCCGGTGCTACGTCCACACAGAATCGCCCGTCACTGCCAGTCTCGGCTGAGGTTACGCACGCTCCATGGTCTTGGCTAAAGACTACGACGCGTGCATCGTCAATGGGAACACCGACCGGGTCAACGACGATCCCTGTTATCGTAGAAGTAGTGCGCTCTAGCACCACATCTAGACGATGGGCAGCCTGCGCGCACACTGAGACAGTGCGCAGCTCAGGCTGAAATCCCGGAGCTTCAAACCTAAGCAGCTTGACTCTCTCCGGAAGAGCCACCTCGTAACGCCCATCCTCCCCGATCCGCTCGGAGGCAACTAAGCCGTGTTCGTCCGAGAAGGCGTAGACGACTCCACGAGCAACTGGAAAACCATTTTCATCAACAACAACCCCAAAAACAGTAGGTGCGCCCGTACTGAAGTCCGCAGATCCTACGCCGGCAACTACTCCGATAATGATGCCCAGAAGCAAACACACGCCCCAGAACACAAGGACCAGCTTACTACGCCTGACCTTTCGCTCCCACTGCCTTCTTCCGTCGATAACGGCTTGGCGGGATCTCTCGAAAGATTCTGAATCTACCGTCGCCTTATACCCTAGCTTCCTCATCTGCAACCCCTCCATTCCGACATCCAGTATGGGCCAGAATGAAGGAGTCTATACATTGCAGTCCTAGATTCGGGGTTCCTGGAACCATTCATGCCTGCGCTGACATCCGCGTCTCAATGGGGAATAGAGTCAGAGTCGGAAGGTCAACATAACCCATAGGAGCTGCTTAAAGGGCAGACTCGCTGCAGATGCTGTGGCGGTTGGACTGGAGCAGGGTGATCAGTGCCTACTCGATTTCGATTTTCCCCAAGACCTAACCAAGCACACGAGATCCATTGGCGCGACTTCGACGATGAGGCGTTTAAGGCAGCCCGCGAGCAGAATCGCCTTGTCCTGCTGAGCATCTCGGCAGTATGGTGCCATTGGTGCCACGTGATGGACGAAACAACATACTCAGATAGAGAAGTGATTGACACTATCAACTCAAGCTTCATTCCGATCAGAGTCGACACTGATCAGAGGCCGGACGTGGACGCCCGCTACAACATGGGCGGCTGGCCGACTACAGCCCTACTAACTCCGGACGGCAACATCCTTACAGGAGGGACCTACATCCCTGCCCCTCGAATGAAGCGTCTCCTGAGAGAGGCCTTGTCAGCGGTCTCCCGCGGCGCAGTCGACATGGGTGTAGGCCCGTATACACACGACCCAGACGACTATGACGGCATTGACCAACTGGAGTGGGGACGCATTGAGAGCCCGGATGGAGACACCTACGTAGACGACGGGAAGCTGTGGGATACGTACGAGTGGATAAGAGACGATCTCATTGACGGATACGATGCAGTTTATGGGGGATTTGGGACTCAACCGAAATTCCCAATGGTAGAGGCTCTGCGCCTTGCTATGGTCGACTACATACTCACGGGCAACCCGCAGATGGGTGAAATCCTGACCAACACTCTCTTGTCAATGGCTGGTGGCGGAATATACGACCAGGTAGAAGGTGGCTTCTTTAGGTATTCTACTACCCGTAACTGGCAAATCCCTCATTTTGAAAAGATGCTTGAAGACAACAGTCTCCTCCTAAACCTGCTCATTGACGCGTACAAGTTGACGCGAGAGGAGACGCTGCTGCAGACGGCACTCAACACACTGAGATACCTCGAAGTGCGGTTGTTCCAACGACGCCCGCCTTCATTCTGCGGCTCCCAGGACGCCGACGAGGCCTACTACTCCATGGACGCTGACGGGCGCCGCAGAATGAAGGCCCCATACATAGACCCAAATGTATATACTGGATGGAACGCTCTCGCAGTGCGTGCCGTGCTGAATGTATGGACGGTCACAGGTGATGAATCACAGCTGAGCCTGGCGCTAACAGTCGCAGACACTCTTCGTTCCAAGCTGTATGACCCTGAGGTCGGTGTCTACCACTATCTTGATAGGGACACCGGCGAGAGGAAATATCCCCTGACTCTAGACGATCAACTTCGGTTTATCGACATGTGTTTCTATCTCTACTCTGTTACAGGCGATAGTAGGTGGCGAGATGACGCCGCCCACGTGATCAGCCTGATCATGAACCGATACGTTGGCGAGCACGGCCTTCTATTTGACATCCCCCCGGACCCAGCCCAGACGCGGACGCTGCTGGGCAAACGGTACGACTTCCACGAGAATGCTAGAGCTGCCTCCGCATTGTCGACTGCCAGTGTCATACTCGAAAGGGACGACCTCAAAAAGGCCGCTAGGCAGATCCTCTCCAGACTCAAGCATTCGGTAGAGTCATATGGTGCAATGGCTGCCGAGTTCGCACTAGCAGTCCAAGACGTCCTGCGTCCATGGACCAGAGTGACGGTGGCAGGCTGTTTCTCGGAGGCGGATGGAGTAGAAGCGAAGAGTTTCTTAAGGGTTCTCCACTCAACAGTCCGTCCGCAATTTGCAGTAGTTCCGCTTGATATCAACATAGACAGAGCCGCTATAGAAAGCCTGGGTATTAGTGTAGATGAAGTTCCTGTAGCAGTGGCTTGTGTGGGAAGGAAATGCCTTCAGCCACAGACGAACCCAGAGATGCTTCTCGCACAGTTAGACCGGGACAACAGAAAAGGCTACAGCACGTACGGCAATGAGTACAAAGACTACAAACAAAGCAGGCAGGAGATCACCGACTCTTACCTTGGCGACACCCAATAGATTGATACCTATGCCAAACACCAACAAGCCGCCGACGCCCTGCATGACTTGAATGACCGGGTCAGATAGAACAGACTGAAGCACAGATGCCAGGAGGGTAATAGCCCCCTGATACAGCAGTACGGCCGCAGCAGAGAACAGGACGCCGACTCCGAGCGTAGAGGCAAGAGCAATACTGGCAACACCGTCCAGCACAGCCTTTGTGCTCAGAGTCGTCACGTCTCCAAGGAGTGCATCGCTAATCGCTCCAACCACAGCCATTGGCCCGACGCAAAAGAGCAAGCTTGCGACCACAAAACCTTTGGCAAATAGCCCGGAGCCGGCCTGCTGATCTCCTGAACTGTGACTAAACTTCGCTTCGATAGCTCTGCCAAGAACATCAAGCCGGCTCTCCAAGTCAAGCAAACTGCCAATGATCGCGCCGACAACCAGGCACACAAGGACGACGAGGATTCCGTCAATGATGAAGAAGCGGCTGATAGCAGTGAAATCAGCTGAGAAAGTCATCTGCAGCCCAATGAACATCACAAAGATGGCGACCGCTTGCATCACTGTCGACAGAATCCTCTGTGAAAGGCTCGCGTGAAAAACCAAGCCAAGCGTCGACCCGATCACTATTGCAACAACATTGATCAGAGTCCCCAAATGATCACCAACCTACAAACTGCAGCGTAGAGATCAGGCGCATCCGGCCTCTTGTCGCCTCTTGAAGAAGGCCAGCGCTTGTTCAGGGAAAAGGATGTACGTCAGAATGTCCTCTTCCTTGGTGATGTACTGCTTGATCTCTTGCTCCGCCTTTTCGAGGCCGGGCTCGAGCAAGTCTGCAGGCCTAACTGTGATCACCTCTTCATCTCCGATTATCGACCTTCTGAACTCCTCATCGATGGGTCCGGGAGGCCTGCCATATCTACCCTTGAGATAGTCCTTCAGCTCTTTGGACTTAATGGCATATCTCTCTCCCGTCACCACATTGAGGACGGCCTGAGTGCCAACGATCTGGCTCATCGGAGTGACAAGAGGCGGATATCCGCATTCCTCTCTGACCCTAGGCACCTCCTCCAGCACAGCATCCCACTTGTCTAGCATACCCTGGGCAGCGAGCTGGGACCTCAGGTTCGAGAGCATCCCTCCGGGTATCTGATAGGTCAGGACCTCAGGAGTCATCTTTATAGGAGCGACGTGATCCGGGTTTGCATTCTTGACCTTCTCAAAATGCGCAGCAAGCTCGTGCAGTAGACCGAGGTCGATCCCGGTATCAAACTCAGTCTCCTTCAGCACTGCTACCATAACCTCTGTGGCAGGCTGAGATGAACCAAAGGCAAAGGGCGACAGAGCAGTATCAATGACGTCGCAGCCAGCCTCTATGGCCTTGAGGTAGGTCATCGGAGCCATGCCGCTCGTGTAGTGGCAGTGCAGCTGCACCGGGAGTTTCGTCTCTTCCTTGAAGCGACGAACTATCTCAGCGGCACGAGTTGGGCTGAGCAGCCCTGCCATATCTTTGATGCAAATCGAGTCAGCACCCATCTTCTCGAATTCTTTCGCCAAACGCACATACGAGTCTGTATCATGGACGGGGCTCAACGTGAACGATATGCACGCCTGCGCATGGCCGCCTGCATCCTTCGTCGCCCGAAGCGCGACCTCGATATTTCGAGTATCGTTGAGTGCATCGAATATCCGGATGATATCGATGCCGTTTTCTATTGCCTTTTGGCAGAACTTCTTTACCACATCGTCTGGGTAGTGCCAGTACCCGAGCAGGTTCTGGCCTCTGAGGAGCATCTGAAGCGGAGTCTTCTTGATGTACGCCTTGAGCCTACGCAGCCGCGTCCAGGGGTCCTCGTTGAGGTATCTCAGACACGAGTCAAACGTGGCTCCTCCCCACATCTCCAGCGAATGATATCCAACATCATCCAATCTCTCGGCGATAGACAGCATGTCGTCAGTCTTCATTCTCGTCGCCATCAGAGACTGATGAGCATCTCTTAGAATCGTCTCAGTGATTCCGGTTTTGCGAGACATCGCAGCACCCTCTTTCTTCTCGCAGATCTGAGTGCCTGCCGTGCAATCAGAGGGCAGGCACACAAGCCACAAGCCCTAGTGCTTGCACTAGCCATATAGCGACAAGAGAACTCCGGCGGCTATAGCGGAGCCTATAACGCCAGCGACGTTCGGGCCCATTGCATGCATGAGCAGGAAATTGCTGGGGTCTTCACGCTGCCCCTCTCTCTGCGCCACTCGCGCAGCCATCGGCACAGCCGAAACTCCGGCAGCACCAATAAGGGGATTGATCTTGCCGCCCGATAGCTTGCACATCAGCTTGCCCAAGAGTACCCCTCCAGCCGTGCCAAGAGAAAATGCTAGGACCCCTAGGATGAAAATGCCTATTGTCTTCGGGTCTAAGAAGCTCTCTGCAGTCGCGGTAGCACCTACTGTGAACCCGATGAATATAGTCAGTATGTTGATCAGTTCGTTCTGCGCAGTCTTAGACAACCTCTCGACAACGCCGCACTCTCGGAACAGGTTGCCCAGCATCAGTGCGCCCAATAGCGCAGCAGAGTCTGGCACCAGCAGTATCCCCAAGATCGCGACGATGACGGGGAAGATTATCCTCTCAACGCGACTTACAGGTCGCAGCTGCTCCATTACGATGGTCCGTTCTTCGCGCGTAGTCAGTGCCCGCATGATCGGCGGCTGAATCACTGGAACAAGCGCCATGTACGAATAGGCGGCAATTGCGATTGGCCCGAGTAGATCTGGAGCTAGCCTCGAAGTGAGGAAGATCGCAGTCGGGCCGTCAGCACCTCCGATGATGCCTATCGAAGCTGCTTCCTGCGGCATGTACCCCATCGCCAGCGCCCCAAGGAAAGTCAGAAAAATGCCAAGTTGAGCGGCTGCGCCGAGCAATAGACTTGAGGGGTTGGCTATCAGTGGACCGAAGTCAGTCATAGCCCCTATCCCAAGAAATATCAGTGGCGGGTATATCCCGAGCTTGACACCTTGATACAAATAGTGGAGCAGGCCTCCCACAACGCCATCTTTAGGCTCATCCATAAGCCCGGTAGGTCCCAGATTGATCAAAATCATACCAAAGGCAATCGGAACCAAGAGAAGCGGTTCATACTCCTTCTTTATCGCCAGGTATAGTAGGAAGCAAGCCAGTAGAATCATGACGAGTTCCTTCCAGGCACCTTCGCTCACAAAGCCTTGGATTAGGTGAGCGTAACCTGTGCTTGCAAGGAACTCCCGTACTGCCTCAAGCATCTGCAACTACAGCCTCCCTGTACACTCCTGCATGCGTGCATGCATGCCCCTTCTGAGCGTTACTCAATAGCTACGAGCACAGCTCCGACCTCAACGTTTTGCCCCTCGGATACTCCCACATAACTCACAGTTCCATCTACGGGAGCCTGGATCTCATTCTCCATCTTGAGCGCCTCAAGCGTTACCAGGACGTCGCCTCTCTTGACAACGCTGCCTACAGACACCTTGACAGAGAGTATGGTCCCAGCCAGAGGCGCCTTCACCTGAGTCCCCTTACCGGCAGGGGCGGTGTCTTGGCCATTGGGAGCATGGACAGCGGCACTTGCACGCTCGGACGCAAGACTCGCGACTGCAGCCTCGCTCTTCGGCATCTGTCCGCCTTGAATCTCCTCGACCACTACATCGTATTGATTGCCATTGACCGTAACTCGAAACCGCTTCACGTTCTTGTCTCCTCCTTGTACGCTAGAGCATATGTCATGACACCCCGGCTCCCTTCTCAAAAGGAGCTTCGATGTGTCGCACTCACTTGTCAGCCCGTGACACACTAGTAACTCTGACCGAGCCTTCGGAGCAGTTAAGAGCAGCCAAGACAGCCGCAACAACCGCTGCGAGCTCCGGGGAAGTATCGGTTTGGACCGCTACGCTACCCTGAGGAGTCGTTGCGTCATCAGGTGCCTGCATATGATCTGTTCTGCGCAAAAAGACTCCGAACAACCGCAGTACAAAAGCGAGGGCACCAAGAGCGGCAAAGACCACTCCCATGCCCAAGATAGCTACTTTGAGTCCTTCCTGTAAGGCGTCTATCATTGTGGCTCATCCCCAATATGGCTAGGGACATTCACCTCCCGATCAATCACAGAACCCACTAAGCGCACAGATTCTAGTATAACATGAGCGACAGGAAACCACAACTCAATCAACCAGTTTAAACCGAAGATTCCAGGTTACAGCGCAACTGGACAAGTCCGCAGTCCGGTTTTTGAAACACTTCTCTCCGGTGCTGCGCTGTCACTCTGCGCTCTACTACTTCCTCTTAAACAGGGATTTGACTGCAGTCTTTGCGGTACTTACGGCTAATCCCAACAAACCCTTATTCCTCGACAGAATCTCATCCAACGCGTTGAGCAGCGCGTCAATGTGATACCTCTCAACGATCAAAGGTGGCTCCAGCCTTATCACGTTGGGGTTGTTCAGAGTGTAAGCCGTCACAATCCTGTGCTTGTTCAGCAGCTCGCCTGCTACCAGGGAGGCTACGTACTCGTGAGACAGCGAGGCCGCCAACCCGCCTGTCAGCCTGTTGGCCAGCCCCTCCGGCTGTGCGAACTCCACACCGACCATCAGGCCCCTGCCGCGGACTTCTTTGATAAGCGAGTACTTGGAGGCCAGTTCTCTTAACCCGTTTATCAGGACCTCTCCCATCTCTCTAGCGTTGTCCGACACGTTTTTTTCTACGGCCAGCTGTATCGCGACCATGCCTGCAGCGCAAGCGAATGTGTTGCCGCCAAACGTCGATGTGTGCAACAGCGCAGTCTCCATCGTACCGTAAGCCCTATCCCAGATCTCAGGAGTCGTCACAAACGCGCCGATCGGAATTACGCCGGCGCTGAGCGATTTGGACAGGCAGATGATGTCAGGCACGACATCCTCCTCCAAGCAAGCGAACAGCTTGCCTGTCCGCCCAAACCCGGTCTGAATCTCGTCCACTATCATCAAGACTCCATGACGGGTGCAGAGCTCACGGGCCTGCTTGAGATATCCCTCAGGCGGCACGATGATACCGCCCTCACCCTGGATAGGCTCTACGATAAACGCGGCGATATTGTCCGTCTGCAAGACGCGTTCTAGATCCTCAATGTCGCCGTACTGCACCATATGGCATTCAGGAATCAGCGGTTCGAAGTACCGTTGGTACTTGACCCTGCCTGTGACTGAGAGCGCCCCCATGCTCTTTCCATGAAAGGATCCGTTACAGTAGACGATTCCAGGCTTGCTAGTTGCGATTCTTGCGGTTTTCAGGGCTCCCTCAACAGCCTCTGTCCCGCTGTTACAGAAAAAGGACCTCGATAGGTCTCCAGGCAGGATCTGCGCCAGATTGTGGGCCAGAACTGCAGCAAAGGGATTCAGATCGGCCTTTATCAAGCTCGGGCTCTGCTTCACTCTCTCGATCGCTTCAAAAACCTCAACAGGGTTGTGGCCAAAGTTGAGTGAGCCGAACCCGCCTAGGAAGTCGTAGTATTCCATTCCGTCTTCGTCCCAGATGCTTACCCCGCTAGCTCGGACGAAGTGCCGGTCTATATTGACCAGACCTAGCAGCCGCACATACGCAGGGTTTACATAGTCTGCATAGAGCTTCCTGAGTTCCGACCTTGTCATATTTATGGCATCGTCAATCGTCAATAGCTTCATCGCGAGATCCCCCTATATGTTGATCAAGTAGCGGCTGCATCACTGTCAGTTTGCACCCGAGAAACAGAGCTTAATGCTGTCAACCTGTATTCTAGGCTTCAGTGAATGGACAGTCAACCATATCGTGCACATTTTTGAGCACATTACATCGAATTGCTTCCTAAGAGCAAGGTCGCTAGATGCGTCAAATGCCATTCTAGCTGGGATTCCTCCATCACTTACCAAAGGAGGATATCGAGTTTCTGTCGAATCAGGTGGTGTAATCCAGTCCTAGCAATGGCATCTGTCTTTGTGAATTCTGTTGATGATCTGAAGCTGCGTTCCAGAACAACCAATCTTGATGGAGGGGTTAATTGTTGCTGAAACAAGCAGTAAGATCAGCTGTAGTAGCAGTTGCCGTATCTGTGCTCTCACTGGCACTGACTTCCCAGCAGGTACTAGCGAACACAACGCACACAGTCAGGCCGGGAGACTCCCTATACAAGATATCACAACAGTACGGCGTTACTATCAGCTCAATCAAGTCTGCCAACGGACTGAAGTCTGACAACATCTACCCCGGACAGGTCCTAGTCATCAAGCCTGCGAACAGCTCGCCCGGCAACAGCTATACTGTGCGCCCAGGCGACAGTCTGTATATCATCGCACAGCGTCACGGGGTGAGTGTCGCCCAACTGAAGTCAGCCAACGGCTTGACTAGCGACTATATCTATCCAGGCCAGAAGCTGTCTATTCCTACAAGCGGCACCAAGGCACCCCAAGGCGGGCAATCGACCTACGTTGTCAAGAACGGCGACACGCTCTACAAGATAGCGCAGGCGCATGGGATCTCTGTACAGAGCCTGAAGGCTGCGAACAACCTGAAGTCTGACACCATCTACGTCGGACAGGCCTTGACGATTCCAAACAACGGCAGCTCCAAGACGCAGGTCAGTGAGAGCGATAGAGACCTCCTCGCAAGGCTAGTGCAGGCAGAAGCAGGAGGAGAGATATATGAAGGCAAGGTAGCAGTCGCAGCGACTGTGCTCAACAGAATTGCCAGTCCCGAGTATCCAAACACAATACCTGCAGTGATATATCAAGTTGTCCTTGGCAGATACTATCAGTATGAGCCGGTGCTGAACGGCACCATTAACAACCCGGCTGGTGTTGAGGCCTTCAAGGCGACTGATGCAGCGCTGGCAGGGTGGGATCCTTCGTTAGGAGCGACCGGCTTCTACAACCCCCAAAAGACAGCCAACCAGTGGGTTAGATCTCGCCCGGTTACAGTCAAGATCGGAAACCACGTGTTCTTCCGATAGGCGCGACACTTGGCTGAGATCAGCAGCCGAACAGAGTCATTGCTGCAGAGCGGGCGCACTCTAGTGAGTGCCGTCCCGCTCTTTCCCTATGTTCAACCTAATAGAACGGCTCTGTCTGGGTTCGGCCTTTGGGACCTTGACTTCTAGGACACCGTTTGTGCAGTCGGCCACTGCCTGCTCATGCTTGATTGATGTTGGGAATGGAATAACTCTATGAAACGCCCCATATCTGCGTTCCAAACGGCGAAAACCGTGCTGGTCCACATTTTCCTCCATCCTCACTTCGCCTTTGATAGTCAATGCCTCTTCGGTGATCGTCACTTCGAGATCCTGAGGGTTGACTCCCGGGACGTCTGCCGTCACGATGACGTGAGTATCGGTCTCGCGAACATCGACCGAGGGAACAGAAGAGGCGAGAGGCCCCCACGAGTACCACGGAGACATCGGGCCGAACAGCCGTGCGAAGTCGTCCCTCACTCTCTGCAACTCGTTGTAGTGATTCCACGGGATAAGGTCTCTCACTGTGCATCCCCTCCTCTACGAGTGTCCGGGAAACTAGCCGATCAACTAGATGTTTTCAGGCTTGGAAGGCTCAGAGACTCTGCCAAGGGTGCGTGACACTTCGACATCGTACCGGCCTCGGGTCGCAAGGTCTCCCAACGAGACCATGCCTACGAGCCTGTCCTGCTCGATTACAGGCAAACGCCTTATCTGGTGTTCGCTCATAATCTGCGCAGCCTGGACAAGGGTCATGTCCGGCGTGACACTTTGGACCTCCGATGTCATAACATCGCTGATCGGTGTCTTCGCTGCTTCTTTGCCATGTGCGACACCTCTTACTACGATGTCCCTATCGGTTACTATACCGACCAAGCTGTCGTTGTCGACGACTGGGATTGAGCCGACATTGTGCTTTTGCATAAGCTGAGCTGCTTGTTCGAGCGATGCATCAGGGCTTACATAAGCGACATTGGCAGTCATGATGTCTCTGATCTGCACACTTATATCCTCCCGGTTTCTTTTTCTCTAGTTTTCCCGTATCGGTGTTGCTAATTCGGCGTTCTGCAGCACTCCTAGTCACATCTAGTATTCCGTGATAGAATAACTAAATAGAAGATTAAGGAGTCCGAGGAGTCCATCTCATCGGGGTTTCTTTTTGAGCTTATGTGGCTTCAGGCAGGCCTTGGAGGGATCGATTGTGGAATCATGCAACTACGATCCAAGTGTGATCGAACCAAAATGGCAGAGGATATGGGAAGAGCAAGGGACGTTCTACGCTCGGGAAGATACAGACAAACCCAAGTACTACGCGCTTATCGAGTTTCCGTATCCTTCGGGCGAGGGACTACATGTCGGGCATCCTCGCAGTTATACGGCGCTTGATGTATTAGCGCGAAAGCGGCGTCTCGAAGGCTACAACGTGCTCTATCCAATCGGATGGGATGCCTTCGGCCTTCCTACGGAGAACTACGCGATACGCAACAAGGTTCATCCTGCGAAGGTTACGAAGAAAAACATCGACCGATACCGCAAGCAACTCAAGTCACTAGGCTTCTCGTTTGACTGGTCAAGGGAGTTCAGCACCACAGACCCAGACTACTACCGTTGGACTCAATGGATATTCCTCAAGTTGTTCGAAAAGGGACTGGCCTACAAAGCGGAAATCCCGATAAACTGGTGCGTATCGTGTAAGATTGGCCTGGCAAACGAGGAGGTCGTCGGCGGCGCTTGCGAGCGTTGCGGCGGCGAGGTCGTGCGTAAAATCAAGAGCCAGTGGATGCTCAGGATCACCGCCTACGCCGAGAGGCTGCTTCAGGACCTCGACACGGTGGACTACATCGAAAAGGTCAAGATCCAACAGAGAAACTGGATTGGCAGATCTGAAGGCGCGGAGGTTGATTTTCAGGTCGCCGGATCGGAGCATACGATCCGTGTCTTCACCACGAGGCCGGACACACTGTTTGGCGCCACCTACATGGTCGTCTCTCCCGAGCATCCCATCATAGACGAGCTAAGAGACCAGATCGAGAATTTTGATGAGGTTGCGGCATATCGGGAGCAAGCCATGAACAAGTCCGACTTCGAGCGGACCGAACTTGCTCAGGAGAAGACCGGCGTGCCTCTAAAAGGCGTTTTTGCCGTGAACCCGTGCACTCGAAGCGAGATACCTGTTTGGACGTCCGACTATGTGCTCATGACTTACGGCACAGGCGCAATCATGGCGGTTCCGGCACACGACACCAGAGACTACGAATTCGCACAGAAGTTCGGACTGCCCATCGTAGAGGTCATCAGTGGAGGAGACATCAGCAAGGAAGCATACACATCTGTGGACGACGGCATCCTGGTCAACTCCGGGTTCTTGAACGGCCTCACAGTCAAGGACGCGATTGAACGAATGATTGACTGGCTTGAGGAGAAGGGGATCGGCAAGAGAAAGGTCCACTACAAGCTGCGCGACTGGGTGTTCTCCCGTCAGCACTACTGGGGCGAACCGATCCCTTTGGTTGAATGCCAAGACTGCGGATGGGTGCCTGTCCCCGAAGATCAGCTTCCGGTGGAACTCCCTGACGTTGAGCACTACGAACCTACTGATACGGGCGAGTCTCCACTGGCGAAGATCGACTGGTGGGTGAACACTGAGTGCCCTCGCTGCGGCAAACCTGCCAAACGCGAGACCGACACAATGCCAAACTGGGCAGGTTCGTCCTGGTATTTCCTTAGATACACCGATCCACACAATGATCGGGAATTCGCATCTATGGACAAGCTGAAGTACTGGCTGCCTGTAGATTGGTACAACGGGGGCATGGAGCACACTACCTTGCACCTGCTCTACTCCCGGTTCTGGCACAAATTCCTGTACGACTGTGGCCTGGTGCCAACTCCCGAACCGTACAAGAAGCGGACTTCTCACGGGATGATACTTGGCGAAAACAACGAGAAGATGTCGAAGTCTCGAGGCAATGTCGTAAACCCGGATGACATAGTTGCCGAATACGGCGCAGACACATTTAGGGTCTACGAGATGTTCATGGGCGCGTTCGATCAAGCCACACCGTGGTCACAACACGGTATCAAAGGTTGCCGGCGATTCCTCGATCGCGTATGGCGACTGCAGGATATCTTGGTAGACGGAGATGAGTATTCGCCAGAGCTCGAGACTCTAATGCACCAGACATGCAAAAAGGTCAGTGAAGACATCGAGCGGATGAAGTTCAACACTGCTGTAGCAGCTTTGATGTCGCTGGTCAACGCCTTTTATGACCGTGGAGAGGTGACGAGAGCCGAGTTTAGAGACTTCCTGGTCTTGATCAACCCGTTTGCACCGCACATCTCTGAGGAACTTTGGGAGCGCAACGGATACGAAGGCCAGATAGCTTCGTATAAGTGGGTAGAATGGGATGAAACCAAGGCCGTCGAGGACATGGTCGAAGTGCCGGTGCAGATCAACGGCAAAATAAGAGGGACAGTCCTGGTGCCCAGAGACGCCGAGCAGCAGGACGTGCGTGCAAAGCTGCAGGAAGACGAAACGATCGCCAAGTTTGTCACAGGCAAACAGGTAACCAAAGAGGTGTATGTCCCCGGCAGGATCTACAGCCTTGTGGTGAAGTAGGCTACATCGCCTGGCAGCATGTACTTGGATTAGCCTCATGTCTCAGCAAGAAACACCCCGTCAGCAGTGGCGGGGTGTTTTGGCATCTCATTCGTTATTGCTGCTTGTCATCACAGCGCTCGGCGTTGCACCTTCGGTCGCGATCCTGGTCACGCCTAACACCAAGATCGGCAGACACTTCCATGCGACAGTTGTCCCGACGCCTTTGGGCCCTTCGCGCATCAAACTCCTCGGCAGCTTCCATATTTGGATTCCATTCGTCACCAAGCCTGTTGCGCTGTCGATCTCTGTCTCGTTTGTTCCGTTGGTCAATACCCCGGTTCTTGTCGCGATCCGCCAACCCGAATCACCTCCAACCGATAATGTGCCCAAGTACGATCATGTGGCTATTGACCGCATACTGCTCATTTCGTGCTATAATGGCATCTAAGGTACCAGTTGCATTATGCGGATGCCAAAAGGAAGGACAAGCAGTGGAGTGCGGAAAAGACAGATTGATGGATAGGAAATCAGCTCTCGATGCTATTGATTCTATAGTTCTGTTTGACGATTTTTCAGATCAGGAACCCATTCAAAACCTCAAGTCTCTACTAGCTTTATCAGAGACACAGGGCGGGCAGACACAGCTGTCTGCTCAGTTCGTTCAATCGCTGATCAGGTCCTTGCGCCAATTGCCGCTCATGCCCGACCTAAGCCTCTGGCAGAACTATTTTGCCAATTTGATCCTGTCTAGCCGAAACGTTGAGGCAGTGCAGTTACTCCTCGACTCGGAGCAGGTAGACCGAGGTGTGCTCGGCAAGCTGTTGGACCGCGACCTAGCAACACTCGCCTTGCTGCTGCTTCTCCCTCAGGAGCTCGTCGCAGGCAGCAGAGCCGAAGCAGCCTTCCAGCCTGTCGGCTGCTCGGGCTTAGCCGGGTTCAAGTCAGCCACACCTGTGATGGCGATTCGCAGACAGCTCCTATCAAGTCTGGCCAAGGCAATCCTAGATAATTCGGGTATAGAAGAGCTTTGTGGGACTGTAAGAAGCACACTCTCCGAAGCGATTCGACTCCTAGGGCCGGGCCCGCTCGGCATGTCACACGTCCTTTCATGGTGCCCTCCTGAAGGCAGGTTGCTGGAGTCATTCAGCGTTGAGGAGTGCCTGAGCTATTTGGTTCCGGTCATGGAATTCGACCACATTACCTTTGACGACCTTATTGGGTATGAAGAGCAAAAGGAGAGAATAATCCAGAATACAAGGCAGCTCTCTGCGGGGGCAGCCACCAACAATATACTGCTATATGGTGATAGAGGAACCGGGAAGTCATCTATGGTCAAGGCTGCTGCTTCGGCATTTGCGAGCGAAGGAGTCAGACTCATTGGCATTCGCAGAGAGCAGTTCCGCGACATCCCGGCACTGTGTGAAACAATCGGGTCACTGCCTCAGAAGTTCATCATCTTTGTCGATGATCTGTCCTTCGAAGAGCACGAGACGGAGTACAAGCATATGAAAGCCCTACTTGAAGGCGGTGTTCGAATCCAGCCCGAAAACGTCGTTATATACGCAACGTCCAACCGTAGGCACCTCGTGACCGAAAGGTTCTCGGATGTAGACGGACTGAACCAGAGGGATACTGCCGAGGAGAAGCTTTCACTCTCGGACAGATTTGGGATCACGCTTACCTTCATAGCACCATCACAAAAGGAGTATCTGCGCATCGTCAGAACACTGGCTGTCAGAGCCGGACTCGACATCGATAGGGAAGCACTTGAGAGAATGGCGATACGCTGGGCGATGCGCGGCAACGGTATGTCGGGCCGGACCGCCAAGCAATTTATCAGGGATCTCACCGGTCGGCTGTCAAGCGACGGGGCAACAAGCGTCAACGACGAATGAACCCAACAGACGCAAAAATCGATCATGCAGTCTGCACAGCACCAGGTTCGGCCCTAGTCGTATAGTGTATTAGAGTCAAGTGATAGAGTCACGCGCATGACCAATAGCAAGCATGTGGAGGTGCTACTGATGAACGGAGCCGACCGAAATGGCGGATACATGGACATATACCACACACCCGCCACCTATGGCCCGGCAACAACCTGGGGAACCACCCTTCCCTGCCCCGACGTGTACTCCGGGCATGACTGTTCCATGATGTGCGACGTCTGCGACATGCTTCGGAACATCCAGAGTGTCGTGTCAGACACGAACAAGATGGTCAAGAATATCTATCACAAGATACACAGAGAAGCTCCGAAGACTTCGCCGGAGTCGAACACGAAGTAAGCAATGAAATTGGGAGCCCCCAAAACGGGAGCTCCCGCTTCATCTATCAGGATCCTGCTATCGTTCTAGAACAAAACAACAGGCCTAAGCACTGCGCGCGCATCCGGTCTCGCATAGCCCCTCGAAATCCAACGTAGCGAAGTAGTCGTCCAGCGTCTCTGCTCTGCGGATCATCTTGACTTTACCGTCCTGCTTAAGAAGCAACTCTGCGCACTTCAGCTTGCCGTTATAGTTGAACCCCATGGAGTAGCCGTGCGCACCTGTATCATGAATGACCACGATGTCGCCTATATCAATCCTAGGCAACATCCTGTCTATGGCGAACTTGTCGTTGTTCTCACATAGAGATCCTGTGACGTCATACATGTGGTCATGGGGCCAGTCTTCCTTGCCGAGCACAGTGATGTGATGGTACGCACCGTACATCCCCGGCCTCATCAGATTGACCATACAGGCATCCAACCCTACGTAGTTCTTGTAGGTTTCCTTCTTGTGTATGACTTTTGATACCAGCACGCCATACGGTCCGGTGATAACCCTGCCGCATTCGAAATAGATGCCAATCGGGTCTAGTGAGTTCGCAACGATCAGCCGATTGTACGCGTCGCGTATGCCCTCAGATACCTCCATATAATCAACTGGCTTCTCACCGGGCTTGTACGGTATTCCTATTCCGCCGCCCAAGTTGAGAAACTCTAGTCGAATGCCAAGCTCCTTCCGCAACTCGACTGCGATCTCAAACATCATCCTCGCAGTCTCTATGAAGAAGCTCGAATCAAGCTCATTGGATGCGACCATGGTGTGTAAGCCGAATCTCTTCACGCCCCAGTCACGGGCAGTCTTGTACGCCTCTGTAAGCTGAGCGCGAGTCAATCCGTACTTGGCCTCTTTGGGTTCGCCTATTATGAAGTTGCCTGAACGGGATTCCCCCGGATTGTACCTGAAGCACAAAAGCTCCGGCAATCCGGCACACTCCTTGAGAAAGGGCAGGTGCGAGATATCATCAAGATTGATGATGGCGCCGAGCTCTCTGGCCTTGCGAAACTCCTCGGAAGGAGTGTTGTTGGACGTGAACATAATGTCATGGCCAACAATTCCACAGCGTTCGCAGAGCACAAGCTCTGCAAGCGAGCTGCAGTCTGCTCCAAACCCCTCTTCATGGAGTATCTTGAGAATGTGAGGGTTTGGAGTGGCCTTTACTGCGAAGTACTCACGGAAATCCGGAACCCACGAAAACGCTGCCTTGAACCGCCTTGCGTTTTCCCTGATCCCCTTTTCGTCATAAAGGTAAAACGGTGTTTCGTATTCATCAACCGCTTTCTTGATCTCAGACGCCGAAAACGGCAATGCCTTCTCTATCATTGATCACCCTCCGATACTACTCGCTACTCCCTACTCCGAAGGACACTACAACGCCCGAACGCAATCGTGTGCGGCGTCCACTGCAAACGTTATGCCGTCCTTGTCGACATCCAAGTGAGTCACAGCCCGGATTCGAGTAGAAGCTACAGGAATCATTCTTACACCCTTCTGAAGCAGTCTATTGCAAAACTCCGCAGCTGTAATCCCCAAGCCTGCTATATCAAAAAAGACGATATTGGTCTCCACGGGCTCAACAGTAATCCCATCGATGCTGCTCAAGCCATTTGCCAGCAGCCTGGCGTTGTCATGGTCCTCCTGAAGCCGATCCACATGATGTTCCAATGCGTACACGCAAGCGGCGGCGATGATTCCTGCCTGGCGCATAGCGCCGCCAAATTGATGCTTAAATCGCCACGCTTCTCTGACAAACTCTCTGCTTCCAGCAAGCACTGCGCCGACTGGAGCCCCCAGTCCCTTGCTGAAATCGATCCATACCGAATCGAGAGTCTTGGCGTATTCACGGGCAGGCACTCCTGAAGCAACTACTGCATTGAGGAGCCTTGCTCCGTCCATATGAGTGGCTAGACTGTGGTTGTGTGCGACTTCGCACACTTCTCGGACAGTCTCCAGCGGCCAAACAGCTCCGCCTCCAAGATTCGTTGTCTGCTCGATCGACACCAACCTGGACCTAGGGCTGTGATTGTCTGTCGGATCGCGCAATGCCGCTTCGACTTGGTCGCCTGTAAATATGCCTCTATCCCCTCGAACAGTCCGTATCATCGCACCGCTCAAAGCAGCAACTCCGCCTGCCTCAGAATGGATCGGATGAGCCGTCTCGTCCATAATGATCTCATCGCCCTGCCTACAGTGAACCCTAAAAGCTATCTGATTGCACATTGTCCCAGAAGGCAGGTAAATCGCATCCTCTTTGCCAAGCAGCTCGCAAACCATCTCTACGAGCCGATTGACCGTAGGGTCCTCGCGTTCCTGCTCATTTCCGACGTCCGCCTGGCACATAAACTGCCGCATGGCGGGTGTCGGCTTGGTAATGGTATCACTGTACAGGTCGACCCTGACTTGCGTCACTGCTGTACCCCCAAGCATAAAGCCCTGCGATTAGACAGGACAGCTTTGCTACGTCGCTATGGCTGCCGATCAAGGAAATCATCCATCCTGATATCTGCGAGTCGGGATACGAATCTGTTGATACGCTTGGACATGATACCCGGGTAGCCTTGATTCTGAGACGATTTCTGCAATAACAAGCTCCGGCTTTTCCTCTGGGCGGAACCGCTGAGCGATCGTCCACAACGAATCTCCGGGCTGCACTACATAGACAACTACGTCCTTGTCAGGTTCGTCGGCAACAAATGCCGGGTCCGCAGTTGACAAAAAAACCATCGCCAGGATGGATGCAAGCACAAACAACTGAGCACAAACCGCCAATGTCACGAGCCGCTTCTCCAAAGGCTCGTCCAACCGCATCGCAAATGACCTCCAGCCAATCTGCATTTCAGTCTTCATCGCCCATTATATTCACATGTGGCAACCCCGTCAACCAAGCGCCTGTCAAAAAACAGTCGTAAGGCTGAACGATTCCTTACTTGCAACTTTGCCAACGGCATACGCGGCAGCCGACAGCTCGACGACGCTGTTCTCCACATCTCCAAAGCGCATATACTGCCTAAGGCGAATCAGTGTTTCTGATACGTGATCTATGTCATGATGATCGACGACTATCGGCCATGTCCGGCCGACCCGATCCCATCTCTCCTCGACATGAGACAGAAGCACAAGCGCTTCTTCGAAACGGTTGTCGAGGATTGCTTTCTCTACATCTCGGAGTGCGTGCAGAATGCGTTCTGCCTCAGCAGCCATAATGCGCTCAAACGCCACGCCTGCTACAACTACTACAATCATCAAAGCTACGGCGCCTACTATCATCCTCATAGGCTTCACTCATCACCCATTAGTTGATAAAACAGCTGGCCCTCAGTATTGAGACTTGCCAGCCCCACTCTGTTGATATCGGTCACGCCCTTCGCTGCCAACTCGCTCCTCAACCACTCCTCAGTGAGGTTGACTAGACGTAGGTTGTTTTTTCTCACCTTTCCATCAACCACCAGGGTCACAGGCAATCCCTCATAGCTAGTATCGATTCCCAAATCAGCAGGACAAACAGGCCTGCGCTGGGACTTCGGGATCACACTGACCTCCCCGCTCGTTTCCAAGACAGCAAACTCAACGTCAGATATGTCCGGGTATCCTTTCATTCGCAACTGCTCGAGCAGATCGTCGAGACTAATCCTCGCCTCCTGCAGCTCATTCCAGACGATCTTGCCGCCTGAGATGATTATGCTGGGACGGCCTGAGATCACTGATCTGGCGACCTCACTGCGGACAGTCAAAAAGGAAGCAACGACTTCGGCAGCCATGAGGACCAGAATAGGGACTACACCGTTGAGCAACGGTATATCTTTGTCCTGCATCGGGACAGCCGCCAGGTCTGCAATGAGTATTGCCACAACGAGCTCGGAGGGTTGAAGCTGGCCCACCTGCCTCTTGCCCATCATCCTCATAATGACCACTATGAGGATGTACAGAATGAGTGCGCGAGCAACGACTATCAGCATTGATCGTAACTCCTGTAGATTGAGAACCTGAGTCCAGCATATCTGAGATACTGCCCGGGTAACTAGGCTGAATAACTGTCTCTCAAGAACGCCATATATGCCTGGTTGGCCTTGTCCGCCAGCCAATCCCTGATCGTGTGCCATCCATACAGTCTGTAGAATAGATTGCGCAGGTCAAAACGCACAGCCAAATCTGCGCAATGCTTGAGGGAGTAGAAACGTGCCATCTCTTTCATGACCTGATATTGCATGGCGTAAGCACTCATCCGTGCCGGTTTGAAAACTACATGATGCCCGTCGTAGTATTGCCATTCAGAGACTATCAGCCGGTGCTGTTCTTTCATTGACGAAAAAAGCGAAGTTCCGGGAAGCGGGGTTAGCATCATCAGCTGAATAGTATCTATTCCATGCCGGAGAGCGAAATCAACAGTGCGTCGAGGTGTATCTGCGTCGTCGTTGTCGCTCCCGATCACAAACATGCCATGAATCCGAATACCGTGATCATGGATCATGTGTATGGCTTCTACTGTCTCCTTGACACTGAGTCTCTTTTGAAACTCCTCCAGCGTAGCATCGTTTACGCTCTCAAATCCAATGTGCAACACTCTGCATCCGGCCTTGTACATCAAGCGCAGGAGTTCGGGATCCAATACAGCATCTGCTCGAACCTGGGCTGACCAACACGTGCGATTGTCTCGCTTGATCAGCTCCTCCATGAGACTGCGAGTTCTGCCCGGCAATGCCGTGAAGTTGTCGTCATAGAAGAAAACGTGGCTGAACGGCAGCCGCGCCACATGATCCGCTACTGAGACAACATCCCTCAGTCTGTATTCCCTACCAAACATCTGTATTACCGAACAGAACGTGCAACTGTGTGGACAGCCTCTTGAGGTTTCTAAAGGAGCCATGTTCATGCGCTCATGTCCGACGATCAGGCTCAAGTCTGGAAACGGAAGGCTGTCGAGCCGAACCGGCCTAGCCTTCGGCCCGACGTAGATGCTGGACCCTTCTCTAAACGCGACCCCAGGCACTCCGACAGCCGACTGCTTGTTCGCAATGCGATCAACAAGCATGGGAAATGACTCCTCAGCCTCCCCAACAACGCAGTAGTCTGCATGCTCAAGCGCCTCGTCCAAGCAGAATGATGCGTGAGGCCCTCCCATGACTATCGGCAATCCCTTGCAGGACTGCCTCAGCAAGTCAGCCAGCGCGTATGCCCTAGGAGCAGTTGATGTGGTAGTCGAGATCCCGACTAGGTCTGCATCAGCCAAGAAGTCCAAAGGGACCGCATTGATGGACTCGACGACCACACGCACGTCATGCCCTCGATCCCTGAGAATGGTGGCCATCAATGGCAAACCGAGCCTAGGTAACCTCACCCTGCTGAACACGTGCAGGCCGGGTGCCCTAGGCTCTACAAGAGTAATCCGCACAGGCGTACCTCCACAGTCGGCAGGCTCAATAGCTACCCATCCGAGGCCTGCCCAATCTGATCCTCACCTATAAGGATTAGAGATATCGCCTGTGTTCATTCACCGTATGACATCTGTACCGACTATCTCCCGAAGCACCTCCGGGACCACAACGCTTCCATCAGCCTGTTGGTTTTGTTCGAGAATCGCGGGGAACAATCTGCTTGTTGCCAATCCGGAAGCGTTCAAAGTGTGGACGAACTCGGTCTTGCCCGTATCCTCTCGCCTAAACCTTATGGCACCTCTGCGTGCCTGATAATCTCTAGCGTTAGATGCCGAGCTGACTTCCTTGTACTCATTGATGCTCGGTATCCAGACCTCGATATCGTAGGTCTTTGCCATGGATGCACTGATATCTTCAGCAGCGAGTTTTGACACACGGTAGTGCAACCCAAGCCCCTGTACTAGCGCTTCAGCCCTGGCGACCAGCTCTTCCAGGGCGTCGCTCGAATCCTCAGGCTTGGTGTATTGGAACAACTCGACCTTGTTGAACTGGTGCCCACGGATCATGCCTCTCTCCTGAGTCCTGTAGCTCCCTGCTTCCCTGCGATAGCATGGGGTATATGCGAAGTAGCGTTTTGGCAACTCCGACTCTGGGATTATCTCGTTTCTGTGCAAATTGACCAGAGCAGTCTCTGCGGTTGGGAGAAGGAACTGCTGAAAACCGCGTCCCTCATCCGCTTTGAGGTGAAAGACATCTTCCTCGAACTTCGGGAACTGTCCCGCGGTATACCCACATTCGTAGGTGAGAATGTGAGGTGGAAGCAAGAACTCATAGCCGTTCTTGATATGATCCTGTACGAAGTAGTTTAGCAGTGCCCACTCGAGTCTCGCACCAAGCCCTGTATAGACCCAAAACCCACTTCCTCCAAGCTTGGCGCCACGCTCGTAGTCTACGAGCCCCAAGGATACTGCGAGTTCCATATGATCCTTTGGTTCGAAGTCAAACTTGGGCTGCTCGCCCCACACACGAACTACCGTATTGCATTCCTTGCCTCCGGCGGGCACATCATCATCAGGTATGTTGGGCAGGCCATCCATGAACTGCTTGATCTTCATCTCTATATCTGAAAGCCGCGACTCAATGTCCTTGATCTGATCGGACACTGCCTTCATTTCACTGAGAACAGCGCTCACATCTTCACCCCGCCGCTTCATCGCAGGTATCTCGTCGGAGGCCTTGTTCCGTCTGGCGCGGAGGTCGTCACCCTTCTTCATCAATTCCCTCCGCTCAGAATCCCATTGAAGCAGCTCTGTGAAGTCAACTGAGACATTTCGCTTGAGGAGAGCTTGCCTTACGGTCTCCGGGTCTTGCCTAATCAGGTTGATGTCGAGCATCGAATAAACACCTCTTTTGAGTCTTAGGTATTGTCAATCAGGTCTTTAGCGTACTATATCACTCAGCTTGGCAACAGGCAATCCATATGGACTTGTCGACAGTATCGCAAGAGAGGGCGAAGTCGGAACAACCGAGCAAGCTCAGAACATCCCCGGCCCGCACCGACCGAACGCGAAGAGGCTTGCAACAGTGAGTGGCGAACACCATTGGCGGAGGTGTTGCGAGTGCAGTCTAATCGCAAAAAAAGCAGTGAGCCAGGTGAAAAATCGCAGCTATCAGAAGTTCCAGACATAGTCGCACCCGGGCTGCAGATCCTCTTTGTCGGCTTCAATCCAGGGATACGCTCTGCCTTAACAGGCCACCACTTCGCCGGATACTCAAACCGATTCTGGAAGTTGCTGTTCGAATCAGGCTTGACCCCAAGGCAATACTCGCCGGAAGAAGGATCTCTACTCCTGGAGCTGGGCTACGGCATCACAAATATCGTCGCTAGGCCTACGCGATCGGCAGCAGAGATCAAAAAGAGCGAGTACAAAGCAGGATCCAGGCGGCTCAAACGCTTGATTGAGGAGCTAGAGCCAAAGATCGTCTGCTACCAAGGAATACAGGTATATAAGGAGTTCTCGGGCCGTAGGACGATCAGATGCGGGCAGCAACCTACCTCCGTAGTGGAAGGAGTCATAGACTTCGTGGTGCCTTCTCCCAGCGGCCTCAATAGAATCTCCTTTGCGGATCTGCTTAAATGGCACAAACAACTAAAGCTTCTCAAGGACAGCATAGCTTAACAGAGCTGACTTCGGCCTGTGCAGTGGAGAGTATGTCTGCCCGCCTGTGCCATTGGCTTTTCGACAAGGGCACGATATCTCTTAAGACCGGTGACCCCCGCACTTACGGACATATAATGAAGTGACAGACGTCCGAAGAAGGGGGTGAAGTCTCATATGGACTTCAACGACACTCGTCAGATGCCTTCCTGCCCTGGGGGCTTCCTCTACAGAATCAGGCCGGGAGATACGTATTTTCAGATCGCACAACGCTTTGGCACAACGATAGATGCTCTAGTGGCAGCCAATCCGGGAGTTGACCCAGGAAACCTGATAATCGGCCAGGTGATCTGCATTCCGGTTACTCCGCCACCGGGCCCGTGCCCTGGGGGATTCCCATACGTGATCAGAAGTGGCGACACGATCTTCGCTCTGTCTCGTAGGTTCGGAGTAACAGTAGAAGCAATACTCAGAGCAAACCCAGGGATCGATCCCGAAAGGCTCAGGATAGGTCAGGTGATCTGCATTCCTTCACCTGGTCAGCCTCCGTGCCCAGGCGGAACGATCTACCAAGTAAGGGCTGGAGATACCCTGTTCCTGATCGCGCAGAGGTTCGGAGTCTCGCTCAACAGCCTCATCAATGCCAACCCGCAGATCTCCGATCCCAACGTGATACAGGTGGGTGACCTGATATGCATACCTCCTAGATAGGAATTGCAAGCCGACAAGAGCGCCTTGACGTTGCGCAGCGACCTGCCTCGCACAGGTCGCTGCATGTATTTCAGCAGTCGCCCAAGGTGACTACGACATGGTTGTTGTCGCGCACGTCGGATAAAGGCACAGTATTGCCTTGTACAGCATTTCCGTTGACTGTTAAGCACCTCACTCCACGCGCGACGCCATGAGGATTCAAGACATCGATGTCAAACCGCCTGCCTCTGAAGATCCTCCTAACTGAATAAGATCGGAAGTCCGAAGGCAAACACGGATCTATCACCAAGCCGTCGTAGCTCGGGCGAATGCCGAGAATATACTGAGACAGAGCAACGAAACTCCAGGAAGCCGTGCCCGTAAGCCATGAGTTGTGAGCCCTCCCAAAGTGGTATGGGTGTTCCTTTCCGGTAATAAACTGCGAATACACATAAGGCTCCATGCAGTGAAGCTCAGCATCGTCATTTCTCATGGCAGGCAAGTACGAAAGATAGTACTTGAACGCCCTGTCTCCGCGACCAAGCATCGCCTCAGCTATCACAGCCCACGCATTTGTATGACAGAATATGCTGGCATTCTCCTTCAATCCGGGCGGGAACGTTGTGGCAGCGCCGATCTCATCGTCCGGACGCGTAAATGCCGGGAAATTCAACATCAAGCCGCGTTCAGTTGCAAGCATGTCATTAACACTGTCCATCGCCATAGTCGCCTTGCTCCGATCAGCGGCACCGGAGATCACTGCCCACGTCTGACTGTTGAGGAATATCTTCGACTGCTCACTCTCTAGGCTGCCGAGCTTCCTCCCCGAGTCAAGATAGCCTCTGAGAAACCACTTGCCATCCCAGGCGTATTGATCGAGGCTTGCCTTGATGTGATCCATGTACGTTGTGTACTTGTCGACATCGTCGTTGCGGCCAAGCCTCGAAGCGAGCTCTATGAACTCGGCGAGTGCCTTGTAAAAGAGCAGAGTCGAAAAGACACTCTCGCCCCGCCCCTTAAGGTTGAGGCAATCATTCCAGTCTGCAGCCAGTCCCAACAGGAGGCCATGAGGGCCGCGCTTGCCAAAAGAGTATTCAAGCGCTGCCTTGAGGTGTTCGTAGACTGTATCCTCGCCCTCGTCCGCATAAGGGACCGTCAGGTCCAAGAAATCCATATCTCCTGTTTCCTTCAAGTACGCGGGGACTGAGATCAGCAGCCAGAGGTGATCGTCCGAGTAAATCCGCCCCTCTCCGGGGACGTTATGCGTCCCTTGTACCCAGGTAAGAGGCTGAAGGGAGTGCATTGCTGCTCCGAAGGAGAGCTGTCCCTTCAGGAGATCAACCAGCCTCGACTTGACGGCCGCGCCTACTGCGTGAACAACGCCAAGAGTATCCTGATTGGTATCTCGAAAACCGAGTCCGTCACGCCCACCCGCCTCAATGAACGAAGCGGATCGAGACCAATTGAAGGTCGTATGGCACTGGTATTGGTTCCACAATCCGCCCGCGACATTGACGACGCGAGACGGAGTCTTAAGCTGGAACGCCTCCAGCCGACTATTCCAATAATCCTGCAGCTTGCGGAACTCTCCGTCGACATTTGTCGGGTCTGAGTACGATTTCTTGTAGCGGAGCCCTTCAGTCTGCGCATCTCCGACACCTACAACATAGACGACTCTTGTCTGCTCGCCCGGCTCCAAAGTAATCCTGCTGTGAAGAGACGCGCACGGCGTTCCGCCGACCGCGATCGAATTGGAGCAAACGCCCTTCTCAACAGCAATCGGACACCCTTCATGCCTGTGCGGCCCGATGAACACATCTCGATCAGTATCGAAACTGACTACAGGCAGAGTCGAAAAAGCGAATGCCTTGGGCTCTCTGGGCGGCCATAGACTCAACGTGTAGTCTATGACACCTTCGCAAAAGCCCGTCTTGCATGTGTGGAGTATATACTGAAAATTCGTGAGATCCTGCTGCATGTCCCAGAAGCACCATTCGGTGTACGTGAAGAGCGACAAGGTCCGTTCACGGTCAGAGCCGTTGGTCAAAGTCAAGTCCCAGATCTCGTGAGGCTTATCTATCGGGACGAATATCAGCAGATCGGACTTGATTTGCTCGCATTCGGCAGAAAATCGGCTGTACCCCAAACCATGGCGGCAGACACACGTGTAATCGTTCAGGCTTCTACCTACCGGCTGCCAGGACGCAGACCAATAACTGCCTTCGAGGTCATCGCGTATGTACACATACCTGCCTGGCCTATCCATAGGGATGCTGTTAAACCTAAACCGCGTCAGGCGACCTGACTTTGGAGACTTGTAGAACGAATAACCACCGGCGTTATTAGAGACTATGCTGCAAAACTCATCAGTTCCAAGGTAGTTGATCCAGGGGGCGGGTGTGTCAGGCCTCTCAACCACATACTCACGTGCATCCTCGTCGAAGTATCCGTAACGCATTTGCACTCCCTCCTAGGCATCGCTCTCTCGCGACCGGAGTTCTAGTCATAGAGCACATCGTTCGGAGATACACGCAGTATTTCGACTAGCTTGACGATGAGGTCGGCTGTGAGCTTCTTTCTGTTGTGCTCCAGGTCGCTGTACTGGCTTGGCGAAAGGCCCAGCTTCTCCGCAACGAACTTGGCTTTAAGCCCTCGCTCAAGCCGCAACTTCCGGATACGGTCTCCGAAGTACATCATATCACCTCCATTAACCAATTGCTAAGCCCAATTCCATTGTATGTAAGCGTTTCGCTTATGTCAAGGGTTTTGTGAGCGTTTCGCGTAACACAAGTTTCCCTATAGCCAAGATATGATATATTACTGTCTGAGGAGTGATCGTCTATTGAGGTCTCTTGGTGAGAGAATTCGGCGTACCCGCAGGAGGAAAGGATGGACTCAAGCCCAGCTGGCCGAGGCCCTCGGGATCAGAGCAGGCACGCTGTCTGGTTATGAGCGCGAGTATCGCAGGCCTGACGTAGAGATGCTCGACCGGATTGCATCTGTGCTGGGAGTTTCTGTAGATTACCTTCTTGGCCGCGTTGATGATGTCAGCAGCCATACCGACTCCCGTGGAGGTGCTCACTCCGAGGAACGCGATCCCTTGGTTGACCTGGCACTGGAAGCTATCCCGGAGCTCTCGCCCGAAGGCCGTTCTGCAGTAGAGAGGTTCATTGAGTACTGTCGCGAGACCGATCGTAGAAAACGTGACAGAACCGGCCGCAGTTAAGGAAGCAGCAGGTGAAGGCACGTCGCCTCAAAGACTCTTTCCCAGACCGATGCTCCAGCAGTCAAAGCCTGTCCTAAATCTGCCTGTACGGATCGAGCAATAACACACGTCTGTCGTAAGTCAGGAATGCAAATGGGCACCGTCATGACGGTGCCCTGAGTAACCCACGGTTCAGATCTCACCTAAAAACCAAAACCCCAGGTACCCATCAGCAAGAGAATCAAGACCAAGAACACAATCCAAACCTCTCTGAAGGGCCAAAACACGCCGCACTTGCCTCCAGACTTCCCACCGGCTGAATCAACACCCCAGCCCATTACCGCGCCTCCTTCCTCGCCTGTCTTTGCAACAAGTCATGTTGCAGATATTGCTTGCGAGTTAGTACTGATAAGCGCACTGCAACGTAGTTAACGTGGTTATGGAAAGACAGCCAGTCATGCGGTCACCGTGAGTCCCGGCATATGCCGGGACTCACGGCATCGCCAGTCAAGCGTACCTCAGAGGTGGCTGCCAGTAGGTGCAGGGTCCTGCCGTCCAGTCTACACACCGAAGAATAGCCCGCCCCAGGTACCCATCAGCAGAAGGATCAGAATCAGGAATATAATCCATGCCTGTCTGCTGCCAAAGAATCCTCCTGGATCTCTCTCTTCTGGCATTCTGTCACCCCCTAAGTGCGATTCCGTGATATCCTATGCGCGATAGCCTACAACTGAAACGCACATCGGGAAGTTAGGTCAGAATGTCCATATAGGCTCATTCGCCCTCTCTTAGATCTCAAATTTGCCGACCAAGCCTCTCAAGTGTTCTGCTGCGGCTGCCAGTTCTGCGGCTGATCCGGACATCTTTCTAAAGGCCTCGCTCAGCATCTCTGTTGCCCCGGTTACATCCTCTGCTGCAGCCCCAGTCTGCTCTGCAACAGTTGATATTTGTTCAACAGAACGCACGACTTCCTCGCTTCCCGCAGCCATCTCTTGTACCGAGGCACTGGTCTCTTCGGTGATGGAGGCAACGTCAAACATAGCTTCTCCAACAGCCCTGCTTTGCTCATCCAGCCTCGAAGCCAGTTGCAGCAGATCCTTGACCTGCTCGCCTGCATCAGTGGCTCCTGCTCTAATCTCTGCAAGAGACGCGCTGGCCCGATCAGCTCTCTCAGTCCCGTCAGTAGCATATCGCTCACTCAGCCTAACAGCTTCGATAGTGGAGTCTACCACTTCGATCAAGCGTGTGACGATGCCAGCGATCTCCTTTGTGGACTGACTGGATCTCTCTGCAAGTCGCCGGACCTCGTCAGCAACAACAGCAAATCCCTTGCCCTGGTCGCCTGCTCGCGCAGCCTCAATCGCAGCGTTGAGTGCCAAGAGCTCAGTCTGGTCAGCTATCTCGCTGATAACCTCGACGATTTGCCCAATCTGTCTTGAGCCTTCGTAAAGCTCATTTGCACTTGTCAGCATCTTTGACACTGCGTTCATTATGTCTCCCATGACGGCAGTCACGCCTCTGACTGCCTCGTATCCCTCTGCTGCAGTGTCTGCGTTTGTCTGTACAACGCCGCCCAACCGGTCTATAGCTTCTACAGCACTCGATATGTCCGCCAACATCGAAGAAGCCAGCCTATCTGTCCTATCGACACTCTCAGCCTGTTGCTGAGCTCCGGTAGCTATCTGACTGATCGCCTGAGCAAGCTGTTCCATGGCCGACCTGGACTCAAGCACTCCAGTTGTTTGCTGCCGCACGCCGTCTGTAACCTCCACCATTTTTTCAGATATCCAAACAGCTTGCTCTGACTGCTCTTTGACCAAGTCCGCTAGCAGAATCGTTTCCTCTTCTACCTCACTCGCGGATCTGCGGATCTCCGAGACCATGTCAGCCAGCCTAGCGAGGAACCTATTGAAGTGCCTAGCCAGTTGAGACACCTCATCCGATCCAGACTCGTCGAGTCTACGTGTCAGGTCTCCCTCACCCTCAGAGAGGTCCTCGACCATGCTAATCGCATGGCGCAGCGAACGCGATATGCTGCCGGACACAGCCCATGCTATCCCGATCCCTACCGCAACAGCGAGCGCCGTGAGTGCGACCATGAACATAAACGACCCGCGTGCGGAGTCTTTAGCGTAGTTCATGGTCGCATCTACCTGCAATCCGAGGTGATCATTCACAAGTCCCAGCAGTTCGCTTATAGCTGCAACATGTACAGTTGTGGTACCGGTGAACAGCGCGGTCGCCTCGTCGTGCCAGTCACTGTGCACAGGCTCGGTCTCATCGGAAACCGCCGTTGAACTTGATGCCAATGCAAGCTCTACTATGCCGTGAGCCGACTCATGCAAGCCGCGGTGCTGCTCCTCGAGTTGCGCAAATACGGCCTTCATCTCGTCACTCAGCAGATCAAACTCGTCCGAGTCCAAATATTCGTATAGCCAGCGGCCAAACGAACACTTAGTAGGATCGAGTTCTCCTGTAAACGGCCTCTCTTCAAGAATAGAGGTGCTCAATTGAGCGACCCACCTCAGATGATCCTGCTCCTTCTGCAAGAGGAAGTGCATAGTGTCCTGGACCCCGACGGCTGTCTCGGTATTGTCAATAATGCCATCGATAACACGGATCGTGGACGCTCCTAGTACCACAAGGAAACCGATTAGTATAAGGCATAGCAGTACTACCTTTCCGCGGATTGTCAGCGCCACGACAACCACCCTCCTGAAACAAATGATAAGACCAGTGTTATGCGCCTCAACACCTGACTCGAGGTCCGAATCAAGTGAACAAGCTTGAAGTAAGGCCTACTATGTAGTTAGTATTTTATCATAATTAGTATAATCTCGACAAGCTTGATTGGGCCAGCGTTCGCAGGTTGCATCAGTTCTCCGCTGATTTTCGACACTTCTCACGGGTGATCTGGTATAATACCTAATGGATGATCCATCCATATTGCGCGCTTCTCTCCCGTCTACTTAACTACATTAATGGCTGTTAGTCAAACGGAGAACTTGTGAGGATTGATGGACACATGAGACTACTCTTGCGCCGAACAACCCAAGTAGCGGTGGTGCTGAGCGTTCTGTTTGCACTCACTCTGCCCGCCTCCGCTGTCGAGACTCATCAGTGGACTCCTGAAATCGCCCAGGCAGTCACGACCAGGGTTGTAGACGGAGATACGATCGAGGTCCTCTACAAAGGCCACGAATACGTGGTGAGGATGATCGGAGTCGATACGCCTGAGACGGTCCACCCAAGGAGACCGGTTGAACCATTTGGAGAGGAAGCGTCCAGGTTTACTAAGCAAGCTCTTGAAGGAAACGACGTTTGGCTCGAGTTCGATGTAGACCAATTAGACCGGTATGGCAGAATCCTGGCGTACGTCTGGACCAAGCCTCCGAGCTCCTGGTCTGACTCTGAGATTCGTGAGAGCATGCACAACGCGGCGCTCCTGCTCAAGGGCTATGGGCAGTTGATGACTATCCAGCCTAACGTCAGGTATGTCGATGCATTCGTGCGCTATCAGGCGGAGGCCAGGGAGCTCGGGGAGGGCATGTGGGGCATCGATCACGCTCAAGACCAGCAGCCCGCGTGCGTCGATCTAAACACCGCCTCCCTGGAAGAGCTGCAGCTCATCATTCACATCGGCCCCAAACGAGCTGAGATGATCGTCCAAGGGCGCCCCTGGATTTCAGTCGAAGAACTGATCAAGATCGACGGGATCGGTAGGTCCAGGCTCCAAGATATCCTCGAGCAAGGGTTAGCGTGCGTAGATTGCTCTTGCGAATCTCTCGCATCAGCGCAATACCCTGGCACCCCCGGTCAGGACGAGTAAGAACCTAAATCCTGCTCCGCACTCATAGCATAGCTAAGCGGCCCGGTGCCGCGCTTCTGATCAGCGTTCACCAGGCCGCTTCACTTACTTCACTTCGCCCCGGTCAATATGTCAACACTATGCAGTCCAATCACTACCGATGTTAGTCTAAGATGTACCTGTTCAAGATGTTCTCGAGCATCTCCTGACGGCCCGACTTGAGGGTGATCTGGTCGTTATCAAGGGCGTATTCGTACAACTCCTTGAACCCGACCTCTCCATTGACGATCTTGGCGCCAATGCCTGTGCGGTATCCGGCATATCTGTTGGATATGAACTGCTCAAGTTCACCGGATTCTACCAGACGCTGGGCAACCAGCAACCCCTTAGCAAACGCATCCATACCTGCGATATGCCCGTAGAACAGATCTATAGGCTCGTACGAACCCCTTCTCACCTTGGCGTCAAAATTGAGGCCGCCAGGAGCCAGTCCGCCATTTAGCAGGATCTCGTACATCGCTAGAGTCGTTGCGTAAACATTGGTTGAGAACTGATCCGTATCCCAGCCCAGCAACTCATCGCCCTGATTGGCGTCAACGCTGCCCAGCATGCCGTTGATCCTAGCTACGCGCAACTCGTGCTGGAACGTATGTCCCGCAAGCGTCGCATGGTTGGCTTCGATATTAATCTTGAAGTGCTCATCAAGCCCATAGGTCTTCAGGAATCCAATAACCGTAGCAGTATCGAAGTCATACTGGTGCTTAGTCGGCTCCTTCGGTTTGGGCTCGATCAACAACTGTCCTGTAAACCCGATCTCCTTTGCGTAATCAACGGCCATATGAAGGAACCTAGCCAAGTTGTCGAGCTCGAGCTTCATGTCGGTGTTTAGCAGGGTCTCGTACCCCTCTCTCCCGCCCCAGAACACATAGTTTTCGCCGCCAAGTTCCTTTGTGATCTCCATCGCACGCTTCACTCTAGCTGCCGCATATGCAAACACCTTCGGGTCAGGTGAGGTAGCCGCACCGTGCATGAACCTGGGATGCCCAAACAGGTTGGAGGTACCCCATAGGAGCTTCCGCCCAGTCTTCGCCATCAGTTCCTTTAGGATCTCGACGATCTCGTCGATGTTCTTGAATGTCTCCCTTAGACTGGCACCCTCTGGGGCTAGGTCCGTATCGTGGAAACAGAAATATTGGATCTGCATCTTCTCCATGAACTCGAAACACGCGTAAGCTCTGGCCTTGGCGACTTCCATCGGATCCTTCAAGTCATCCCACGGCCGTATAGCCGACCCAGACCCGAACATGTCTTTGCCATCACCAGTGATGGCATGCCAGTAGGCGACAGAGAATCGTAGGTGCTCAGCCATGGTTTTGTCGCCAACGACCTGCTCAGGATTGTAGTACCGGAATGCCAAGGGATTCCTAGATTCCTTCCCTTCGAACTGAACACGTTTCACTTCAGGGAAAAACTCCTTCATAGCCAAGTACCCCCTTTGCAGATTGTGTATCATATTTCTACATCTGCAACGACATTCCTGTAAAGTCTTCCAGCAAACCGGTTTCCATGCCCGTGTGAAGGCAAACCCAAAAACGCTTCACCGGTGTAGTCAGCGCAACCACTCTCTACGCATCGTTCCGAAGGGCCTTACTCACCCATCCCCACCGCCTCAAAACCACGTCGAAGTGTTGGCCGAGCCGTCTGAAAATATCCTCATCGCTCTCCATTAGCAGATGCCTAATCCGGTTCACATCAACCGCTCTGCCTGCATTCAGTGACAACACGTCGTTCCGATACTCCTCGCGTCCGAAATGACGGTACAGATCGGTGAGAAACAGCTTCATAAGCACCTCAGGAGTAAACTCTTGCCGCGCTAATCCGTACCAGTCTATCAGAACATCGTACCACACGATCTCCAACCTCACGAGTACACGCAGAAGATCCGGTTCTCCGGCTCTCCAGCACCCCAACACGATGGTATACAGGTCGAAGCAGAGGAACCCGGGAAACCTGTCGAGCGCTAGACCGACCCACTGTTTCCACTCGCTGCTGAACACGCTAAAATCATCCAACAGGGACAGGTATCGACGACGGAAACGCCCGTCAGTCGGTGACAGCATCGTCTTCATGAAACAGATCATCCTCCCCATCGCGTTCCATCAACGGGTGCCTGACCCGGCTCCAGTCTCGAGTTCTACCCTCGTCTAGTTCAACGACATCCGTATGAAGAAACGCACAGACGATCGCGTCATTGATTGGACCGAAGATCGCGACCGCCCGCAGTCAGCGGATTGTCCTCTCTCCGAGCAGAGTCAATCCAGCTTGTAGCCCACATGCCGGGGCTTTAGGGAGCTGTGTTCTGCACTTACATCCAAATTCCTCTACGCAAGGTGACAATTGGAAGGATGATATTGCACACCACAGGAGCATTCCCCGAACCC
>FIZI01000012.1 GCA_900016865.1 uncultured Clostridia bacterium | reverse complement strand
TCCCATACTGCGCAGCGAGACCCCGCCAAAGCCGTAGTTACTAAAGCCCTTGAGGAACTGGCTCACCAATCGCTCCAGGCGCCTCGGCGAAACAGCTGCGTACCTCTGTTCAGGAATGCGCTGGAATGTCGCGATGTTGTAATCATAGACGTGCACCGCATCCTTGTTGAGATACCTCGCAGCATCTCTACCCAACCTAAAGCCGTCAAACAGCGTATTTCTGTAGACGGTCAATAAGTCGATGTCCGGATAGATCTCAACACCGTGCTCCTTTGCAAACCCGATCAGCTGATCCAACTCGTCCCTAGTACCTAGCGCCTTCTCGAGTTCCAACTTGTCTGCAAAGTAGTGATGCACTCCGCCCTTTGTCCAGCCAACGTATCGCACCTTGATGTTTTCTACGCCTGACTCCAGCAAGTCACTGATTATCTCCTGAGCCTGCGCATAGCTCGTCAAGGGATCTATGACCTCTCTGGGAGCGCCTCGCACGACCTCCTGTTTGTGAATCCCGCCAATCAACTCCAGGTAAAGCGGCACGGTGCTGTCTGAGGCAACTCTACTGAGGCCATATCGGTCGATCAGATACGACCGATATAGGTTCGCCATGCCTGAATAACCTGCCTCATCGCCTGAGAGGAACGCGATGCGGACAGTGATGTCCCCCTGGTAAGGCCGAGTCTGGTATACATCCACCAGGCGGTCGTCTCTGCTTGTTATCTCCCCTTCTTCGCGGACTCCCCAAAGCGTAATAGTTGTCCTTGGAGTCAGAGTGAAACCGCAAGATACCTTGTTAAACGAGTCAGTCTTGCCTGCTAGTTCGGCACGAATATATGCCAAGGCCTGGCCGTCCTCGATTATGCTAAAGAACGCTCTGTCTCCATTCTTGAGCCCATAGACCGGCAAGCGGATCAGAGAGCCCCTGGCGATCCTCTCCTGCTGAGGTGCTATTGACCTGTCAACCCCGTACACGCTCCCAAGAAATGAGGGCAGGGTCAGCTTGTTCTGGTTGTTCAGCCTGATGAGCGCGCCTGACCGATCGGGAACGAATATATACCCCTCGGCTGCAGTATCTGCCGCGCCGAAGTACGGCAGCAGATCGAGTGATTGGGGCATAAACGTCGCGATCTCGCCGTCCTTGGTTACCACATCTATCGGATACTCGATCTCGCCGGCAGGTATTGTTACAACCAGATTGGGCCCATCAATCGTCACGATTATAGGAATGGTGAAGACCTCCGGGTTAGGTATGGGAGGATCGAGCCTAGCCGCGATGTGGTCCTCGATCACATCCTCAGGCGTATACCCGGCTTCCCTGAAGATCCGAGGTATTTCATCCTTGTCAAACCGAGGATAGGTGCCGTCCAAGAGAACATAGACCTCGGCGTTCTTCATGTGCTCCACATCTTCAGCTGTGATTAGGTTCCTCATGTCTATGTCGTTGCGATACAGGATGATCGTGTCTGACAACCTCTCAAGCAAGTACTTCTTGCGCTCTTCGGGAGTGTCACGCAATCCGTAAGACCTCGTGAGGACGGGCCCCGATAGAGGAATCAGGTCCCAGTTGCCAAACACTCGTTGAGGATCTATCCCGTACACATTGACTTTCTCGTAAGGATCTCCGGCAGTCTCTACTAGAGTAAGCAGCGTGTAGTCTTCCTCAAGTATCTCTCTGTCGAACTTGTCTTCCACCTTCTCAAGCACGGCCTCGAACTTCTCTTTTCTGATCATTGCCGGCACGTAGGCGTCATCAGGCCATCTCTTGCCGAGCAGGTAGTCTATGCGGATGCCTCCGTCAACCGGAGTGATAGTAAACTCCTCGTTGAGCACGCTGTCCACATAGGAATTGAGGGTTCGCGCCGACCTGTCCGGAGTGTAGTAGCTCAGTGAAAGCAAAGCCCTCATGCCTTCCCTGGCACTGCCGCGCTTGATTCTCTCCATCGAAAGGTCTGGCGGACTGGAGAACCAGACGTAGTTAGTTGACTTATCCAATACCGCTATTTCTGTCGTTTCTTCATTCACGTACAACTGCAGATACTCGCTTTCTGACACCAGCGTGTACTTGGAGAGGTACTCCTCGTTCGCCACTGCTGAGGTGCAACAGACAACGAGAGCCAATATGGTCAGAGACAAGCTCCTGAAGAATGCGTTCTTCACTGGTTCTCGTGACCTCCCTACAGCCTGAAAGTCATTTCTGTGTAGATGGTGTTCACGAACCCAAAGGTCTGAGCCAATACATTCACAAACAGCAGACACATGAAGACGACT
Source organism: uncultured Clostridia bacterium (assembly GCA_900016865.1). GTDB lineage: Bacteria > Bacillota > DTU014 > DTU014 > DTU014 > DTU014. The sequence goes on along the minus strand of FIZI01000012.1, from coordinate 14,167 downwards.
ACTGCCATGCCGACTCCTGTCAAGACGCACGTAAACAGGTTGGTCCTGAAGTCGTATTCGTGGGCGGTCTGGAGTCCGACAAAGACCAGGAAGCCGGACCAGATGACCGATATTGCCATTAAGGCATAGTAGAAGGCGCCCTCTTCCAAGGTGATGACATTGCTCAGTGCAACAAGTGGGATCCTTATCAGCACCACAGGCACGAGTCCATATGCGGTCGCAATGAAGATGTCCCTGAAGGAGCCCTTGCCCTCGGCAAGGCTTGTTAGGGCAAGATTCACTCCACACCACAAAAGGAACGGTAGAAGAACGCTAATCAGTTCCATATAGATATTGAGCCGTCTGATATCGTTGTAGTTGAATATGAAGCCTGTATACTGGTAAGCCAAAATGTACGTTATAGACACGCACACGAGTATTGTCAGAGCTGAAGCAATGCTGCCGCGCTTCTCGTACTTCAGATCCCAAAAACCGTCAAATGGATGAACTATCACATAAAACGCATACTTCAGGTCTTCGAGGTATGCCTTAAGCCAGTGGTCGCTTCTCTTGAAAACCTGTCTCCTGTACTCCTGCGGCCTTGCAGACCTCCTGCGTATGACCATGACGCGAATGACCACAACTGCAACTATCAACAGGACGGCCAGAGTGAAGATCAATGCGAAATTCTCGTCGACCCAGTCCCTTCTATACAGCCTCAAGGCCTTTGAAAACCCTCTCCTATCGCTGCCAAGGCGATACATACGCATTGCTTCGGCAAATTGGCCTTGGTTGAGCAACGACCTGCCTACACCGCTGTAAGCAATATCCAAGTTGGGATTGAGCCTGAGCGCCTCTCTCCACATCTCCGTGGATTCGTCGTATCTGCCAGCCTGAAGGTGCTCGATGGCAGCGTGGATGGTCTTGGTGTATTGAGTAGGCTCCAGCACCGCAATCGCGTTGAGCCCTTTGTCAAGGATCAGGAGATCGTCTCCCAGAGTGTCAATGGCACTTGGTGCTCTGAGGCCTCCCTTTTCGACAGTCGGCGCACCAAACGCGTACAAGAGATGGCCGTCATCGTCGTATGTAAAGACTCTCCCGCGCCTGAGGTCGAGGACACTGTATATCCCGTTGTCCCGGACGACGATATCAACTAGATACGAGCGGCCGGTGATCGACGCTGTCAGATATTGCTCCTGGAAAATCACGTCGACGTCGCCTCTAGGGGCAGTAAAGCCGTTCCTTCGAAGTACATCAGCGCCTGAAGGATTCAGCTTGCGGATAACATGGCCACTCTCTGTGGTAGTCCCGGCGATAGTCGCATAGATAAACCCGCGGGAGTCGATGTCAGCGTTGCTGTACTCAGTAGGGAGAAACATGACTGAGCGCTTTTTTTGCTCATCGGTCATGATCCTTCGCCATAGAAGCTCCAGAGGGTCCGGGCTGACTCTCGGAGCGCCGATGAACCCGCTGAACACCCCGTACTCGTCAAACTCCATAAACCCTTCGAGCACACCCTCGGCGATCACGTATACTCTGCGGGATCTGTCTACAACAACCTTGAGCGGCTTGAACAAGAACGACTCGGGGATCAGTTCCTCGTCCCTAGGATTTTCTATGAACTTGACAAATTCGCCCTGTCTGTCTAGGACTACAACTCGAGCATTCCCGTAGTCTGCAACATAGAGGTCTCCCTCGTCTGTCACGAACAAGCCCCTAGGACTGCGGAAACTCTGCATAGCGCCGTTGACCTCGAACCCGTCTAACACCCGCACGAGGTTCAGGCCTTCATCAAGGATCACTATCCTGTTGTTACCGGTATCAGCAACGTACACGTGGTTGTCACTGCTTACAAACAGGTCCTCAGGTTCTCTAAACGAGCCAACACCGATCGTCTGCCCAAAGACCTCACGCTTGTGAGTATAGACTTCAGGGCCTGGAACAGCTTCGCGTTGGAAACTATAAGTATAGCTGCCTTGGGCCAGTGCGGACGCACAAAGGGCGTTGGCCAGAATACCCAAAGTGATCACAATGGTCAGCGTTGTTCTTAGCCGCGTCAATTCTGTCCCTCCCCTTCCGGGCTATCTCACTTGATGCCTGCTGCACCCATGGTCTCTATAACTCTGCTCTGATTGACCACAAACACTGTGATGGGCACGATCATCAAGACCACGCCGACAGCCGCACCTACTCCGGCTCGTGCTATCCCTGCCGCGAGGATCTGGTTGAGCGCATAAGGCAAGGTTTTCAACTGCTCGCTGTAGATAAACTGCCCGCCGGTCTCATTCCACAGGCTCTGAAACGCCAAGATGATCAAAGTGAGCCAGCCCGGCCGAACATTGGGCATAACCACTCGCCAGAACAAAACCCACTCGCTTGCTCCCTCAATCCTGGCAGACTCAAGCAGTGAATCGTGGATCATGGCGTCCATGAACTGCTTCATCAAGAACAGCCCCAGACTCATCGCCCAGGCCGGGAGAATAATCGCCAGGTAAGTATCCACCCACCCCAGACGAGACATGATCAGGTAGTTTGGGATCGCTGTGACCTGCCTGGCAAACATCAAAGACAGGATCACCATCGAGAAAAAGAGATTTGCTCCGGGGAATTTGTGCTTTGACAGTGCATACGCGGCCATTGAAGCCAAGATTACATGCCCGGCAGTTCCCAGCACAGATATCAAGACAGTGTTGAGAACATATCTGGAGAATGGGATCCAAGAACCCGCCATCAAGACAAGCAAGTCAATGAAGTTGTCGAGAGTCGGGTTTCTGACGAAAAACCGCGGCGGCCAGATAAACAGCTCATCCAAAGGCTTGAACGCATTCGAGACAGCGTAGATCAATGGCAGCACTGAGAAACACGCACCTGCCAAAATGAACAGCAGGACGAGCAGATTGCCACCGAGTGACCGAGTCGGCTTGTGTGTCCAGATCAACCTTCTAATCACTGCGAATCCCCTTCCTAAGAGTCCAGACTGTTCAGAAGCCTCTGAACAAGACGCTGCGTGCCGACCATCGCAACAAACAAGATGACAGCAATCGCGGACGCGTAGCCCATCTCAAAACGAACATTGCCGTAGTCGATCAAGTGCGTCACTATGGTATGGCCTGCGTAGTCTGTACTTGGAAATCCAACAAGAGGTATGATCTGCGCGGCGGCAGCAAATGAGTTTGTGATCGACATGATCGCACCAAACATCAGATAACCCTTCATCTGGGGCAGCGTTATGAAGACCAGCTCCTGCCAACGGTTGCGGACTCCGTCCACTGCAGCAGCCTCATACAGCTCGCTGTCTACTCCCTGTAATCCTGCAATGAACGCCAGGAAGCTGGTTCCAAGGCTCATCCACAGGACTACGATGATCACAACAGGCATCATCCACTGAGGATCGGTCAAGAACTGTATAGGTTCGTCGATGATGCCGAATTTAAGCAAGGTCCCGTTTATGTAGCCGTAAGCATCTCCGCTGAACATGACAGTCCATATCATGAACATCGAGCCTGAGATCGACGGCGCATACAGCATCAAGGTCAATACTGCTCGAATCCTGGGTTGCAGGTCGTTGATAAGCCAGGCGAAGACGAAGCAAGCGAAGTAGCTCAACGGCCCTGTGATGATCGCAAACACAAACGTGTTCTTGACTGCGATCAAGAAGACATCGTCGGAAAGAAACAGCCTCAAGTAATTCTGATAGCCGATCCATTTAGGCGGCTGAAGCATGTTGTAGTGCGTGAAGCTCAAGCCGATCGCAATCAGCACAGGCAGCACGGTGAACAAAAAGAACAGAATCGCATAAGGTGCCAGGAAGAAGTAAGCCGCCTTGTTGGCCTTTATCTCTTTCCACAGCCTCTGTGCCCAGTTTGGCTCAGGGATGCTCGCTGCACTAGTGGCAATGACCGGTCGCATGGTGCGCCTCCTTCCGATCCATCCTTACTCCTTCACCCAGTAGAGTTTGCGATAAGCCGGATCCAGCTCCTCATAAGTGGTAGGAAGCCCAAACTCTTCTCTCTTGCGCGTGATCTCCTCATTGATCATGCGATTGTACTCGATCAAGGTATCGCGAACAGGCTCTGCGTGGTAAACCACCCGTCTAAACGCGTTGTCGAGGTAGCGCCCGATCATGTAACCGCCGGGCACCTCCGGCACGCCTCTAACCCATTCCCACTGTGCCCTCAGCTTCGAATACTCCTCAACAGACCACGGCAGCCTGCGCATTGCCTCAATATTAGCAGTAGCATACCGGCCTGCAGGACCGAGCAGGCTTTCGATCTGACGTCCAAATGCCACCTGAACATCGGTGCTGCTCCACCACTTGACGAATTCCCAAGCTGCCTCGACTTGCTTTGAGGCGCTGAGGATTATGGTACCAGTCTGGCCCGCACTTGTCGGAGACGGACCGACAGGAACGGATCGATCAATAGTGCCGTCCGGGCGTCGCGTTCCCGGAATCAGTGTGAAGTCCCACTTGCCGCGAAGTTCCGGGGCAAAGACTTGAAGCTGGTTGTAAAAAGTGTAGCTGGTCAAAACAATGGGCATCTCACCTGTCCTGAACCTGTTGGCAGCGTCGAATTCCAATGGCAGCTTGTATAGCTCATACAACTCGGTCCAAAGGGTAAATGCATCTACAGCAGCCTCGTTGTCCAGGTTGGTAGCGATTCCATCTTCCTTGAACAGCTCTTCACCGTTTTGATAGAGGAAACTCAAGAAGGTGACCACTCCACCGCTGGCAGACAAGCTTCCTATAGTCGCGCTTACGTCTCCGATCGCCGCGCTCACGGAACGCTGAGGCGAAGAGAACGGCAATCCAATCTGCATGTTGCGTTTCTGAAGGACCGGAATTATCTCGAGCATATCGTCCCACGTCTGAGGCACGTCAAGTCCAAGCTCATCAAGGACGTCAGCGCGGTAAAACATCATCAAGAACGGCTGTTGGTCTGGGATTGCATATACGCTGTCTCTAAACATGAACGGCACGAGCGCGCTCTCATGAAATCGAGCCGCCACCTCATCGAAGTCAGGAAACTGCGCTAGATCGACCACACCGCCTCTGAATGCGAAATTAATGGGTTGAGCTGTAGATACTCCCATAGCTACGTCCGGACCTCGTCCAGCTAGAGTTGCAGGGAGCAAAACGCCCATACTGACCAGTTCGAGGTTGACTGGAATCCCGGTCTTTGGAGTGAAGTCGTTTTCGATCATCCGCTTGAGGATCTGTGCCTGGTCTCTGCCCATTCCGGTCCAGACCTTAAGCGGCGTCACATCGCCTTCTTCGGTGTGCACATCGCCAACAGCTTTATAGTCATGCGTGTAGGACGCAATCAGAGCCCTTACCTCATGGCTAAGCTGCTGAAATGCGGTTGGAGCGGTAGGCGGCAACGTCTGATCCGGAGAAGCGACCACGATGTAGTCCACTAGGAGAGGCTGCTGCCGAATGTCGAGCAACCAGGTGCCCAAAGCACCGAGATTGTCTCTAAACTCAGTTATGCGTGACGGGATAGTCTCTGTCTTGTCGGCAAGATCATTGAGCTGGCGAGCCAAGTTCTGCAGGACTACCGTCGCCCCGCCTTTTTGGCCTGTGAAGGCCTCTAGGTCTTCAGCTACCTTAGCTATTATCTCAGCCTGGCGAATCAGTTCCTCCACAAGGCCGGGAATTCTCTCTTCGAGCTGGTAGGTCCTCAAGGGATCCGGAGTAGGCGAAGTTATCATTATGATCTTGCGGTAGAGGGTGTTCAGATCGTAGACGCTGTTCTCAACAGTGCGAATGAGGTCGACCATGTCTCCCAAGACAGCTTCCATAGTGATATAATGATGGCCTTTTGTCAGATAGATAAGGTAAGGTTCGTCGCTGTCTCGCGGACCTATCAGATGCATGAGATACGAAGTGCTGTATGGGAATCGGATAGCCTGCAGCTCGCGGAACGGCAACTCCCCGTCGATTGTGATACGCCTTGAGCTGTAGGCACCACGGTGGAGGTTCTGCTTGGCCTTGACAGCGATGATGTAAAACCCGTCTTGCGGCACCTCGAAGTCCCAGCGAATCCACTCGCCCGCCTGGCTCCAGCCGGACCCGCCAATTGAGTTGAGTCGAAGAAGGACTGGGTGATATGGCTCAAGAGTGGGATCGCCCGAGTCCGTCTGAGGAGACAACGTGGAACTCGAGCGGTACGTAGAATCCCGCTCCTGAAGCTTGATGGAGAATCCGGATGCAGGTTTGTGGCCTAGATCGAGATGCGAAGCCAGGTATTCCTCGTACGTGGGCGCGCTCTGTATCTGGAAAATCCGAAGCGCTCCGATAGCAACAGGTTCCCTTCGCGAACTCAGTCTGACTGTGTTCAGTCCCTCTTTGAAATAGAACTTATACGGTTCGAGATAGTCACCCATCGAGTCGCACAAGACCTGACTGGTCCAAAACGGGTACTCCTTTTGCAGCGGACGCAGTTCGTTGCCCTGATTGTCGACTATGATATCCTCGGCATCTCCCCAGATGCGATAAAATCGCAGGTACCTAGCACCTTCGAACGGCAGCTCGCCGTTGATCTCCACCATGCGCTCGATCGCGGTGCCTCGTCCCTCGATTGGGTAATACTGAATCTCAATGTTGTACAGCCCGGCCTCTGGAACCACAACCTCCCACTCGACGAAGCCTTCCTCACCTATTACGATGCAGTCGACTCCTTCCAAATTGGCTGCTTCGACCTCAGCACTTGCTCGAGCGTAATCACCAGGACTGACATAGATGTCCAATTCGGGGAAGGCCGCGCCGCTCTCAATGTGTTGACGCAAATAAGTCTCATAGTCGACGACGGTCTGATAGCTCAGCAGCTCGGCAGAGCCGTTCATTGACACGAACACCAAGAGGAAAGAAACTGTCACCGCCGAAAGCAAACCTGTTTGAACCGTCTGCTTTCTCACGTTGCCACCCCTCTCAGACCTGTCTATCTGAGCGCCCGACAGGATTGTCTCTCTACAAGCTTAGTGGGATAGTAGTATTGAGTGAAATACACAGGTTCGCCAGGCTCGAGCCTCTGCTGGATCTCGATCTTCTCTAGGAGCAGCTTCACCGCTCTGTAACCGATCATCTCAGAGTACTGCGCCACGGCAGTCAAGGGTACATCCAACAGCCGCGTTATGCTCAAGTCGTCGAAGCTGACGATGGACAGGTCATCAGGAATGACGACCCCCAGCTCTCGGCACATCTTGACTACGTCAACTGCCACATAGCCGTTGACAGCTACAATAGCAGTGTATTCGTCCAGAAGCGCCTTGAGCTCGGATGGACCACCGTCGCGAGTAAGTGAGAACATGAGGCCATCACCAAGGCCTCGCTTGCAGAGCGCCTGCTGGTACCCAACGAAGCGGTCTTTCATGCTGCTCGTTTGGTCGCTCTCGTGCTTGACAAAGGCTATCCGTTCATGGCCTAGGTCAAGGAGATACTCGGTAGCAAGTGATCCGCCCTGGATGTTGTCGGACATCACACAGTCGGTCTCACAACCGGGCACCCTCCTGTCTACAAGTACGAAAGGGAAACCGTCTTTCTTGAGCTCATATGCAGCCAATCCACCTCGAGGCTCCTGGCTGGGCATGATGACGAGCCCGGAAACCTGTTCATCCCTCAGATGCCTGATCTCTTCGAGTTCCTTCTCACTGTCGTTGTTCGATACCAGTAGAGTCATGCTATACTTGGTCTCTCTCAGAGCCCTTTGCATTCCATTGAGCAGAAGCATCTCCATCTCTGCATCACAGAGCGGCAGTACAATCCCTATGCTGTTGCTTCTTGGATGCGCGCTCCGCTTGCGTTCGTGAACAAAGGTGCCATTGCCCTGGACCCTGTAGAGGATGCCTTCGTCAACAAGCTCCTGAATAGCTCTCCTGACAGTGTATCTGCTGACTCCCAGCTTGTCTGCAAGCTCCCTCTCAGCCGGAATAACCTCTCCGGGTGCATAAACGCCTTTCTGGATCTGGCCAAGAAGGAAGTCCTTGACCTGCCGGTACAGCATCCTCCGATTAGTGAAGTCCACTCGTTTCCCCATAGTACGACTCGCTCCTCATATTTCTAAAGCACTCCAACAGCGGTACATCTAAGCAAATCGCAAGAGTGGTTCAGCAAGGTTAGTTTTTTCACCATACCACTATAGGAATACTTCAATACAAGTTGGGCTTTTCCTTCTTGAGACCTCAACTAAATCAAAAAAACCAGACTACTCAAACTTGACTTTGAAGGTTTTGATCTCATACGGCTTGATCTGGAATGTCAGCCTGTCTCCTGAGAGCTCCGCTTTTTCAACCGGCTTCTCCATTAGGTTGCACTCCACAGCTTCCTTGACTCTACGCGGGAATTCGACCACGACATCGTCGCGGCGGTTCCCATACTCATAGAAGCGAAGCACGATCGAATCGTCATCCTCAGACTTCTTGATCGTCTCCAGCACTGTACTGGCTGCATTGACAGTAGCAAACGCTCCTTGAGTTGGAAGGCCTCCACCTGGCCCATCGGCGAGTGCAGCCAACAGCTCGTAGTTGAGCTCATACCCCTGCTTGGCCGTCTCGCCCTCAAACCAGTCGCCTGCATGGGGGTATATGCTGTACGTGAACAGATGCTCTCCCTGGTCGGCCATAGGATCCGGCTCGATACCCGACTTGATGAGAGTCAGCCGCATGACGTTATCCTTGATGTCGTATCCGTACTTGCAGTCATTGAGCAAGCTGACCCCGTAGTCTCTTTCTGACAAGTCTGCCCATTTGTGCCCGACAGTCTCAAACTTCGCGTAGTCCCAGCTGGTGTTCCAGTGAGTCGGCCGCTCGACATTGCCAAACTGGATCTCGTACGTCGCCTTTGTTGCCCTGACGTCTACAGGGAACGCTACCTTGAGCAGTATTGAGTGCTCTCTCCAATCGACCTTTGTGCGGAAGTCAATCCTGCGGCTATCTCTGCGAACCACCATCCGTTGTTCGATTGTCGAATCAAGGAACTTCCACTTAAACAGGATGACTGCCTGCTCAGGTGAGCACTCCTCAACTTCCCATCCGACAAGGTCTTTGACAACCGTCTCCTTTTCCTGGTAATACAGGTCTATATCCCACGCGTCAAACTGCATCGGCCTGTCCTCAAAAGCCTGGAACACATTTGCTGCCTGCCCGGGCGGGATCACTTCGCGGTTAAGTTCCTTATCATATATAGAAACTATCTGGCCAAACCTGTTGAACTCGATCCTGAAAAAGCGGTTTTCGACACATCTGTCACCGACTGTGACGCGGTCACTTTCGTGTTCAGGCGAAGCTAAAGGCTCAACGGCGTCTGATGCCGCAACAAGCGGGAAGGTGCGGTAACCTAAGCCAGGCACGCTCGGAACATCAATCTCCAAGAACTTGCCGCACTTGCCGTCTACCACTCGAGTAATCAGGCGAGAGCCGCTCTCATCGACTACAGCCATTTTGGAGAACTCATCGGCCCACGGAACCCTGACTGCTCCGCCCCTAGACCAAGACAGCGGATTGAAGACGACAATCCTGCGTCCCTTCAGTGAGACCGAATCTGCGAGCGCCTGTAGCGAACGCTGAAGCTGAGCTGTCCCCGACTCAAAGACCTGGGCGAACTCCTTCTCGCTGTCTATGTATACCTCGTGAATCGAAGAGCCCGGGAGGATATCGTGGAACTGATTTCTGAGCACTATCTTCCAGCTTTCATTGATCTCTTTTTGTGGGTATTCATATCCATCTAGGCACCTAAAGGCAAGGCTGTTGAACAATTCGGCATTGTGAAGAAGGATCTCGCTCTTGCGGTTGTTCCTCTTGGTCCGGGCCTGGGAAGTGTAAGTCCCTCTGTGGTATTCCAGGTAAAGCTCCCCATCGACCACAGGAAGCTTCGGATTGCCTTGAACGGTGGCGGCGAGCCGATCGAAGTAATCCTCGGCCTTGCCAAAGTGAACCTCGGGGACTCTGGGAAGCTCCTGCATCTTGAGGCCGGTCTCAATCATCTCTTTGGTCGGGCCGCCCCCACCATCGCCCCAGCCGTAGGCAAGCAGTAACTCGCTGTTGATATCCTTCTGTCGATAGTGCTCCCAGATATACTTGGCACTTGCAGGCGTCAGCTTGCCGTTGTAGGTGAAAAAGCGCGGAGTCTCTCCTTCTGTCGTGGTGATGAAGTGCGTCAGGACCTCAGTGCCGTCCAAACCGCGCCACATGAAAGTGTCGTACTCTGAACGATTGTACTGGCTCCAGCTGATCTTCGTAGTCATGAAGTACTTGAGGCCGCTCTTTTTGATGATCTGAGGCAGTGCCCATGAGTAACCAAACACGTCAGGCAACCATAAAACGGTGCACTCGACACCAAAGCGCTCCTTCATATACCGAGTGCCAAACAAGAACTGACGAACCAGTGACTCACCAGAAGGGACATTGCAGTCGGCTTCGACCCACATCCCACCGGTTACTTCCCACCTGCCGGCCTCGATGTTCTTTTTTATCTCAGCAAAGATCTCCGGATAGTCCTCTTCGATATACTCGTAAAGCTGCGGCGTGCTCTGCAAGAACACATACTCGGGGTACTGCTTCATGAGATGATTGACTGTAGAGAACGTCCGTGAGCATTTCTCCCTTGTGTGCTTCAACTGCCAGAGCCACGCTACATCGATATGTGAGTGTCCAACCGCAGTTATGATAGGTTTGTTCTCGCTTGCAGGCTTGTACGCCAGCAGCCTCGCCTTTAGGAGGTCGTTCGCTCTTGCGACAGACGAGTAAAACTGTTCAGAGCCGGGCTTGCGGAAGTCAAGAGTGTTGATCGCTTCGTTCAAGAACCGAACGAGGTTCTGTCTGTCATAGTCGCTCTCCGGCAAAGTCTCTATGGCCATCAAAACAGTGGATGCTCTAAAGAAGAAATCCTCGGCGTCCTCGTGTATGCGTACGAGGCGCGCTGTTCTGAACACTCGCTTTTCGTCTTGCAGGCCGCTGAAAGCTTTGATGGCTATACTCAACCTGCCGGATTCGATATGCTCGGGCAACAGGCAGGCCTCTCTGTGGTGAGCATCAAGCCCTTGAACTGCCTTACCATTGACATAGAGCAAAGCCTCGGAACCTCCTAGGCCACCCTCTCGACCTGCACCAACAATCAAGTACAGCGCGATCTTCTTGCCCACCCAATGCTCCGGTACGTCTACTGTTGTACGGAACCAGGCGGTCCTGTCTCTTCCACCCCACTCACTCCCGATCTTGAAGTCACTCCAAGCAGAATCATCGAATTCGGGTTTAAATGCTTGCGGGACGTCTTCTTCGCACACCTTGAACCGCGGTATCTCGACTTGATCATCATACACATAGCTCCTGAGATCCCTGATGTACCGGCGGGCTTTGTCAACGGTAAAGTACATTAGGCTTGTCACCCTCCTCAGCATACTAGGCCAGTTGTGTTCCCATCTTTGCAGATAGCATCATGCTGCTCTAGAGCTACCAATCAGTCGCAGGATATCCATGCCTGTCCCAATCCTATAACCGACAGATACATAGCGAATAGCCCGGTCTTTGCTGATCAGAAGGACTAGTGGCAGACTGTCCTGGACCCGATCAACCAGACACTCCTTCACCCTCGACAGTAGAACCTCCTTCTCATCAAGGCAGAAGCGCGCAGCCAGAGGTAGCTGTCTGTAGTCACTCTCATTGAGCGGCTGTGTTAGGCGCTCAGCTTCTACAAGCAGTCTAATCTGTATCCCGGCTTCGTCGAATTCGTCCTTCAGCTCGCTGAGCTCGCGGAGCAAATGCTTCGACGGCTCGCGGCCTTGCTCAATAAACGCTAGGAGCACCTCGCCGCGGGACAAAAGGTCATCGAGCTCCTCACGAGTACCATCCATACCTGCTATAGCCAGGCCGGCAGGAACAGACCCAAACTGCTCAGGCTGCTTTTCGTCTTTGCGGATCTTGAGGTCTACCTCTGTCTGATCACCGCTGCTCACTCTGAATGACACGATCTTGGCGAGCACAGTGCCGTCAGCCAGTCGATAACCCGTTGTCAGCCAGTAATAGCCTGTAGGCAGAGTCAGTGGTTCGCCAACTGCGTCACCGCTAAGGCCGTGCAAATTGAGAACACGCGGAGCGTAGCCTTCGAATCTCGAGATCGTGAAGTTGCGGAAATACTCGGGTTTCTCCGGGTACTCCCCGGTCAACCGGATGCGAAGAGTCCCTGTCGATGCAGCTGCCCCTTCGCACTCATGCTTATCTGCCGCACGGCGGAACGCGTCCACCCAACCCTGATCTGTCATAAACTGAGCCCTGCGGTCCGCCCTGTTCAACCTCGCCGGAATGCCGAAGCTCCTCGCAAGTGCCACGAAAAGAACCTTCTTAGACTCTAAGTCGCCCAATCCCAACTCGTAGGTGCCTCTAGGAGTAGCACATCCTGCGACAATTCCTGCAGGCGCAGAGCCAATGTTGACCATCACCCAATCAGCCAGCGACTTGGGATCCTCCCTAAACCGCTGCTGCTGTTCACTTGAAAACTCGGTCTGAAAGAACCTGCGATATCTCGCCAAGACCTCGTAAGACACCCGGGGATTGAGCACGTATCGCGCAAACACCTCAGGATCAAAGTCGTCCCTAAACGCAGTCGCAGCCTCGAGGTGGTCCAGCAGCACTTCAGGAGTGGTGTCGGTGAGGTCCTTGGCTGAAATCACTTGGAGCAGTTTGAGCGCATACTCACCGTATTGCGCGGTGTGCTCCCGCAAAAACGCGGCGATCGTATGGCTGTTGCCTCGAGCGTTCTTGATCACAGAGCACACATCCTCAGAAGGCAGGCCAAGCTCAGTTGCAAGCTCTCGCGCCTCCTGTTCAGAAACAAAGGTCTGCTCGTATTCAGCCCTGATGCGATCTTCTTCTTTCAGGCGCTGGTTGTGTAAGTTCCTCTCCTCTTCAGATATCTCGTCGCTCGCGCAGTAGTCGTCCGGAGGCGGGGTCAACTCGAGCTCGAGGTCCAGATCTTCCGGCAGTTCGCTCGTTAGAACGATCTCTACTCTATCGCCCGTTCCCGGGCTCGACTTTGCGTATCCATAGCCCCTGCTGTTTGCTGCGTAAATCAGCAAGTCGCCTAGCCCGGTAGTGAGGGTGGCTTCGCCGTTTTCATCGGTCATCAGCCTGGTTATAGGAGCAAAACTGCCATAATTGAAAACATTGAAGCTGACGTTTGCAGAATCCACCAGGTTTCCTTGCCGATCCTTAACTGTTACAGTGAGTTTCCGGGTAGGAGCGTAGTTGCTGAGAAGGTTGATGCTGAGATACCCGTCGTAGGACATGACTCGCTCCTCGGGTCCCTTGTAGCAACCCGGAATCTTGGCGCTAACCAGCATCGCTCTGCGTGAGGGCCCGGCAAACCATCCCATATTGAGGCGAGGTTCGGGCTCGCACGCGCCCAAGAAGTACCAAGATCCGTCAGCCCATGCCTCTACCCACGCGTGGTTGTCATCAGTATGAGCCCATCGAGGGGTGTAGCACTGTCGGGCGGGTATGCAGAGGCTCCTCAGGGCTGCGACCAGGAGAGCAGATTCCTCACCACACCTCCCCAGAGCCGTACGAACCACAGTCAACGGCGACGCGGTCCTCGGATCCGTTGATGTGTAAGTCGCCTTTTCATGACACCAGTGGTTGATCTCCAGGATCGCATCGTACATCGACTTGTCCTTGACGCGGCCTATCAGCTCCTCAAAGAATAAACCGCGGTAGTCCTCGATAGCTTCGTTGCTCATCCTGTAAGGCAAAACGAATGACACGAACAGATCTCCCGGAACTTTGGTGCCCCAGGGAACCTTCTGTCGAGCCTCCAAGCTCCTGCGAACATGCTGCAAGAACAGAGTGCCATCGTAATCCGCCAAATCCCTCAGCGGCATATACGCGTACAAGAACTTGAGCCCCAGCTCTTCTTCGTCACTTCGGACCTCTGCAAACACATCAAAAAGCCGACGTTTGCGCCTAACGGCGATATTCCGTTTTGCAGCAAACTCCCTTTCGATCTCTTGTATAGAACTGTCGTCAAGCCCAAAAGGGTTCATGTCCTCTCTTCCCTCCATACACGACCGTCCTCACGTATGCAGATGCGCGAGCGGCCATCAGTGGAAGTCACCGAAGCCTGGAACAAACTGCTTGTGACTTCGATCTCAGGCTCAATAGTCCAGTGGTCGTCTCCCCTCAACTGTTCGAAGCTTGCACAGAA
>FIZI01000011.1:52514-66640 GCA_900016865.1 uncultured Clostridia bacterium | reverse complement strand
GGGTTAGCGTGGCTCTATAGCGATTCCTTAGTTGAGTGACAGTAGGCAGTAAGAAGCAAGTTGGGCTCCTCCGGTGTGATCCAGAGGAGCCCAGTTTTTTTCTCTGCCGGTTGGAGAAGGCAGCCGGCAGCAAGTATAAGTGCATGTGATCTGTCCATATCGTAGGACTGCAAACTATGCAGGTGTGTCTAGGACACCTTCTTTGACTCCAACGAGCTCGATGACGAATCGCTCGAGTCAGAGCTGTCGGACGGTGCGGGGGTCTTTCTGTTGTCAGTGCAGTACCACCCGGAACCCTTAAATATGATCCCTATGTTGCGGCTGATAAGTCTCTCAACGTTGTTGCCGCAGGTAGGGCAGGTCTTCAGTGGTTCGTCAGTAATCTTCTGTACCACTTCAAACTTGCCGCACTTAGCACAACGATAATCATATGTCGGCACAATCAGTCCCTCCTGTTAGCACTCGATGCAGTATGCTGCTATGGTCTAAAGACTAATATAAGGCAATTGACTCTGTGATGTCAACCACAGGTGGGCGTCTGCGTATGAGAGTTACAGTATTGGGGTTATTTCAAATAGCTGGATGTGGCAGGCGCGAGAACAGCTTGTCTGCAATCACAGGAAGGGGATATCTGCGTATTTGTAGAATAAGCGCAGTTGAGTATTGTACAGGCTGAGCTATATGTTTGCACCTATATAGATAGCATCCGCGCTCTAGTATAAGCCTTAGATGGGCACCATTAGTTGGGAGAGACAGCTTATGATAGTCACTATTACGGCAAATCCGTGCTTGGACCGAAACATCGTAGTTGAGAGAATGGTTTCGGATGATACGATGAATCCGATCCAGGTTGCTGATGATCCTGGAGGCAGCGGAATCAACGTGTCGCGCGTTTTGACCGAGTTTGGGCGGGCAAACGTCGCAGTTGGCTTCGTCGGGGGAGGAACGGGACAGGATCTTCGTAAGCTTCTTGATGAGGAGAACGTCAAGCACGAATTCACAGAGATCAAGGGTAATACCAGGACGAATCTCATTATCAGCGACAAGACCACCAGGGAGCAGTACCGGATTAGTTTCGCGGGCCCCAAGATCACTCAGTCCGAGTTGGAGTGCTTCATGAAAAACATGGAGAAGTATTTTGACGCTGAGTTTTGGTCAATCGGTGGGAGTCTGTCCAATGAGACCCCTGAGACCCTTTACAGAGACCTGATAAGGATGGGCAAGGCTAATGGAGTCAGGGTGGTCCTTGACTCTCACAGCAAAGCATTCGAACTGGGACTTGAGGAAGGGCCGTTCCTTGTAAAACCCAATGAATTCGAGCTTTCGCGTGCAGTCAGGCGAGAGCTTCACACACTTCAGGACTTCGTTGATGCTGCCAGAGAGCTTCACAGACGAGGGGTCGGCATAGTCGTTGCTTCTCGGGGTGCGCTTGGTGCAATACTGGTCTCTGATCAAGGGGCATGGAATGCAGTGCCGCCCAAGGTAGAGGTCAAGAGCAAGGTCGGTGCTGGCGACTCGACTGTGGCGGGCGTGCTCATGGCTGTGGCAGACGGTCTTGGCCATGACGAAGCTGTGAGGCTCGGAGTCGCTTGTGGCACAGCAACTACGCTCATGGAGGGGACAGGCCTTTGTCGCAAGAGCGACGTAGAGGAGATCTACAAGAAGGTTGTAGTTCAACCCATTGATTGACAAGAACGGTGAAAAGCGCTAGGATTGTTCGAGTGACCGAGGACATCCTAAGTAATGAGGTTTGTGGCGGTCGAGCTAAGATTCATGCAGGATCTATGGTCATTAGGTTCTGCATGGGTCGAGCAGATGGTCTGCATGGGTTCTGAGTTGGATCCATGCAGGCCTGAGCTGAGATCATTGTAGGTGGGCCAACTTATGGCGGTGGTTGAATAGATCATCGCTGTAGGGAAACCTATCTGCAGTGGTCGAGCTAAGATTGGCACAGGAGCGAAAGGGTTGTGTTGCAGTCGAGAGACTGCGGCATGATCCCCAAGTTTCGGTGTCAGTCGACCAACGATCATTGTAGGTGGTGTAATGGCTGCTCAGTGCCGAAAGGTGTTGGGTGGTCACGTAGCTATCTGCAGTGGTCAGCGGGCAGATCGCTACAAGCCGTAGGCCAGCCGTGGCAATTCGTTGGTCCGCATCATTGATTTCTATCTCTGACTTGGACCAACACTGCCACGGCATGCTTTGTACTAAGTCATGACCAAGCCATGCATACAGTCCTGGTACGCCTGGGTTTCTTCACGCCGTCTAGGTCCAGTCAGGCCGCCTTCGTCTAGACCGGACCACACCTATGCCTCATGAACGGGGATCGAAAAAGAGCGCTATCAGGAAGGAGAAGACTATTGCTGCGGCTATGCCTGAGCTGGTCAGTTCGAACATACCTGAAAGAAGCCCCATAAATCCGGTCCGCTTTGCCTCGTTGATCGCTCCCTGAGCCAGAGCATTGCCAAAGCTGGAGATAGGCAATGTGGCACCGGCTCCGGCGAAGTCGATCAGTGGTTTATAGAGACCTAGCCCTGCCAAGATCCCTCCTGCAACAGTAAAGGCCGATAAAATGTGTCCCTGGGTGAATCTGGTTGTGTCTACGAGTACTTGCCCTAAGGCACATATTAGGCCTCCAACTAAGAAGGCTGCTAGATATGTGTTCATCTGATTCACGTCCTATCTTTCGATAGCGATGGCATGAGCTATGGACGGTATTGATTCGCCCTGGTGACATGAGGTCGGGCTGTGTAGTGCCCCTGTCGCAACCAGCAGCACCTTGGATATCGCCCCTTTACAAAGCTCTTTATAAATCTTGGAAAACAACACCAGAGCTGAGCATACACACCCGCTGGCACCGCTGTCGACTCCCTGGTCCTTGTTGTACAGCAACATGCCGCAGTCTGATAAGTTGTTTGGAAACTTCAGGTTCATTTGGCTTTGTGCTAGCTCCTTGAGGAGTTCATGGCCGAATTCACCGAGGTCGCCGGTAATGATCAAGTCGTAGTAATCTGGGTCTCGAGAGGTGTCTTCGAAGTGTTGGACAATCGTGTCTAGTGCTGCAGGTGCCATTGCACCGCCCATATCATAAGGGTCTTTGATCCCAGTCTCTATGACACAGCCAAGGGTGCAAGATGTGATCCTCGGCCCTTCTCCGGAGTCGGCGACAAGCGCGGCTGTGGCACCGGTTGCGGTCCATTGCGAGTATGGCGGCCGCTGCATGCCATACTCTACCGGATAGCGGAATTGGCGTTCGGCAGTGCTGTTGTGACTTGAGGTCGCTACCACTACCTTGGAGGCATATCCTCCGTCAATGAGCATTGCCGCTATTGACGAACACAGAGCAGTAGCAGTGCACGCAGAGTACATCCCGATAAATGGAATAGGGAATCTCGAAGCAGTTGTACTTGAGATGACTATCTGATCGAGGAGGTCGCTTGCTACGAAGTAATCTATGTACTCCGGAAGGTTTGCAGTCTTTCGCAAGACCTCGTTTACCGCGTCCTCCATCATTTTTGCTTCAGCTTTTTCAAAGGACTTCTGTTCGTACATCCCGTCTTTGGATATTGCATCGAAGTGATCCCGAAGAGGCCCCTGCCCTTCAAGCGGCCCGGCAATCGTGTAAGTGCTGACAATATAGGGTGGGGAGGAGAACTGAACTGTGTGCCTGCCCCGGCGTTTGTCTTTCAACGTCTAGTACCTCCGCTAGCACCGTGTGATCTGCAGTTGGCCTCATGACACAAGCGATACAATCAGTCCAACCACAAATGCAGTCACAACACCATATACGATCACTGAGCCGGCCAGGCCGAAGAGATGGCTTCCTATCCCATATATCAGACCTTCTCGTTTGTACTCCATTGCCGAGGAGACCATCGAGTTGGCAAATCCGGTCACAGGGACTGCGACGCCTGCTCCTGCAAACGCGGCGATCTTGTCGAAGTAGCCAAGGCCGGTGAGTAGCCCCCCAATGAGGATTATTGTAGCTGTTGTCGCACTTGACGCCAAGTCGCGGGTCATGCCGAAGACATCCATATAGGTCTCTAAAAGAAACTGCCCGAATGTACAGATCAGGCCTCCGGAGACAAAAGCCCTAAGAGCTCTTTTTAGCACGGGCACTTTGGGTTGTCGCTCTGAGACCAGTTGTTGGTACTGCTTTTGCGTAAGCTTGACTCTGGAAGTGTTCAGGGGTTTATCCTGGGGCATGCCGTTTCACCTCTTGATCATGCATTCCCAGATTAGTTTAGACAGGACCGGCAAACCTATTCCTTTATGCAGCTGTCTCGTGAGAGTAAGCGCAGCTAGGACCGCGGAGCGAACGCCAGACGGAGGAGGCAGCATGTTGACGGCTTTCGACACTGAAGTTGCTTCTGTAACGCTTTGCGCCTGTCATGTGAATGTGATAGAATTCAAGCGTAGATTCATCGTGAGCGTCGAGCCCACGAGGGGAGGCATTCGGATGAAGGAACAGGTTAAGGCGGTTCTGGAGAAGATACGGCCATCGCTGCAAGCGGATGGCGGCGATGTTGAGCTGGTAGATGTTGTGGACGGAGTAGTCAAAGTGCGGTTGCAGGGAGCCTGCGCAGGGTGCCCCATGTCGCAGTTGACTCTCAAGAACGGCGTTGAGCGCATACTGAAACAAGAAATCCCTGATGTAAAAGAGGTCCAGGCGGTCTAGCTTTGGTTGTGATGTGATACGTCACCGAATCATGCATAGGGGGCATGGACACGATGTTCTACTCGAAGACGAGGGTTCACCGATCCTTCACCGCGATGTTCACCTTGGTCTTTATCGTGGTTGTAAGTGTTTTGGCAGGACAAGCCTTGTGCTTTGCTGAGGATGAGATTCAGCAAGATCGGGTAGGGACTGACACGTCCATGCCCTCGACGTTACTGGGGACTGCGGGGATGTCTGCAACTGAAGCCACTCACGCACAGCTGTACATAGGGCTATATGAAGACGGTCAGTTCGTCGGTGACAAGGTCGTTACGAGAGAGCAGCTGTCAAACATCCTTGATAGGATTTTGGGAGATATACAGGACGGTAGGATCTTCGTTGAGAGCACGGATGCGAAGTTGCTTCGTGATTTGGTAGTTAAGCAACATGAACAGATCGTGCAGCTCAACATGCAGATAGACATACTGAAGGAAGAGATGCACGAGCTCAACAAGAGAGCCGTCAGGCTAACTGAGGACAATCTAAGCCTTGCCGAGCAAGTCAACGATACCTTATCTCGAATTGAGGATTTTGCTGCCGAACTGGAGAAATACGTGCTGCATGAGGCGGCTCTTAACAGCGAGGCGCTCAATACAGAGATCAGCGCACTCAGAGCCTTTAGGGACGAGGTTGAGTCACTCCTTCAAGAACTCAAAGATGACTTCACTCGCTTGGAGGACGAGTTCGGAGACGAGTTCAGTCGCTTGAAGGAGGAGTTTAGGAATAACTTCGAATCAGAAAAGAAGATGTTGGCCTTGCGGATGAGTAATCTCAGAAGTGAGGTCAAGACCGAGATGTCGGAGACCCTAAGCGATCTTTCTGTACGAGTGGAGAACTTTGAGTCGTCAAATGAATCGTTGGAGGCGCAGATAAAGGCTCAGCAGGAGCGCATAAGCGAGCTTGAGTATCAGATTTTGGTGGATAAGAGCCGATATGAGGCAGACCTCAAGAAACTCAATGATAAGATCCTCAGTCTGGAAGCCAGGCTGTCAGCACTCGAGAGGACAGCGTCGGGTGATTCTTCGGCTCTGTGAATACACCGTGTTTTCAACCTTGTGATTGAAGATCGACGATGTGGTTTTGAGGCCGACCTTTGCGGTCGGCCTTTTTGTCTCTGTAGTGTGTTGCCCTGCATGGCGGTACTGCCGTTTTTTCTACTCCGGCTGGTCAGCCAGGTCTTCAAGTGTCTCGTACGCAAAGTGCTCTAGGAGTCCGATTTCATCCAGGACATAGAGTAGTGAGTACTTCTGACTGATCTCCTTTGAACAGATGATAGCGTCCTCGATCATTGGCCGCTCGTAGCCCATTTGTTTGAAGTTGTAGGGCGACTTGGCCAAATCAAGTATAGATGCGAGCTCGTCCGGGTTAGGCAACTCCTCTCTCACCATGTCCTGGAGTTTGCTCCAGTTTGATGCGAGGAAGCTGATCACATACTGCTTTCTACCTGCATCAGGGAGGTTTGAGCGCCAGCGGTCGATCATTGCCGGGGCGGTTCGCCCGAATGCCTTGTTTAGCCTGGTGATCCGCTCTTCTTTTATTTGCGGATGCGGCGGCGAGGCTATCAGCTTTTCAATCTGCGCAAAATCGTGTGAAAAGACTTTGTGGTATAGAACGGACATTATGTAGGTGCCGAGAGACACCTTCTCGCCGTGAAGGTAGTTCGGAGCTTCTCCGGCTATTGCTTTCATCTCCAGGAAGTGCGATATGTGATGTTCTGCGCCGGAGGCAGCTCGAGATTTCCCTATCATTGCGATGCCTAGTCCGGACATCACGAGCCCCTCCATGATGGTGGAGGCGAGTTCGTCGTGATCTGGAGTGTCCTTCTGCAAGGCATGCAGGCATTTTGACAGGATATCACGGACTAGCCCAATGGTGTACTCGCAGATGTACTCGCCGTTGATCATGTTTGCGAGGCGCCAGTCAAGCCTGGCTGTCACCTTTCCGATCAAGTCGCCAAAACCCGCCGCTTTCATGTGCTCGGGCGCGTTGGACAGGACGTCCGTATCTCCAACGATGATCGTTGGCAGCTTTCCGTTTAGCGTGGTTTTTACGCCGTCGACAATGAGCGAGCTGATACTAGATGCGTAGCCGTCCATGGATGGAGCTGTAGCTACTGATATGAATGGAATGGACAACTTGTGAGCTACGTGGCGAGTTATGTCGCATATCGTGCCTGAGCCGACAGCTATCAAAAAGTCGGTGTTTGGCTCAAGGGCGATTAGCACTTTGCCGAGAGCACTCTCGTCGGGAACCACCGGGTCGTCGCCAGAGATCATGCAGACCGTTGTCCTATCGAGGAAACCTGAGAGCAGCGACTCCACTCGCTTGCCTGCAGCTTCGTAGGTGTTTCGATCGCAGATGATTGCTGCTTTGGTGCCCAGGGATGCTTGCTGCACGATATCTCGGATGTTGTCCAAAGCGCCTTTTGCTATGATGACGTCCTTAATGTCCGCCTTGTGATCTCTACCGCATATGCAGTTGGTTTTGTTGGCCTTCTCGATCAGGTTTGTTTGCAACAGCTGTCACTCCATTCATCATTCGCAATCAGGTATGGTTTCTGGTACTTGGTAGTGGAATCCTCCAAAATATCTTCTCTTGTCAGTTGTATCATTGATGTTTTGATGATATACTGATAATGAAATAGAACAAATGTTCGATGAGTCCCTGTGGCATAGGGATTGTTTTTCCACAGCTTACCGAACATATGTTTGGAGAGATTTGCATGAGACAGTCATGTTGCATCAAAATAGCCGATTTTCCTATGAAATGCGAGGAGATGAGAGATTCGAGTCTCCGCGATACTCCATATGTCATCATTCGAGACGGCCGCATTACTCACATATCCGCATCTGCTGCAAAAGCAGGCGTGGATTTCAAGATGAGTGGAGATTTGGTCAAGACTGTTTACCCAAGTGTTCGCGTTTTGCCGTATGACTCTGAGCTGTATTCTTCGATTCACACGGATTTCTTAGATGTATATGCTGATTGCTCGCCTGCTGTTGAGCCTGTGAAGGAGGGCGAGGTGTTTATAGACCTCACAGGTGTCAGAGACGAGGCCGCCGAGATCAAGGGCTTGGTCGACAAGGTGCGCACGAGATCTCGAGTGCCTGGCATCTACATGGCTATCTGCTCTTCTACTTCAAAATTAGTCTCTCGCATAGGTGCAAATTTAGTTGCAATTTATGCTGGAGCCGCCGGTTTTCAAAAGAGGTTTGGCAGGCATATCAGAGACGCCAGCGATGATTTTGTTTTTGTAAAGGTCAAAGATGAGTTAAAAGCGGATTTCATAAAGGGACTTCCTGTTCAGTATCTCTGGTCTGCTGATAGGGCGGATATTGACAAACTGTATCGGCTTGGAGTCAAGCGTATCTACGACATCAGGCGCATCCCTATTAGCGTGCTTGCCACGCAGATCGGGGATTCTGCTTATCGGATCTATGAGTTGAGTTACGGTATAGATTCTACTCCTGTCTATCCTTGTTATCCAGAGATGGAGCTGTGCGAAAGGAGAGTATTCGGACGCGGTATATCCGAAATCGAATGCTTGATTTCAGTCTTGGATGACATGCTTGAGGCATTGATCAAACGCCTGGCAGACACGAATATGACGACTTCAGGACTCGCACTTGAGGTTCACTGGATTGACAGCGGCAAAAGGGAGATGACTTCACTTACCAAGAAGTTAAAACACCATACTGCCTCGCAAAGTTATATCAGAAATGCCCTAAGACAGGCAGTCTCTGAGATTGTTGCAGGTAACGGTTTTGCCGGTAGCACTCATTTATCTAGCGACACTGATTCGCCAAGGGAGTGGGAAATAGAAGAGATATGCATTAGATTCAAAGGCATTAAGTCACCAGATCTAGCCAAGGTGGATTTGTTTGACGATCTGGAGAGAAGGGAGCGGAAACAGCGGCTTCAAAAGGCCATGCTCAGTATTGAGCGGAGGTTTGGTGTCGACAAGATAGAGCTGGCAGGTAAATTGGCCTGCTCCAGGCATGATCAACTCAGAGCCGTCTTAGACATGTTTTAGGTTGATGCGTGAGTTTCATCAGGGGTTGATCAGGATGAGCAGGATTATCAACAGGCCGATAGAGGTGGTGGTTGACGATCAGCAAGGCCTTGTGGGGTTTCTGTGGCAGGGTAGATGGATCTCTATTTGCTCGATAGTGCGCATGTGGCGAGAGATCGGCAAGTGGTGGCAAGGAGAGGGCGAGAGCACGTTTTATACGGTCATCTCACGAGATCTGAGTGTATACGAGCTGTGCAATTCATACAAAGGAGGGTGGTGGCTGGTCAGGGTCTATGACTAGCCCGGTTTGTGGCTTGCTACAATAGCCCCTGGGCTCTCTGCCAGCACAGGCATGCTGCCCAGGGGCTTTGATAGCGTAATCACTTACCTTTCCACAAGTCCTAGCTTGTTCCTAAAGTCATCTAGAGTTGGCGCAGCGATTTTCTCAACACGCTCTTTGCCTTCGCGGAGGATCTTTTCGATCTTGCCGGGTTCGCACAGTTCATTGAAGCGGCTCTGTATAGGCTCGAGAGTCTCAACTACGATTTCCGCCAGGTCTTTCTTGAACTGACCGTATCCCGAGTCTTTATACTTGTCCTCGATCTCCTCCAACGACAGGCCGGAGCACAGCGAGTAGATGACCATGAGATTGGATACTGCGGGTTTCTCCTCCTCATCGTACCTGATCTCTCTGCCCGAATCAGTGACAGCAGAGCGTATCTTTTTCCTGATCAAATCAGGAGGATCAAGGAGAGAAATGTAGCTCTTAGGGTCGTCTGAGGACTTGGACATCTTCTCATCAGGATTTGTCAAGCTCATTATGCGTCCGCCTGCACTTCTCTCCGGAATATATGGCTCTGGGACCTTGAAAGTCTGTCCAAAGCGATTGTTGATTCGCTCTGCTATATTTCGTGTCAGCTCAAGGTGCTGCTTTTGGTCGTCTCCAACCGGCACCAGATCTGCTTGATATAGCAGGATATCGGCAGCCATGAGGACCGGATAGGTAAAGAGGCCAGCCGTTACGACTTCATTCTTGGCCGATTTATCCTTGAACTGCGTCATACGTCTCAGTTCGCCAAAATAAGAGTTGCACTCTAAGAGCCAACTGAGTTCTGCATGCGCCGGGACGTGCGATTGGACAAATATAGTGGCTTTTTGCGGGTCTATCCCACATGCAACGAACAGCCGTGCTGTGTTGAGTGTAGCCTCGTAGAGTTCTTTTGGATCTTGAGGCACAGTGAGGGCATGGAGATCGACAACACAAAAGATGCACTCTGCTTCGTGCTGGAGCTTGACGAAGTTCTTGATAGCTCCTAGGTAGTTGCCGATCGTAATCACGCCGCTAGGCTGTACACCTGAGAACACTCTCTTGGCCATGAGGTTGGACCTCCTCGTTCTTGAATTCTAAACAGGCGCTGGTCTCGATCACAAAAAAACCTCGTCCGGTTTGGGACGAGGTAGTTCGCGGTGCCACCCAAGTTGACCGTAAAAAGATACAAACGGTCCACTCTGGCTCCTATATAACGGGCGGAGTCCCGGCGAAGTCTAATCCACCAGGCGGGTGTTTCGATTCGCAGCTCGCGGGCCCATTCGATCTGCTCTGCCTACCGGGCTCCCACCTGTGCCGGCTCTCTGGGAGGCGAGGATGCAGATGTACTATTCCCGGTCATAGCTGTTATCTGTGCTTTAGATTTGTGAACATTATACTACCACGATTTTGCACTGTCAATGTGATCTGGCGGGGCGCCATTTGCGCTGTCACTCCCCAAGATCTTAGGTGCACTTACACTGACAATCTAGGTGTACTTACATTGATCATTAATGCACCTGATCCGTATGCGAGGTCTAACATAAGATGAGGTTTTTTCTCATCATTCGCATTTGACCGCATATGTACATCAGACCTTATATATGTGGAGCCGTCTAGACTTAATCCCTGCGCCTAGCGGTGCGATTCAGCATGACAGAGGGGGATGTCGCCTTGATATGTCCTGTTCATCTGCATTGCCATTCTACATACTCGTTCCTCGACGGAGCGACTGACATAGAGGGACTTATCGAATTGGCTTCAAGCTATGACATGCCTGCGCTCGGATTGACGGATCACAACGGCGTTTACGGAGCAGTCGAGTTTCAAAAGCGAATGCAGGATGCAGGTATGAAGCCTGTTCTAGGTGCTGAAGTCGTTTTGGAAAACGGGCATCATCTGGTGCTGATAGCTTTGAACAGGAACGGATACGCCAACCTCTGCAGGGTGTTGACGGATGGTTTTTCTACTAGTGAAAGACAAGATCCGAGAGTGAGAGAGAAGAGCCTTTTTGAACATTGTGAGGATATCGCCGTCCTCTCTGGATGCGAGAGAGGAGAGCTCGTGGGGTTGATCAGGCAAGGAAAATACTCGGCGGCGCTGGCTGTAGCTAGAGAGTATCTCGATGTTTTTGGAAGAGGCCGCTTTTACATCGAGTTGGTCAATCCCTCGTTGCCGATTGCCCGGTTTGTAAATCCCATATTGAGTGAGCTTGCAGACAAGTTGGGGCTTAGGCTGATTGCAACAAACAACGTCCACTACGGCAACAAGAGTGAGTTTAAGATCCATGACGTCCTCACATGCATTCGCACCTTGACTCGGCTTGATGATATCAACGCGGAGCGCCGCATAAATGCAGAGAACTACCTCAAAGGGCCGGACGAGATGCGCCTTGCCTTTAGAGAGTATCCAGAAGCACTGGAGAGTGCTGTCTTGGTTGCTGAAATGTGTGATCCAGTGTTTGATTTTAGCAAGAAGCTGCTTCCTCGGTTTCCTGTGCCTGAAGGCATGACTTCATACGGGCTATTGAGAGAGTTGACATATGCGGGCGCACGGTTCAGGTATAAGAAAATAGACGCCCGGGTGAGGGAGAGGCTTGAGTCTGAGCTTTCGGTCATTCATCGTCTTGGCTTTGAGGACTACTTTCTCATGGTCTGGGACGTAGCCAGGTTTGCGAGAGAGCGCTCGATCCGGTATGCAGGGAGAGGGTCTGCTGCCGACTCTGCTGTTGCGTATTGCTTGTTTATCACTTCTGTAGACTCAATTGCCAGAGGGCTGCTGTTTGAGCGGTTTCTCAGTCTGGAGCGAGCACAAGTTCCGGACATAGACATTGACTTTGATGCAAGATACAGAGATGACATAATCGGTTATGTGTATGAGAAATATGGTCGGGATCACGCTGCAATGGTCTGTACCTACAACACCTTTAGGACCAGGTCAGCTATTAGGGACGTGGCAAAGGCGTTTGGCTTCCCTCCGGAGGAAATTGATTCGCTGGCCAAGAGGTTTCCGGTTTTTAGCGCCTTAAATATCGAGAGCGCACTGGAGAAATACCCGGAACTGCGAAAAAGCAACATTCCCCTCGACCGCTATAGACAGCTTTTTGAGGTATGCCAAGCTATAGACGGTTTTCCAAGGCATATAGGGACCCATCTTGGAGGTATGGTCATATCAGGTGAGCCTCTGCTGAATATCACCCCGCTGCAGAAGTCTGCAAAGGGCGTTATGGTAACTCAATTTGACAAGGACTATGTCGAAGAGCTTGGCTTGGTCAAATTGGACTTGCTTTGCTTGAGGACCCTGTCTGCGGTAGAGGACAGCATAGAGCTGATCAGGGAAAGGGATTCTTCGTTTGACTATGATGCGATCCCCTATGACGACAAGCCCACTTACGAGATGCTTAACAGGGGTGAGACGATAGGTGTCTTCCAGCTCGAGAGCCCTGCACAGAGAGCGCTTCAAACCAGACTTCAAGCAGACAACATCGAGGACATAGTTGCAAGTGTTGCCTTGATCAGGCCGGGACCGATTGAGGGCAACATGGTCGAGCCTTACATTGCGCGCAGACTGGGCAAGGAGTCGGTTTCTTTCCTGCATCCAAAGCTAAAGCCGATACTTGAGAAGACCTATGGAGTAGTGCTGTTCCAGGAGCAAGTTATTCAGATTGCTACGGCAATCGCCGGGTTTACTCCCGGCGAATCCGATCGCCTGCGCAGAGTGATGACACACAAGAGGTCTCGCAAAGACATGGAGGAGATCGGGAAAGAATTCATACGCAGAGCTGTCGAAAACGGTGTAGAGGAAGAGGTCGCCTCTACCATATTCTCATACATTCAAGGATATGCCGGATACGGGTTTTGTGAGGCGCATTCAGCAGCTTTTGCAGATACGGCCTACAAGACCGCGTACTTGATTAGGCATTACCCGGCTCAATTTTATGCGGCAATACTGAGCAATCAGCCAATGGGATACTACTCCCCTGCGACAATAGCAGTAGAGGCCAAGCGCAGAGGCATTTCCGTGCTGCCTGTGGATATCAATCTGAGCCAAGAGAAGTTCACTGTAGAAGGGACTTCGGCTATAAGAGTATCCTTGATGATGGTCAAAGGAATGACAGAGAGCGCAGCAGACTCCATTGTCAGTGCAAGAAGCAAGCGCAGGTTTGCTTCGCTGCAAGACTTCTGTTTGCGGACTGAGGTTGATTCAGGTATTTTGGAAAACCTCGTGCTGTGTGGAGCGTTTGACAGCCTGCACAGCAACAGGCGCCAACTTGTTTGGGATATGCCTCGGATCCAGGAGACATGCAGAAGATTGAAAGAGGAGTTTGGCTCTCCAATACCGGACAACTGCAATCTGGACGGCCTCTTGGGAGATTCTTTGCAGACAACATCGGGTAATACCAAAGAGCATGTCCAGGATTTTGACCCTTTGGAAAAGCTCAAACTTGAGTTCAGCATCATCAACATGAATACGGGTTCGCATTTGATGCAGTTTTTCAGGCCGTTTATGAAGGCGCGGCGAATCCTGTCCACAAAGGAAGCTGCAGCCATGCCGGGCGGCAGTCTCGTGCGGGTTGCAGGTATAGTAGTGAGGCCGCACAGGCCGCCAACAAGAAGCGGCAGGACCGTGGTGTTTTTGTCCCTCGAAGACGAGTTCGGGCTTATAGATGTGACTGTCTTTGAAGATGTTTACCAAGAGTACGGACATATCATTTATGGAGAGCCTGCACTTGTTTTGACAGGGAAGATACAGAGGCGGGGGTCGGGGGTCTCGATCATTGCGAGTGCAGTTGCCGCTCTGCCATCTCTCAAGCAGATGAAGCGAGAAGCTCTCTGTACACGCCAACGGTCTTATCGGCCATCCTCTGGGCACTGAACAAGTTGACAGCTCTTTGCCTGCCGGCTTCGCCCATGCGTCTTCGGGTCTCAGGTGATATAAGTAGAGCTCTGATGGCTTGTGCTAGTTCAGCCGGATCTCTAGGCTTGCAGAGAATGCCCGTGTCTCCATGCACTACAGCCTCATGCGTAGCGCCTACGCGTGTGGCAACCACCGGCTTGCCAAGTGCCATAGCTTCTATTATGGACATTGAGAGA
>FIZI01000011.1:1723-52506 GCA_900016865.1 uncultured Clostridia bacterium | reverse complement strand
GCCTCCTCCGACGATTACTAACCTGATATTCGGGAACTCGCCTGTAAGGGAAGAGAACGCTCTGAGCAGATAGACTGTGCCTTTCTCTTTGGATAGACGGCCGACGGTGCCAATGGTTATGCTCTCCGGCTCTAGGCTTCGGGCTTCGCCTGCTGCACTTGACAGCACCTCAGGTGAGAGACTTCGAACATGAGACGCTGCCGCGCCAATGCAGCAATCCGCGAGAGGCGTTCCGTTGTATATGCTGACAACCCGTTCATTTCGGATAGAGGATGGGAGTAACCTTGCAAGCCTCGCCCTCTCCGAGTCCGATACAGCTATTACCTTGTCGACCGCCCGGGCGAACAACGACGTCCAGAGAAAATCGACACTGCCGGTGTATACATGAGGTGTCAGAACTACCGGACAGTTCATTCCGATCTCTCTGGCTACCTTGCGAATGGCAAAGGCTGTTTCTCTTGAAATATGTACGTGAACCAAGTCCGGACGGAGATCTTCGAGACGTTTTTTGATGTCATCGAGTACCTCTCTGACTGCCTGGCCAATGCGCAGGTTCTTCACTCTAAGGGGTTCCAGACGCGGCTCCATGTGGTCAGCGACGCTTTCGATCATAGGGGTCATCGGCCCTGTAGGAGCACAGACAATCGATTCAAACTCGCTTGGCAGTCTTGAAAGAAGGTTGTATAGGTGTCGTTCGGTTCCACCGTAGTACATGAACGGGCAGAAATGCATCACGCGAATGGCCATGCCTTACCTCCATGACAAGATTATATACGCGAGCTGGGGTGATAGCAATGCTGAGGGCAGCGGTTCGCTTGACTGCTATAACGAGCGACGAAGCGGGGATACTAAACCCGAATTCCGTGCTGTTTTCTTTTGTCCAGGAGGTTTTTCTGAGTGCGTCTACGACGTATACTGCTAGCCCTCGTCATTTTGTGTTCCGCTGCTCTGTATCTGAGCGAGTTTGTTGGCTATACAACACTTCACCAGACAGCGATAGATCTCAGGTTTTGGCGAAGGTGGACAGGAGGCCAGGAAACTCCTGACCCACAGAGGTTGCCGCAGCAACCTCGCGACTTTGGGGAGATTGAGGAGGACATCTCTGTGAGAGATCACCAGGATGGCGGGGTTGCACCTGGCTTGGAGGATCAGTCAGCGGGAGACTCCGGTCTCGACCTTGATGCCGGGGACAGCGGTGACCTGAGGACTGAGATGCCGACTCCATCGTCAAGGTGTTCATGCGAGTACGAAGCCCGGACCTTGGAACTCCGCACTCCATATATGCAGGGCGACGACGTTGAGAGCCTTCAGAACGCGCTGAGAGTGCTGGGATACTACCACGGGCCTGTCAACGGCATCTACACCCCGGAAACAGCCGAGGCTGTTAGGCAGCTGCAGAAAAGCCAGGCTCTCACAGTCGATGGCATTGTGGGGAAGAAGACTGTAGATGCAATCGGTGCTCTGATCTACACCGACTTGCCAAATGAGAGCGAGATGGATGTGGCTGAATACGCTGCGACTCCGGTTGGGCCATCGTCAACGCCGGTCAACCCCATAATAGTCGTAGACTTGGACGCGCGGCGCCTGACAGTGTACTCTGAGGGCAAGCCGTTCAAGAGCTACCCGGTTGCCATAGGCAAGCCCTCTACACCGACTCCGACCGGCAACTGGAAGATAACGGACAAGGGTATGTGGGGAGGCGGGTTTGGCACTCGATGGATGGGACTCAACATACCTTGGGGCAGGTATGGGATCCATGGCACCAATAGGCCGAGTTCTATTGGGACAGCCGCCAGTCAAGGTTGTATCAGGATGTTCAATCAGCATGTAGAGGAGTTGTACAGGTGGGTTAGTTGGGGCACTCCAGTCAAGATCGTCAGTGGCGGATTTGGAGACATGGGTTGGTACAGGCCGAGCCTTAGCCGTGGATCAACAGGGGCTCCTGTCAAGGAGGTGCAATGCCAGCTCAGAGACTTCGGGTACTACACAGGAGGCCTTGACGGCATATTTGGATATCAAACCGAGCAGGCACTGAAGAGGTTTCAGGAGGACCACGGCCTCAATGTCACCGGCATTGTTGACCAAAAGACGTACGACGCTTTGGGGATTTTTCTCATGGATTGATCCTTCCTTAATGAGCACTTCGCCTTGATCGAGCAAGTGACAAAAGGACATAGTGCCGCTTTGGTGAATAGACTGTGTTATGAACAGCCTACAGGATGCACTAAGGTCCGCGAACAGCTTGATGCAGAAATACTTCGTACCAATCATAGTTGGATGCTTCGCCTTGGGCGGGATGTTTCCTGATGTGCTCGGGTCTTTCAAGCCCTGGGTCCCTTGGCTGTTTGCTGCCATGACCCTTACAGGCGCGCTTAGGGTGAGCCTCAAGGAGATCAAGCACGCGCTGCTTTCGCCGTTTCAGATCGTCACAGCGCTCGCTGTTCTTCACGTCATCTTCCCCGCACTTGTCTTTTTGATAGGCAAGGCAGGACTTGCGAATGATCCGGATCTCTACGCCGGATTAGCCCTTCTTTCGGCCGTTCCAACAGCGGTTTCTGGTATCATGTGGGTGACTCTAATGAAGGGGAATGTGGCGCTGGGGGTAACACTCGTTACTCTGGATTCGATTCTGAGTCCCTTGGTTGTCCCGGCTACTGTCATGATTGTGGCAGGTGCAGCGGTGTCGTTTGATGCTGGTTCGCTCATGGTGAGTCTCCTGTGGATGGTCGTGGTCCCGACCATTATCGGCGTGACACTGCACGAAGCGACAGACGGACGCATAGCCGAAGCCGTGGCCCCATACGGTGCGGTTTTCTGCAAACTCGTCTTGGGATCAGTGATCGCGATAAATGTGGGGGCTTCCTGGGAGAAAGTAGCCTCCTACACTGGGAATTTTCTGGTCCTGTTCTCGATACTTCTGGGAATGACACTGCTAGGGTTTGTAGTGGCGTGGACCGTCGCGAGGCTGTTGATCCGAGACCCCGCAGACGCCACAACGATCACTTTCGTGTCCGGGATGAGAAACATCAGCGCTGGCGTTGTTCTGGCGATGAGCGGATTCGATCCGCTTGTGTCAATACCCGTCACTGGTGCCATCCTCTTTCAACAGCCTGTCGCAGCCTTAGTGGCCAGGCTTATGCAGCGAAGAAGGGCCGGAACTGTCTCAGCCTCAGAGGCTGTGTCAGTCTAGCGCAGGGCATCGCGAGCGTCCTTCAGCATCGCGGGTATGTCGAGCTTGTACTCGCACCACGAGAGGCATTTGCCGCATCCTATACACTTCTCAGCGTTTTCTCGCTGTTTCTCGTATTTGTCCCTGAACTCCTCAGTATCCCTGCCAAGCCTCACAGATAGCAAATAGCGGGAGTATACTGAGAGGACTGCAGGGAAATCAACTCCCTCTGGGCACTCGAATTTCTCAATGCAGTGCAAGCATTCGCGACAGAGCCCTTGTAAGCAGTCGGCTATCTTGGAGGCTTCATTCTTTAGTCTGGCAAGCTCTGCTCGAGGTGGCCTGGGGCTGGTTGCAGTGTCTATGTCCAGGCTAAACTCGTTGACATACCTGGCACCTGCGTCTACGGTGCTGATATACGGATTTGAGAGACAGAAGTTGAGCATAGCTCTATAGTCGATGTCAATATACTCCTGCAGCACGTTGTACATGTCGGGCATTGAATTGCCGCCAAACGCTTTCATGTTGATGATCCCGACATTGCGCTCATAGGCATATTTTAGCAGGTTGATCTCCCCATCTTCGCCCAAAGTCGCGTTGAAGATGTTGTACGGTAGTTCTACGACATCGAACACATCTGTATCGAGAGCATCCTTGATCTCAGGCGCGTTTTTGTAGTGGCTCGAAAACCCGATGAAGTTCACTATCCCTTGAGCTTTGACCTCCAACGCACGCTCAAGTGAACCCGACGACACTATAGTCTCCCACCTCTCCTTGTTGAGGCCGTGGTACAAATAGACCAGATAGATCGGGTTCTTGCCTATTGTAAGGTTGCCTCGCCCTTCTACCTTGAGCTTGGACAGAGACACAGAAAGGTCTTCATCGAACTGCGAGGGAGTGTACCCGTGTCCCTTGGTGACAACGACGATCGGCTCATCAAGATCGGACCTGCGCCGAATGGCATTGCCGACAAGAACCTCACTTTCTACAAACTCGCCGTGGCCATTGATCCCGTTATATGCTCTAGCAGTATCAATGAGGTTGACGCCCTGACTGAGTACATAATCGAGGATCTCATAGGCCTCGTCAATCGTGTCCAGCAGCCTGAGGTTCATGGCACCATAGCTCAGCTCGGAAACAAACAGCTCCGTCCTTCCGAGCCTTCGTCGCTTGATGCGGCTTTTCACTCTGATCGCCTCGCTTGCCACTTGGTGTTGTACTTGGTTCTACACAGTCTTCTGCGTTCCTCCATTAGTTGGTTGCGGGTCCGGCTGGCGGGCAAGGCGAGTGAGTGCAGGCACATATGTGCCTAATCAGATATCTCATTGGATTCGTTTGAGTCGAGTGCGTACACGAAGGCGAGCACCTGGGCTACAGCTTTGTAGAGCTCCGGAGGAATGGCTTGGCCCAAGTTAAGGCGGGACAGTGATTCAGCGAGAAGTTCGTCTTCCTTTATGTAGATACCATGTTCTCGAGCAACCTCAAGTATTCTCTCTGCAACCGGGCCGGCCCCGGTAGCAAGTACAACAGGCACGCCGGTAGAGACCTTGGAGTAGCCGAGGGCCACGGCTTTGGTTAGCTTGTCGCTGTTATTGCGCTGTTTGTGTAGATCGCGGTCTTTGGTCATAGTAGTATTCGCCCTCCAAAGATGTGGAAGTCAGGCTCTAGTGTCGACGCTTCGCGGCAGCGGCGTGCTCAACTCCGCGCCGTTTGGGGCGTCCGGGCCGCCTGTGGCCGAGACAGAGTGAGCGGCAGAAGAGACGCCACAGGATAGGAGCAGGACGCTGAGGCCGACTTCTGTGAGTTTGTCTCTGAGTGTCGGCAGGGCATTCCGGATCAGCTCCGAGGCGCTTGGAGTCGATTGAAATAAACACGAAATTCCCTGATCGTATGTAAGGTCCACACTTACCAAGCCCAAGTTCTCTGTCTTGAGTGATAGATGAACGCGGACGGGGTGCTGCTCTGTAAGGCCTGAATGACTCGCGTCTTGGTCGATGACTATAGCTACAGGCCTGTTTCCAGCTTGAGTCAGTATGACAGTCTCGATGTACAAGGGAACGGAGCCTTGAGTGTAGAGGTTGAGCAACTGCTGCATCGGTGATTCAGACAGTGCATTGGGTAGGGGAGACTGCTGATTAATGCTGTGAACAACACCGTGCAGGCGCACTGTTGCGTTTTCGGAAGCGCCTGCCGACGTACTGCCTTGAGGCGGCATCTGCACTGGTGAGCCTGCAGTTTGGGGAATCCCGCTTGGCCGTTCGGGTGTAGCCTCGGAAGAAGCGGTGCGAGCATCAGCGATCAAACAGACGAGTCTGTACAAACTCGTAGTGTCAGGCTGCTTCGTTGCGACCGCACCCTCCCGGGGCAATGCAGAGAGGCCAGCCTTAGTGAGATAGGTATGCGTCGCAGGCTGCTCAGTAGAGGATGCTGTAGGAACAGGATCTGCTTGAGCGGGTGTCTCCGATCCTGTTGGATTTGCTGCCCCTACTGATCTCACAGGTTGCTCGTCAACTGACGGCTGCTGTTGCGGCGTAGTTGATGGTGGCTGCTGCACAGCTGACGGCTGCTGTTGTGGCATAGCCGACGGTTGCTGCTGCACACCTGATGACCGCTGTTGCTGCTCAGTTGATGACCACGGCTGCTGTACACTGTCGGCGTCAGCGTGTTGGGACTCTGCGCTTGGAGATAGATCTACCAGGCTGGAGCTATTGATCGGCTCAGGTCTGTTAAAAGGTTCAAAGAAGTGTGTTCCGATCAGCTCCACAGGCTCAGACATCGTCTTAGCCATTGCCTCAGGCTCAGAGTTGACTACCTCCTGTGGAGCCGGCTTAAGCACTGCCTCAGTTGTTGAGTCGGCTACTTCGTCAGGAGCTGGCTTAGGCATGGCTTCTGGCGCTGGGTCGACTGTCTCTTCGGGAACTGGCCTAGATACTGCTTCAGGCACTGTATCGACAATCTCCTCAGGTGTCGATTCAGCTACTGCGCCGACACTTTGCCCAGACACCGGCTCAGGCACCGATTCAGGCACTGACTTACTGTTTCCAGGTCGTTGATATGTGGGCCCTTCGACAGGGTCCGCTGAGCCTGCTCCTTGGACGTGTGTCTCGGATGACATGCTGCTCTCCGGCTCAGCAAGGCTCTGTTGCGTTCGAGGTGTACCAGGCACGTGAGATGGCCCTACAGAGCCTTTGGTTTGCGCAGAGCCTATGGGCGTGCCCTCCGATTGGGATAGGGCAGTTTGAGGCAGTGAGTCCGGTTCGGATCTTGGCGCAGTTGTAGCCACTGCTGGACTAGGCTGTGCCACAGCCGTTTCTGATTCGGCGTGAGTCGGATGGACTTGAACAGTAGCATGTTCACCAAACGGGGTGCGAATCACATGCCGGATAGCGCGGACGAGCTCGGCGGTGTTGCCCTGTTTGGAAATAACTACGGCCATCCTCGCGAGAACAGCGGCCTCTACGAGTTTGGCACCGAGAACTGGTTGCAGTGCGTCAGCCGGTGTATCGAGCAGTGCATGAGCAGATAGCATCTGCGCAGAAACGGAAATCGAGTCGCGAGGTGTCGCCGTACTTTCCTCAGCCCCAGACGCTAATCCAGACTCTAGGAGGCCTGACCGCAGTTGTTGCGAAGCGTCAGTCGCTAGTTGCAGCTGCGCGTTGGGCTGTGGCTCCGGTGAAGCACTCGTCTGGTGTTCGGACAGAGTCTGCAGTTGTGACTCGGCGTCAGGCTGTTGTTTGTACACGGTATCTGCCTGAGGCGCCGGTGGAGTGACCGTATGCGACTGCAGCCATGACTTCAGCGCCTGCTGAGCCAGATCTACTGTCTCAGCGTTAGCCAGTTCGCC
Organism: uncultured Clostridia bacterium; assembly: GCA_900016865.1. GTDB lineage: Bacteria > Bacillota > DTU014 > DTU014 > DTU014 > DTU014. The sequence goes on along the minus strand of FIZI01000011.1, from coordinate 45,493 downwards.
TAGCTGGGTAAGGACAGCGATCAACGCGTCCCTCGTCTGGGCATCGACCATATCTTTCGAGGAGGCACCTGATTGACCACTCCACAACATGTCGATTGATGAGCGGTCTAGCTCTGGTGCCTGATTGTTGCTAGATGCCGTGCCAGCAGCCGTACGTGCAGAACCCGAGGCGCGGCGCCCTTTTTGGCCTAGCGCATTCAGAAGCTGGCTTATGTGCTCTCGGTTGAGGACAAGATCTAGCCTCATTGGGCCTCCCAATCGGCTGTCAGGGGCACAGTATGCCTGACAACTGTTCTGTTGCTGCCTCGCTAATGGATAACCGGGTAACAAGATCCTTGACTGCCAGGATGGGGTTGGGTTATTGTACCCCTGATTAGCGAGGTATCAAAGAGCTGCGTCTTACATAACTCATCGGCATTTTTGCATGGGAGGTTTAGGATGAGGCCCGGCAAGCTGTCACCGTCAGATTTACAAACGAGTGTGTTCAGGTATCTTGGAGCGACTCGTCCTGAAGTGCTTGTACACGCTGGGCTGGGAGAGGATTGCAGTGTCGTGCAGTTTGGCGACGAGGTCCTGGTCATATCCACTGACCCTATTACCGGAACGGCGACAAATATCGGCAGACTGGCTGTGATTATCTCATGCAACGATGTGGCTGCTTGCGGAGCAGAACCCATCGGCTTGTTGGCGACCATCTTGGCGCCTGTGGACTGCGGCCAATCAGACATCGAATTGGCTATGAGGCAGATCGATGCCGAGGCCAAAGCCCAGAGGGTTGAGGTAATCGGCGGGCACACGGAGGTCACAGAGGCAGTGAGGCAGATGGTGATCTGCTCTACTGTGATCGGGAAGGCGAAGAAAGACTCCTATGTTACATCCTCAGGAGCCCGGCCGGGAGATTCCATCCTGATTACCAAGGCAGTAGGGCTCGAAGGCACTGCAATCCTTGCTCACGATAGGGCAGATAGACTGATGAGCCTACTCCCTGGCGGCGTAGTCGAACGCGCAAAGCAGTTCTTAGACGAACTGTCCGTCGTCAGCGAGGCCCTTGCTGCCGTGCAGGGAAACGTGACAGCAATGCATGACATAACTGAGGGAGGGCTCTTGGGAGGCCTTTATGAGTTGGCGTTTGCGTCCAATGTCGGCTTTGAGGTGGATGCTGGAGCCATTCCCATTCGTGAGGAAACCCGGCTAATATGCAATGCCGCCAAGATTGACCCGTTGAGGCTGATCTCAAGCGGGAGCATGATCATCACCACTCCTGAGCCGGAGGACATCATCAGCAGGATTCAGGCTGTTGGCGTGTCTGCGGCGGTGATAGGCAGAATCACTTCGGATAGAGTAGGTGTCATTGCAGACGGAGGGAATAGGCAGCGCGTCGACCCTCCAGACGGAGACCATCTTTACGTAGGGCTGGACAATCTAGAGAGTAATGGTATAGAGTAGTGGGGACAATAATGGAGGAATTGCTGTACCTTTGTAGAACAGATTGTACTTGTCAATCCGTTCAACCCGCGCTCTCATTCTAAGTTGTTGAGGCGGGCGGTTCATTTTATTATCTACGTAGTCGTGGCTGGTACCTTTTGGTGGCTGCGGACCGCGAAGCGTAGAACACATCAAGTAGTAGACTTGTTTTTGCAATTGTAGTGTTGAACTCGTTTAGAGAGCTTGGAGAGGGGAGGTGATGGTACCTGGGAGCGATTGGTGCAGGGTTGTCGGGACGAGGGTTGCCGACCAGGTGCAGGATGGTCGGTGTGTTGTAATATCTGTCCTGGCGAGCTACTGCCCTTTCGTCGCCATCTGGTACTGAAGCTATTTCGAAGGTTGTACTGAGAAGGACCAATCCAAGCGATGCTGGAGAGATCCAAATCCCTGAAAGGCGGTGTAGACAGTGTTGTTGAGGAGAAGTAGGCTGAGTGTTATCTGTCTGGCGATAGCGGTCGCGCTGATCGTCGGTGGGGCTGCGGCGATCGCTGCCGAGCGTACCGGCGGTTGGGTGGATGACATCGTCGTGATCGAGATCGCCGATGAACCAACTGCTATTGAGATGCTCCTAGCCGGAGAGATTGATATCTTCGCTCAGACCATGTCAGATCCTGAGCTTCTCAAGAGGGTTGAAGCGTCTCCATACCTTGAGTACAGTGTGTCGTTTGGCGGCAACTCTGAGATTACGTTCAACCCGGTTGGTCCTGAGTTCCCCGGCACTGGCAAGCTCAATCCGTTCTCTGTGCCGCGGATCAGAGAGGCCATGAACTGGTTGATTGATCGTGACTACATAGCTCAAGAGCTTTACGGTGGCATGGCACTGCCCAGAATAGTCACCATATCCGGAGCTATGCCCGACTACGCAAGACACGCTGACGTTATTAGAGCTTTGGAGCTAGAGTACTCCTATGACTTCGAGCGTGCGAAGGAAGTAGTCACCGAAGAGATGCTCAAGCTCGGTGCTACACTCGTCAATGGCAAGTGGTATTACGAGGGCGAGCCGGTAGTCCTCATCGGCCTGATTCGTCCAGAGGACGAGAGAATGCAGATTGGTGACTATTTCGCAGCACAGCTGGAGGATATTGGATTTACCGTAGACCGTCAGTACAAGAGATCCGCAGAGGCAAGCCCCATTTGGCTGGCTGGTGATCCTGCGCAGGGTCAGTGGCACTGGTACACGGGCGGCTGGTCAGCTTCTGTCATCAACCGTGACTTCGCAACCATTCCGGAGCAGATGTACACGAGACGACTCATGCCGTATCCGCTGTGGCAGGCGTACAATCCTGATCCAGAACTGGATGAGGCTTGCAAGAAGCTGTACTACTGCGAGTTCAGCAACATGGAGGAGCGAGCCGAGCTCTGGGCCAAGGTTCTCGAGTTGGCTCTGAAGGACTCTGTTCGTATCTGGATTGCTGACACAAGTGACTATGTGCCTAGAAGGTCCAACGTCACAGTAGCAGCAGACCTCGCAGCAGCAGTTGCTGGAGCTCAGTTGTGGCCGCACACCATCAGGTTTGACGACAAGGTTGGCGGCACGATGAAGATTGGTCTGCCCAGCGTGCTGACTCAGCCTTGGAACCCGATTGCGGGCAGCAACTGGGTCTACGACCAGATGATGACCAGAGGTACTGCTGATCGTGGTGTGATTTACGACCCGTTCACAGGACTAGTCTGGCCGCAGAGGATTGAGCGGGCTGAGCTCCTGATAAAGGAAGGCTTGCCGATTGCCAGGACTCACGACTGGGTTGACGTCGAGTTTGTCGACAGTATCGAGGTGCCCGGCGATGCATGGGTTGACTGGGATCCAGTGGAGCAGCGCTTCATCACCCTTGACGAGAAGCTGCAGACTCTGGATGGGGAAGACGCTGCACACGCCAAGCAGGCCCTGCTGAAGTCTGTGGTATACTATCCGTCCGAGCTGTATGAGACCAAGTGGCATGATGGCAGCAAATTCTCTATTGGCGATGTATTGCTGGGCATGATCTTGAGCTTCGACAGAGCCAAGCCGGAGAGCCCACTCTACGATGAATCTGAGGTGGCGAGCTTCGCTGCGTTCATAGAGTACTTCAAGGGCGTCAAGATCCTGTCCATCGATCCGCTCGTGATCGAGACCTACACCGACAGCTACGCTCTTGATGCAGAGCTTTGCGTGTCCTCTTGGTATCCGCTGTACAACTACGGCTCAGGCGGATGGCACAACCTGGGCGTTGCTATCAGGGCGGAGACCAACAAGGAGGTAGCCTTCTCCAAGGGTAAGGCCGACCTGCTCCACACTGAGCAGCTGAGCATGGTGTCCGGCCCGACCATTGCCATCCTCGCGAAACACCTTGATGAGGCTGCCGCTGAGGGTTATATCCCATACGCTGAGTTCCTCGGTCAGTACATTAGCGAGGACGAGGTCAATACACGTTGGGATAACCTCAAGAAGTGGTACGCCAGCAAGGGCCATTTCTGGGTTGGCACTGGACCGTATTACATCGAGAGAGCATATCCTGTTGAGCGTATGATCCATCTCAAGAGGTTTGCTGATTATCCAGATCCGGCGACCAAGTGGGACATCTTTGGCGAGCCGATGCTGGCTGAGGTTGAGATCGATGGTCCTGGCCAGGTCTGGGGCGGCGCAGATGCGGTCTATGAGGTCTATGTCTCGTTTGATGGCGAGCCATATCCGAACGAGTACATCGACAATGTCAAGTACCTGGTCCTTGACAGCAATCGCCAGGTTGCTGTAGTAGGAGAGGCAGAGGCGGTTGACGAGGGTGTATGGCAGATCGTGCTGAGCCAGGATGACATCGGCAAGCTCGGCAGAGGTGCCAATAGGCTCGAGGTCATCGTGTCCTCAACGATTGTCAGCATCCCGACGTTCGAGGCGTTCCAGTTCATTTCACTGAATTAGTCGGCGTCAGAGGCGCCGTGAGCGTCTCTAGATTCTGACGAGATTTTCGAGGGCGTGTCGGGCGGGTCCCGATTCCTCCTGACACGCCCGTCCTGCACTTGTGTTGTATAGGCATGGGTGCGGGAGTGTGGCGAGGAGTTGCGCTATGACTAGCATTGAGTATCAACGGTCCACTGCGCCAGCAACAGAGCGGGCTAGACGGCCTTGGGTTGACACACTCGTGCGAATTTTTCGATATGCAGGGGTTCGGCTCATAGGATCGCTTTTTGCTGTCGTTATAGGAGTCTATTTGACAGTGCTTATAGCCAACATGGGCGGGTATGTAGACGATATCCGCAGAGGGCAGATTCGCGAGGCTGTAGTCTTGTCTATGATGTCCAACCCCGAAATCGGTAGACTGTCCTCCGAAGAATACCAGGCACTAATCGAGAAGCAGGTCGAGGTTGAGGAGAGGCGCCTGGGACTGCATATTCCCTTCCCAATTCGGAGCTTCAGATACCTGTGGAACGCGCTGACGCTCAATCTGGGCTATGCTGAGCAGCTGACGAGTGACAGCGGCTCAAAACTCGTGCGGTTGATAATTTTAGAGCGGCTGCCGGCTACATTAGTGCTGTTTGCGACAGCGTACATTCTGTTGTTCATTCTAGCGATTTCTGCTGCGCTGTTTCTGTCGCGCAGATATGGCAGCTTTCTGGACAAGGTGGTTGTGGCTTTGACGCCTAGTTCAGCCGCTCCCGGTTGGTTCTATGGCATCTTCTTGATCTTGATATTTGCCTCTGCGCTCAAGATATTACCGTTTGGAGGCTTGGTGGATGCTCCGCCGCCAGAGAGCCGAATTGCTTACTTCCTGAGTGTCTGTAAGCATTTGGTGCTTCCTACGGCTGCCATCTTCATTAGCTCGATATTCCTTACGATCTACTCCTGGAGGACTTTCTTCTTGATATACTCCAGCGAGGACTATGTCGAGATGGCCAAGGCGAAAGGCTTGAGTTCTAGCCAGATAGAGCGCAGGTATGTGCTGAGGCCAACGCTTCCAACCATCATTACTAGCTTTGCACTAATGTTGATAGGTTTGTGGACTGGCGCAATCGTCTTGGAGACAGTGTTCAACTGGCCGGGACTGGGCCGTCTCCTGTACCAGGCAATTGGCATGCACGATACACCGGTAATAGTAGGGTCGACAGTGATTTATGCCTATCTGTTGGCGGTGACAGTCTTCCTCCTGGACATCATATACGCACTGGTTGACCCGAGAGTCAAAGTGGGGGCGGGGGGAGCTAGACCATGAGCAGGTTTTGGAATACCGCCAAGCAGTTGGCGCACTACCCATCGGCAGTGGTTGGACTACTGATCATCCTCGGACTGGTCGTCCTCGCACTCTACTGTCTGTTTACTATACCTTACAGCGAAGCGATCAGACTGTGGCGCGGCGGCGAGGACATATGGGGAGACTACCCCAAGAACGCCATGCCTGCATGGGTCAACATTTTCCCAGGCGTGGATGTTCCTGTTACTATTAAGGTCGACTCGGCCGAGACGCCTGAGACAAAGGATGTAGGTGAGTTTCAGGACGGCATGAGGGTTACAACAATCGATCTGGCGTTTGATTACCGCCATGGCGATTTTCCCGCAGAGGTAAGTATCTTTTTCACTTCAACCTTTGAGTCGTCCAGACCCTTCATTTCCGCAGTCTGGCTCACTCCGGATGGCCGCGAGATCAGAATTGCTGACGAGGCGATTGGCCGCACCCATTCGATGAGACTTTCGGGTAACAGGACTCTGCAGCGAAGGTTGGGAAATCAGCCGGCCGAGGTAGGCTTTTTCCTCGATCCAAATAGCGGAGACCAGCAGACTGCTCTGAAGGGCAGGTACATCCTCAGAATTTCGGCTATAACCTTCGAAGAGAGCTCGGCTGTGGATGCTAAGCTGGTCGTCTATGGCAAGGCGCACGGGCTTGCAGGCACCGACGACAGACGCCGCGATCTCATGGTTGCGCTTCTTTGGGGTGCGCCAATAGCTCTCGCATTTGGATTTCTTGCAGCCGTTGGCACGACTGTGACGACGATGCTGATAGCTGCGGTCGGTGTCTGGTTTGGCGGCTGGGTCGACTTCGTGATTCAGCGTCTTACGGAGATCAACCTTGTCTTGCCGCTGTTACCGATTTTGATCATGGTAGGCACGTTCTACTCGCGCAGTATTTGGATAATGCTTGGATGTGTCATAGTCTTCGGCATTTTCAGCTCAGGCATCAAGACCTACAGGTCGATGTTCCTGCAGGTCAAGGAGTCGCCATACATCGAGGCTGCGAGGGCATACGGGGCTAGTAATTTCAGGATCATATTTGTCTATATGATTCCGCGTATAATTCCTGTGCTCGTACCGCAGTTTGTGACACTGATTCCTTCGTACGTGTTTCTTGAGGCCACTTTGTCTGTTTTGGGCCTCGGGGATCCCGTGCTGCCGACCTGGGGCAAGGTCCTGAGCGCAGCTAATAGCCAAGGCGCCCTATATAAGGGTTACTACTACTGGGTGTTGGAACCGTCAGTCTTGCTTATGCTGACGGGACTAGGTTTTGCAATGTTAGGGTTCGCCCTAGACCGAGTGTTCAACCCCAGACTGAGGGGGCAGTGATATGCGCAAGACCTCTAGTGACAGCGCGCTCCTTCGTATAGAAGGCCTGCGTCTCCATTTCAAGACCATGAGAGGCACTGTTCAGGCAGTAGATGACGTCACCTTTAGCCTCAATCGTGGTAGGACATTGGTCGTCGTGGGCGAATCCGGCTGTGGCAAGAGCTCTCTTGCTAGGGGTATTTTGAGGCTCCTCCCGCGCAATGTTGAGACCTATTCCGGGAAGATATATTTAAACGGCGACGAGCTGATGTGCCTTACAGATGAACGCTTTCGCAGAGAGGTTCGCTGGGTCAGGATGTCCATGGTGCCTCAGGCTGCTATGAACTCGTTGAACCCGGTTGTCCGAGTCGAGGATCAGGTAGCCGAGCCATTGCTCGTGCACAAGTGCGTCACTACCCGCGAAGAGGCGTATGAGAGGGCGCGGGAAGCCTTTCGCATGGTTGGAGTCCCGCTGGACTTCATGACTCGCTATCCGTTCGAGCTGAGCGGTGGGATGAGGCAGAGGGTAGCGCTTGCCATGGCACTTGTCACGGACCCTGAACTCGTTGTGCTGGATGAGCCTACTTCCGCTCTTGACCTTCTCACGCAGGCAAATATCATGAATGTTCTGAAACAGATCAAGAAGGATATTGGCGTGACGTTCATCCTCATCACTCACGATATTGCGACATCCAGCGAGCTTGCAGACGATGCTGCTGTGATGTACGCTGGACAGCTCGTTGAGTTTTGTGACGCGGGACGCTTCTATCTGGATCCGCTGCATCCGTACTCAAGAGGGCTGATGGGAAGCGTGCCTACGCTGTGGGAGAGAAAGGACTTGATGTTTATCCCAGGACAGCCTCCGAGCCTGTTGGATCCGCCGAAGGGTTGCAGGTTTGCGGAACGCTGCCCCGATAGATTTGACAAGTGCGAAGAAGAACCGCCACTGACCGAGGTCGACGTCGGCCACTGGGTCAAATGCTGGCTTCACAGGTGAGTAAGATATGCAAAACGAAGCTATGGTTTCCGTAGAGGAGCAGCAGAATGACGTGCTGCTCTCTGTAAAGGATCTTCGGACATGGTTCGAGCTTAGGCGTTATGGTTTTGTCCGAGTCGGGCACGTGCGCGCTTTGGACGGGGTGTCGTTTGACCTCAAGCCTGGCGAAGCCGTGGCTGTCGTCGGAGAGAGCGGTTGTGGGAAGAGCACACTGGCTAAGACCATCTTGGGCCTGGAGCCGCCTACTGCCGGCGAAGTGCGCTTTGACGGCCGCAACCTTGGTAAACCCACACGAGAGCTGTTGCGCTGGTACAGGGCAAGAGTGGGGTATGTCCAACAAGACCCGTACGGTGCTTTGCCGCCGTTCATGAGCGTTAAACGCATCTTGGAGGAACCCCTGATTATTAACGGCGTCAAAGACAGGCATGAGAGGCAGCGGCGAATATATGAGGCTTTGACTCAGCTGAAGCTCACGCCGGTTGAGGATTTCCTCAACAAGTATCCGCATATGTTGAGCGGGGGTCAACAGCAGAGGGTTGTGATAGCTCGGGCGAAGATCCTCGAGCCCAAACTCATAGTGGCTGATGAGCCTGTATCCATGCTCGACGCTTCGGTCCGAGTGGAGATACTTCAGTTGCTGCGTGAGCTACAGAGGGAATATGAACTCGCAGTCATTTACATTACTCACGACCTGTCGACTGTGAGGTACTTCTCTGAGCGCATTTTTGTGATGTATGGTGGAAAGATCATTGAGCAAGCCCAGATGGAAGACTTGCTGGCAGATCCAAAACACCCATACACTGAGGCTTTGCTCAGAGCCATCCCCGATCCGCACCCCAAGAACGCGGAGACTATGCGCGAAGTGCCGCCCGGCGAGCCTCCAAGCCTTCTGAATCCGCCATTGGGCTGCCGCTTCCACCCGCGTTGCTCAAAGATGATCGAAGGGCTGTGTGATCAGACTGAGCCGCCTGAGGTGGATCTCGGCGATCAGCACATAGTAGGCTGCTGGCTGTACACAGACCAGCAGTCGTAGTCTGGCAATAGTGTTGAGCAGTAGATAGCGGCGCCGGTCAACTAATGTCTACGATTTCGTACACATAGTTGCCTCCGGGCGCCGCTATTTCGACTAGCGACCCTGATTCCTTGCCAAGCAAGCTTCTGCCTATGGGCGATTCGTATGAGATCCTAGCTGTGAACGGGTCGGCATGCCCGGGCTCCACTATTACGTAGCTGAGTTGCTCCCGTCTCGATATGTCTTGAAGCAACACTCTCGACCCCACATCGATCACCTTTGGCGCGCCTGCCTTGACGAGCTCTTCTACTGAGAGATTGTCTACATCTTCGCCAGCTGATCCAAGCAAGTGGTAGTAAGAGGAGAAGAGAATCGCATCCAACTCTCGCCGTGGGCTCTCAATCAGAACGCAGGTTTCGCGAGAACTGTCTTCTTCGAATCTGCGAATAGCCTTTGCGACTCTCCGGAATATTGGCCAGCCTTCGGAGATCGGCGCGGGCACTCTGTGATTGTAGGCGCAATACCTGATCCAGATGGGTTGTTCGTTGCTGTGCTCCACCGCAAACTCGAACAAGGCCTCTAAGTGAGTCTCCAGGCGTTCCCTCTGAGAACGCGGGATGCACTCGGCGATGTTGATCACAGGGACTACTCCAGGCCTTTTGCACAACTTTGAAGCCATCTCCACTGTTCCGAGGCCACGGCCGTTTACCTCGATCCCAACCGTGGGTGCAGCGTCTTTGTCTAGCTCCAGCAAGTCAAGTGCTCTTTCTAGGCGGTTGAGAGAGCTGTTTGGCGACCCGTGAGTGTACCCCGGAGGTATTGCCAGTAGGGCGCACCTGAGTGCGCCTGCCACTGCCCATAGCGAGCGCAAGCGCGTGACCGCCTTTGAATGCGTAGTTGGATCAGGAGTGGAGAGGACTATGCGAGGAGATACTGTGAGAGTCAGATTGACTCCTCCTACCTTTGCCAGTTGAGCTAAGTGTCTGAACTGTGACGCTTGTTTGCTTGTGAATCCAAGGGACTCTATGTCGGTGAGATCGCGCTCGGCCAGGTTTAACGTTTCTTCAGAGAAATCAAAGAGCTTGAGCTTGAGTGACGATGAATACTCTATCAGATCCTCCGGCCGGTTGCTCGATCGTCCGGCCCAGAGCGCTTTGAAAGCACGCACCGGCGTTCCTGCGAATCCCACCCGCATGAACACACACCTCCATAGAGTAAACTCTCTTCAGTCGCTCTTTCGATTGTGTCCAGCGATAGTGTGTCCATAATGAAGGACTTCCTTGCGCGTGGTAGAATAGTGAATGCTATATAGTCCTCGTGTAGCAGGGTAGTATGGTAGATGGGAGGACAAGCGCGTGAGAATGCTTGCTTTGTCGGTTTATGTTTTGTTGACCCTAGTCGTTGGCTACCTCTATCGACACACGTCTCGATCCACCAACTCCTTTTTCCTCGGTGACAGGGCAGTCGGCCCTTGGATGTCCGCATTCGCATATGGCACCACGTATTTCTCAGCAGTCCTGTTTATCGGGTACGCAGGCAAGACAGGCTGGGAATTTGGCCTTTCGTCCTTGTGGATCGTTGCAGGAAATGCCTTTCTTGGGAGTTACCTGGCGTGGAAGGTGTTGGCCCTAAGGACGCGCGAAATGACTGCGCGGCTAGACACGATGACACTGCCGGAGTATTTGGCAGCTCGCTATGACTCTAGGTGGCTCAAGCCAGTAGCTGCGGCGATCATCTTTGTCTTTCTGGTCCCGTACTCAGCTTCGGTGTACAAGGGACTCAGCCACCTCTTTGATGCAGCCTTTCCTTTTGTGAGCTATCAAGTAGCGCTGGTGGCAATGGCTGTCCTGACAGCCGTGTACCTGATCATGGGAGGGTACAAGGCCATAGCAACGATTGACTTCATCCAAGGCTCGATCATGCTTGTTGGCGCAGTGCTACTAGTGGGCAGTATCGTGACTCACCCCAAGGCGGGAGGCCTGTCGCAGGCCATGGCTAGGCTCAGAGAGATTGACCCCGGGCTCGCCGCACCAGTGGGCCCCCCAGGATTCGTAGAGATTGCATCACTCGTATGCCTAACCAGTCTGGGTACATGGGGCCTGCCGCAGATGGTGCATAAGTTTTACTCTGTCAAAGACGATGACGCAGTCAAGCGAGGCACTGTTGTGGCAACTGTCTTTGCCCTGGTCGTCGCTTTTGGCGCATACTTCTCGGGATCGCTCAGCAGGCTGTTTTTTGAGGAGATGCCTGGAGGTAATCCCGATATGGTTATGCCGGCACTCGTGTCTACTTATCTGCCGAATTACCTCACAACTGTGATCTTGATGCTGGTGCTGTCAGCGTCAATGTCTACCCTTGCCAGTCTAGTCTTGGTAGCGAGTTCTGCCTTGGCGATCGACCTAGGTGAGGGGAGGCTCTGGCCTGCTCATCGGAAGGATGTAACTGTCTGGGTGATGCGTGCGCTGTGCCTGGTGTTCGTCCTGCTATCGGTCTACTTTGCGCTGACTGATACCCCGATTCTAGCCATGATGTCCTTTTCGTGGGGGACAGTCGCAGGAGCTTTCCTTGCACCCTATCTGTATGGGTTGTTCTGGCGCAGGGGTACGAAAGAAGCTGCGTGGATCAGTCTGTTGACCGGCCTTTTGATATCAGTCGTCTGGGCATCTGTCTCGGGGCTTGATGCATCCAGAAGCCCGTTGATTGGTTCGGTCTCCATGATTGTTCCGTTAGTGGTTTACCCGATTGTGAGCCTGCTGACACCAGCGTTGTCTGAGGAGCACATCCAGAAGTGCTTTGGTGAAGAGATCACCACTGGCTGGCGTAGGGGTTCTGTTTTGGAAGGAGCAGATGCAAGTTGATCTGGAACGAGTCGATGGAATGCATGCCTAGATCTCAGATACAGGAGCTTCAGCTAGAGAGGCTGAAGTCTGTAGTTGAGAGAGTGTACAACAACGTCGGGTTCTACAGAAAGAGGCTGGACGCCCTTGGCATCAAGCCCGGTGACATCCGGGGCTTGGACGACCTGACCAAGCTGCCGTTTACAGTGAAAGATGATCTGAGAGACAACTACCCCTATGGGATGTTTGCAGTGCCACTGCGAGAGGTCGTAAGGGTTCATAGCAGCTCAGGGACGACCGGCATTCCCACAGTGGTCGGCTATACTGCAAATGACTTGGACAGCTGGTCAGAACTCGTAGCGCGCATCGTATCAGAGGCTGGTGTGACAGCTGATGACGTCGTGCAGATCAGTTTTGGATATGGGCTGTTTACGGGAGCCTTTGGGTTGCACTACGGACTCGAGAAGGTCGGCGCCACTGTGATACCGGTGTCCAGCGGAAACACTGAACGACAAGTGCGAATCATGAGAGACATGGGATCCACTGCACTCGTAAGCACCCCTTCTTATGCGCTTCACATTTCTGAAGTCGCTGAGCAGATGGGGATCTCATGTCAGGATCTTGGGCTCAATATCGGTCTATTCGGGGCTGAACCGTCCACTAAGAACCTCAGGACAGAGATCGAGAAGCGCTGGGGTCTGTTCGCCACTAACAACTACGGTTTGAGTGAAGTGATGGGGCCCGGAGTCTCCGGCGAGTGTGAGTTTCGCTGCGGGATGCATATCAATGAAGACCACTTCATCGCAGAAATCATTGACCCTGATACGCTTGAGCCTGTTCCCTTTGGCGAGAAAGGCGAGCTGGTCTTGACGACTCTAACCAAGGAAGCGCTACCGCTACTGCGGTATAGAACAAAGGACATCACTCGCTTCATACCAGGGCAGTGCGAGTGTGGGCGCACATTCCTGCGTATGGACGAGACTAGCGGACGTACTGACGATATGCTGATCATCAGGGGAGTAAACGTCTTCCCTTCGCAGATTGAAAGCGTCCTTATGGAGATCGAAGAGGTCGAGCCTCACTACCAGCTTGTGATTACCAGAGAGGGATACCTCGACAATCTTGAGGTGCAAGTGGAGGTTCCGCAGAAGATATTTTCAGGCGAGTTCAGAGCTCTTGAACGATTGGAGCGCAAGATCAGGGACAGAATACTGAGCGTCGTCGGTATCACTGTCAAGGTGCGGCTCGTAGAGCCCAGGTCCATCGCTCGCAGCAGCGGAAAAGCTGTGAGAGTGGTTGACAAGCGAGCTTGAGAGAGTAGCCGAGGATGCTCAAGAGCACCGATCGTTGCTCGAGAGTGGTAAGGGTTATCGAAGCGGCCAGGAGCCAAGTCCAGGCCATTCAGATCCTGAATGCTTCGGCAGAGGCTCTTGGACCGTCTCGCCCGGCTGGCGCTAGTAGCCTCGCGAGGACAAGTGGCGGAGTCGGCTGGTTCGGCAGTAGATGCTTGAGATGCCTGTCTCTCCAGGGCAGCCTGGCGATAGCGCGAGCCTAATGTCTCAGGATATCGGACCATGTGCTCTCCATTGCGTAGGTCACGCAATGGCAGACAGGTGCCTACCTTCTCGATCATGGTCCTCCTCCATTCTCTTATCTGTGAATGGTTTCACAAGGGATCCCGGAGAGGCGTTGTCCTCGAACTCGCCCATGACGAACCCCACTCATTTCTGACTCGCTCCAGCTGCACTCAACTTAGCCCTTGTTGCGGATTGCGCAGTTGTTGACAGGTGACTGCAGGTTTCTGGTAGAATAGACGGTAGGCGTGTACGACCTGGCTGCTGAGTCCGCTCGCGTATGTCGGAATCAGCTGCCGGGATCAACTGTCAGAGTGAAAAGGAGTTTTTGATGTGTCAGGCGTCGACAAGAGTGTCAGAGTGAGATTTGCTCCTAGTCCGACAGGATACCTACACATTGGATCAGCGCGCACAGCACTGTTTAACGTCTTGTTTGCCAGAGCAAACAACGGGACATTTATCCTTCGCATAGAGGATACAGACCGCAACAGGTATGTCGAGGAATCCATGGAAGACATAAAAGAGAGCTTGAGCTGGTTGGGGCTGATGTGGGACGAAGGCCCCGGTGTTGGTGGGGACGTCGGCCCGTATATACAGTCAGAACGGCTCGATATATACAAGGAACACGCAGATCGCCTCGTGGAAACAGGGCATGCATACTACTGCTTTTGCACACCTGACCGCCTCGACGAACTCAGAAAGGCCCAGGCAGCTGCAGGAGAGCCCACCGGTTACGACCGCAGGTGCCGCGACTTGCCGGAGGAAGAGGTTAGGCGCCTACTGGATGAGGGCGTTCCCAGTGTGATTCGGTTCAAGATGCCTCTAGAGGGCGCTACAATCGTCGAGGACGTATTGAGAGGCAAGATACGGTTTGAAAACAGACTGCTTGACGACTTCGTGTTGATGAAATCGGATGGGTATCCGACCTATCAGCTGGCAAGTGTCGTTGACGATCACTTGATGAAAATAAGCCATGTTATCCGCGGGGATGAGTGGATCAACAGCTCGCCCAAACATGTTCTGCTGTACAAGGCTTTTGGCTGGGAAGCGCCTGTTATGGCGCACCTTCCAGTGATTTTGTCGCAGTCTGGAGGCAAACTCAGCAAGAGGCACGGCGCTACTCAGCTTAGGGAGTTTCGAGAAAAGGGCTATCTACCTGAAGCACTCGTCAATTTCTTGGCTCTCCTTGGCTGGACGAGCCCGGATGGCGAAGAAGTGCTTGATTTTGATCAAATGGTAAGCTCATTCTCGCTTGAGAGAGTGGGAACATCGCCTGCGGTCTTCTCGTACGACAAACTTGATTGGTTAAACGGTGTTCACATAAGGCGGCTGGATCCAGACGAGTTCTCTGACAGGTGCATCCCCTTCCTTCAGAGAGACGGGCTGGTCTCTAACCCGGCTACGAGCGAAGAGGTCGCCTATGTGAGAAAGGTCGCTCCGCTCCTACAGGAGAGAGTGAAACTGCTGTCGGACATCTCGGACATGTCGGGGTACTTCTTTACAGATGAGATCACTCATGATCCATCGTTGCTGGTGCCCAGGAAGATGAGTAAAGAAGAGACCGCATCAGTCCTTCGGAAGTCTCTGGAAGTGCTTGAAGGTCTTGACGATTTCTCTGAGTCTGCTCTGGAGACTATGCTGAGGTCTTTGGTTGATTCGCTTGGGCTTGGGACGAGACAGGTGTTTATGCCTATTAGAGTAGCGGTGACCGGAAGCACTGCGACTCCTGGGCTGTTTGAAACCTTGCATGTGATAGGCAAGGAAAGGGTTCTTGAGAGGATACGTAAGGCCATTCAGGTCTTGCAGGAGCAGTAGCTCCGCATACTTGACAGGGATGCCTAATAGCTATCAGTGTGAGATGTAGTCCGCAGCGTAGACTCGAGCAGAGGTGTTTGGGTTGTTTAGACTGCCAATCAGCATGCGGCTAGTTCGCCTGGTAGCTATCCTTGTAGTCACGATAACCATCTGGGCGTTGATCCTGCGAACGCGCGGGTTTGACATAGAGGTCGTTTCTGTTCATGTTGCGCAGCAGACCACGGGAGTGGTCTTTGAGCTGCGCAATGTTTTTGGCGATCATGTGCAAGGCGCTGAGATAACCATTGGAGGCAAACACAAGAAAGTAACTGACGAGTTCGGGGTTGCCAGTGTGTCGGGCTTGTCAGTAGGAGACACAGTGGTCACCATTTCTGCACCAGGGTACAGGATGATTAAGCGCGCAATTCATCTCAGCCCTGGAGCAAATCAGGTGATATTTAGAAATGAGATGGGCCTTGTGCCAGACGGCTTCGCGGTAGACTTCCATGTGTATTGGAATACTACCTCCGGCGGGCAGGCAAGAGGTATCGCTGAGATTGCTCTCTTCAATGGAAGCGCCTCACCGGTCTATGTGACGGAGTGCGACATATCTTGCCCAGGCCAGGCATTAGCGCTAAGGTTGCTCGGGTCCGAAGAGGGATTTTCCAGCTTCGGCAGGACTCATTCAATCGTTGGCATTGTGAGTGAGCCGGAGATGGCTGTCAGGATCGAAAGCGAGCAGATAGTGTTTGTGGATCCGGTGGTGTTGCCCGGAACTCCTCAGGACGGCGATGTGTATACGTTAAGAGTCGTGTCAACTAGCAACCTGGCCACTGCTCGTGAAGAGCGAGATGTCCTAATTATTGTTGACGATATGGACTACGACGGAGACTGGGACCCTCATGTGCCCTGACAGCGTTCTGCTTGATCTACATAGCTCCTGCATGAGAAGGGATTTACGTGCGTATGGTAGAAATCAAACCTGAAAACTCACATGAACCCGACGCAGTGAGAGGTTATTATGATGAGGCGTACGCTGGTCCTGATAGCGGCCCTGGTTTTTGTTGGTTGTTTGGTCCCTGGACAAGCACTTGGCAGCGATTTAGCTGCTGATATAATCATTCGCTCCCCTTTGGGCGAAACCATACTCAAGGATGCCGTGATACAGAGCGACGGCGTGGATTATGTACCGCTTCAGGAGATAGCGTCCGCGTTTGGAGCTGCCGCGTACTGGATTCAAGACGCCATTGTCATGAGGTTGCTGACTGAAAATCAGTCAGTTGAGCTGACAGTCAGCAACTACGTAGCCCTTGTCGATGGACAACCCGTAGAACTCGACATGCCTCCTATCAAGGTCGACGGCCGAGTCCATCTCAGCATAAACGCGCTTACTTGGCTGCTCGGAGTCGACGCAGACTGGAGCGATGATCGCAGCCAGCTTATCCTGCGTGAGGCTGTTCCAAAGCTTGTCAGCATGGATGTCGAGAAGCTGGACGACGGCAGACAGGCGGTTGTCTTGACATTATCCAAACCTGTCTCTAGCAGGCTCACAGAGGCGATACTGACAGAGCCGGATAGGTACTACGTTGATATTCCCGGCGTTCGCATGGGGCTGGCTGAGGAAAAACGGACCCTCCAGGTCGACGATGCGATATTGCGGTCTGTCAGGGCAAGCCAGAATATTCCTGACCCCCCGACGGTTAGAGTTGTGCTTGATCTAAACAGGAGTTTCAGGTATTGGGCACGCAGAGACCCGACAAATTTTCGGCGCATCATTATTGAGCCTGCGTTCAAGGTCTATGATGCAGAACTTATCCGCAATTCTGACGGCGGGCTGATCCGGATTACGTCCGACGCTGGCCCAATTCCTTATCAGATCAACTATTACTCAGATCCAGACAGGATAGTGGTCGATCTACAGAATGCTTTCCTTGCCAGTGACGCTTTTGAGGTGGCGAATGACGACCACTATTTTGTCAGCTGTATTAGAGCCAGCCAGAACCAGACTGACACAGTGAGAGTGGTCATAGAACTGCGCAGATCTTACCCGTTCACTGCCTATAGGCCTGAGGGTAAGCCAAATGAGCTGCGAGTAGCGTTCGGCAAGATGCTATACGAACCGGAGATCAGGGAAACTGACACAGCCGTAGACATCGTTATCCGGTCCAGCCAGGATAACCAGGGAGAGATTTGGACTGATCCTCCTGGCTCGGATAAGATGCGCTTGGCTGTGGATTTCTCACACAGCTTCTTTGGATTCGACCCATCACAAGTGAGCGTCGAAAATGAACTCATCGCAGGATTCAGGGCGGGCAGATTCGACGGCCACGTGGTGCGCATGGTATTTGACCTCAAGCGCTTCAACGGATACACTGTGATCAAGAACTCGGGGTCTGAAACGGTCATCAGACTGCCCAAGTCCCAGGAAAGCTCGTTGGTCGGGCGGACGATAGTCATCGATCCAGGCCACGGTTCGTTTCCGTCTATTGACCCCAACGGAGATCCCGGTGCCAGCCGGACTCTCGACGGCCAGGTGATCTACGAGAAGGATCTAAACCTCAAGGTGGCTTTAAAGCTCAGAGACCTGCTGGTGGCCGCCGGAGCAAATGTAGTGATGACCAGGGACTCTGATGTGGGTTTGAGCATTGCGCAGAGGTATAGGATTGCCAATGAAGCAAACGCAGATGTTTTTGTCTCAATTCATCACAATTCGTCCTTGATTGAGTGGACAGAGACCTCCGGCATAGAGGTGTATCACAAGTCTGGACATTCCCAGTCAAAGAAGCTGGCAGAGGTCCTTGGACGGGCGATATCAGGGAGAACTGGGCAGAATCTCGGGTACGTCGGAGTTCATAGGGCATTCTTGCTGGGCGTGCTTGAGGGAGCTAAGGTGTGTTCTGTATTGATCGAAGTGGGGTTCATGAATTGCCTCGAAGAGCTGAAGCTCTTGGTGACGGATTCATTCCAGAAAGAAGTGGCCAGAGGCATCTATGACGGATTGGTGAGTTTCTTTAGCGGAGCGCCCCTTGCTCAGCAAGAAGCATCGGCAAGTCAGTCGCAGGCAAGCCCTGCGTCGGGTATGGATTTCCTCACACAGCTTACCTCCAATCTTCCGGATATTGATATCGAGCAATTGGAGGAGCAAGCCAGACAGCGCCAGGATTCTGAATCTCAGTAGCACGCTGCGGAGGTGAGCGACGTGACTGAGATACATGTGGATCAGATCATAGACGAAGTTCGTAGGATGTGCATTGAGGCGAACGTGAACCTCCCTCCCGACGTATGCCGAGCCCTTGAAAAGGCTGTGGAGAGTGAGGGCAATCCGACTGCCTCAAGTGTGCTCGAGTTACTGCTGGAGAACGCAGACATTGCGCGGAATGAGTGCATACCGATATGCCAGGACACCGGGATGGCCGTGTTCTTCGTAGAGGTCGGACAGGACTGCCGAATAGTGGGCGGAGGTTTGACTGATGCTATCAACGAAGGCGTCATGCAAGGCTACCAAGCTGGTTATCTACGCAAATCTATCGTGTCGGATCCTTTGGAACGACTAAACACCAACGACAACACGCCCGCTGTCATATATTATGATATAGTGCCTGGAGAGGCACTAGTTATACACTTTAGCCCCAAAGGGTTCGGAAGCGAGAACATGAGTCAGCTCAAGATGCTGGCACCCGCCGAAGGCGTGGAGGGCGTCAAGAGCTTCGTAGTCCAGGTAGTGCGAGAGGCAGGCCCTAATCCGTGCCCGCCTGTCGTCTTGGGCGTGGGTATAGGCGGGACAATGGATAAAGCTGCAGTTTTGGCAAAGAAGGCCCTCTTTAGGCCTATAGGCAAGCGCCACCCCGATCCGCGCATTGCCCGATTGGAGGAGGAGCTGCTTGAGCTGATTAACGATTTAGATATAGGGCCTCAAGGATTTGGTGGCCGAACCACTGCACTTGGGGTCAGTATCGAAACGTTTCCAACCCACATAGCGGGGCTGCCTGTGGCAGTGAATGTCAGTTGCCATGTGACTAGGCACCTGACTACTAGGCTTGGGAGGTAGGGCGAGTCATGCCGAACCATGAGGCGTGTCAGGGTTGCGCTAAGGAGTGCGCAGCCGCGCACCGCCGTGCGGCGACGCGGCAAAGCGCCAGCTTGAGAGCAGTTGACAACTCGGACGATGTAGTGCATCTGCGCGTTCCGGTCACTGCCAAGAGCGAGTTGATTCCGCTCGAGGTAGGGCAGCGTGTGCTGTTGTCTGGGACTATCTACACTGCGAGAGACGCGGCTCACCGCAGAATGGTGGAGAGCATCCTTGCAGGTGAAGAGGTCCCTATACCCCTTGAGAATGCATTCATATACTACGCGGGTCCTTGCCCGGCCCCTCCAGGCAGAGTTATCGGGTCCGTAGGTCCAACCACCAGCTACAGGATGGATTCATATGCTCCTGCCTTGATAGAGAAGGGTCTCGGTGGTATGATTGGGAAGGGTACCCGGTCGAAACGGGTCATAGAGGCGATGGTCAAGCATTGCTGCGTGTATTTTGCGGCAGTTGGTGGTGCGGGAGCACTGCTCTCTCGTCGCGTGGTAAATGCAGAGCTGGTGGCGTATGGAGATCTGGGGACTGAAGCAATAAGGCGTCTCGAAGTCAAAGACTTCCCAGTAATCGTTGCTATTGACACTAGGGGAAACAGTATCTACGAGCGTCGTTAGTTTGGAGGTTGCAGTATATGGCCAGGGTTGGCGGAAGAGCGGATGACGAGTTACGGCCGATAGAGATATCTAGAGGGTACAATAAGTATGCCGAAGGCTCGGTGTTCATACGAGTGGGCGATACCCATGTGATCTGCACTGCCACAATAGAGGACAAGGTGCCTCCGTTTCTCAAAGGAACAGGACAAGGGTGGGTGACCGCCGAGTACGGCATGTTGCCAAGAAGTACTCAGGAACGCAATCAGAGGGAGGCGGCCAGAGGTAGGCAGAGCGGAAGGACTATGGAGATCCAGAGGCTAATAGGGAGAGCGTTGAGGGGAGTTGTGAACCTCGACCGCATAGGTGAGCGGACGATCACTGTCGACTGCGACGTCATCCAGGCAGACGGCGGAACTAGGACGGCAGCCATAACAGGCGGCTTTGTGGCAATGGTTGACGCTCTCAACTACTGCAGGCTTCTTGATTCGCCCGGAGAGACACCCGTGGTTAGAGACTGGCTCGCTGCAACAAGCGTCGGCATTGTTGAGGGACACAAGTGGCTGGACCTGAGTTACGAGGAGGACTCAATTGCTCAGGTCGACATGAATGTAGTGATGACTGGAAGACGCGAAGTAATCGAGATCCAGGGAACGGCAGAGGGGCATCCGTTTACTCAAGCTGAAATGATGGAGCTTTTTGCCCTCGCAGAGAAGGGGATTTTGGACCTGATCAAGATACAGAAGGAACTTCTTGGAGAAGTCGGCCAGTACATAGGAAGAGGGTCCGTCAAATGAAGAAGCTCGTCGTGGCTACCAAGAACCGTGGAAAACTGATAGAAATCGCTGAGTTGCTTGTCGATCATGACGTCAAGCTCTACTCACTTCATGATTTCCCGAAGATGCCTGACATCGTAGAGGACGGCGAGACGTTTGAGGAAAACGCCATAAGGAAAGCGATGGCGGCGTTTGAGTGGACGAAACTGCCTGCAATAGCCGATGATTCGGGTCTTGAGGTTGATGCGCTCAATGGCGCGCCCGGTGTCCATTCTGCCAGGTACGGCGGTAACTCAGCAACAGACGAAGAGAAAATAGACAAGCTCTTAGCAGCCATGATAGATTTGCCGCTAGAAGAGAGGACAGCGAGGTTCCGGTGCGCAATGGCCTTCGTTGATTCGGAAGGCGAGGTGTTTGTTACTGAGGGCACCTGTGAAGGCGTGATAGCATTTGAGTGCAGAGGATCAGGCGGCTTTGGATACGATCCGATATTCATGCTCCGTGAATACGGAAAAACCTTTGCGGAGCTCGGAAGTGACATCAAGAACCGCATAAGCCATCGCGCTGTCGCACTCCAGAAGATGCGGGAGATATTGCAAGAGCGTCTCTAGGCTGCGAGCGTCTTTGACGTGCTGGCATTTTGTAGGGGTCTTTAGCCGTGAACGTAATTCATGGAGCTGAAGTGCAGACCATCCATTGACGTAAGCCGAAGTTTTCGATATACTGTAACTTGCTTGTCGGGGCGTAGCGCAGCTTGGCAGCGCGCCTCGCTTGGGACGAGGAGGTCGGAGGTTCAAATCCTCTCGCCCCGACCAGCACACATTTGAGATTGGTGAGCGGGAATAGCTCAGTTGGCTAGAGCATCAGCCTTCCAAGCTGAGGGTCGCGGGTTCGAGTCCCGTTTCCCGCTCCAGATCACATATGCGCCCGTAGCTCAGTGGATTAGAGCAACGGACTTCTAATCCGTAGGTCGCAGGTTCGAGTCCTGCCGGGCGCGCCACTTAAACCCCTGCTAGATGCAGGGGTTTTGTTTTGTCGGTCACGACGTTTAGCAGTGGCCTCGGCCCGCCGATCACTTCTCTCAAGTAAAGGGGAGATCCTGATTGCGTCGGTTTTTCGCACCATCTGACGAGCGCAATCATGCCGTGCTTGATCTCTATTGCAGTGATGCAGCCTCTGTGAACGCAACTGCCATCGTTCAGATATGGAGCGTCGCCCACCTGTGGGAAGGTCGGTCTATGGGTGTGGCCTGCAATTAGTATTTGGTTATTCGCCTTCGCCCACCGAACGAGCACACGCTCGATCCTATTTCGTTTGTTGTGGTTCTTTGCCGGGCTGACAGGGTCCTGAATCCCGAGTACCTCCAAGAAGCGCCAGACATACCGGACCAGTATGCAAGAGGCCACCCACAGTTGATCGTTGAAAAAGTCGGCTTGATGACCATGGGTCACGAACAGGCGCGTTCCAGTAGGGATGTGCTTGAGGATGAGCCCTTCATGTGCCAGCAGTCCTTCGAGTAGGGGAACTTTGCTGCGCTTGGTCCTGTCGTAGGCGTAGTATAGGTGGCGCATTCGAACTGGCTTCTGCCTCTTTACTATGTCGTGATTTCCATAAATCATGTAGAGGCGGCCAGAGCGGTGAAACCGTCTAAGGAGTTGAAATACATCTTTGTGTGTAGAGACGATCTTGTCAAACCTGCTGTTCTCCCATAGCTCGTCTCCATCACCGATTTCGATGTAAGTGTACCCTGCGGTGTAGTATTGACGGAGAGCGTGCATGTACAGCTGCTTGTTGGGAGCGAAGTCATCAGCCGCGCTACCATCGCCGCGGTGGCAGTCGCTCATGAAGACTATCTTGGACTTGTTGGTAAACGGGATCTCCATTGAAGACTCGAGTACCTGGTCAAGTCGCCTGAAAGCCAACATAGCGCTCTTCGCCTCCGCAAGCTGCGTAGATGGCCCAAGAACTCCCTCGAGCCGAGTGCTGTGGTTGCTATATCGTACGCGGCGGACAAACGGAAAGTGAGCGACAGGGCGGATACAGGAAGTTGTGTGGTCGTGGGAACTCGTGAGTTCAACATACATCAGGTCTCGTTTGCGTATATGGTCAAATGCAAATGATGAGAAAAAACCGCATCTTATGCTAGATACCGCATATGAGTTTGGTGTAGTATTAGTGTAGGTGCATCCAGTATATGGGAGTAGCGTCAATACTGGTGAATCTCTCAATCACTGCTCGAATAACAGTGGCAACGCAAATGACTCATCAACCTAGTGGTCTTGCCAAACGCGAGAGTGTATGTTAAGATATTAGCGCTGGCGGCAGCTTATCTTTCAGCTCACGTAGTGCTGCTGCAGGTCATATTGCATGGTGGATGTAGCTCAGCTGGTTAGAGTACCAGATTGTGGCTCTGGGAGTCGCGGGTTCGAGTCCCGTCATCCACCCCAAACAAAACCCAGCGTAGGCTGGGTTATTTTCTTTCTGCCGCTTGGTGGATCCGCTGCTGCGTGTGCATGTCGCCAACGGGGCACGGTGTCACTCCTACTACTTAAGTAGTAGGAGTGACACCACGAGCACATCTTCACCGGCTGCGTCGGCTTGAGCGCCCTTTCATGGTTGTTAGGAGATACTGTCCATATGCAACGGGATTGTCGTATGCCCTATAGTAAGCGTCAGGCATTTGTGCGAGCATCAAGCTGTATCTCTGATCTCTGAAGTTCATCTCGATGAAGTATACCTTGCCGTCTCGTGAGATGCCAAAGTCAAACCCCACATCAGCCAGGTGGGGCAATCTGCGACTTAGGTGCTCGGCGATCTCCAGTGCTGCGTTTGATAGCGCTCTTGTCACTGCCCTGTGCATTGGTTCTGTGAACAACTCATCGAGTCTTATTACTGTTCCACCCTGGAATACATTCGTGAGATAACCGCCCTTGCGAGCTGCTTTGGCCGCCATACCTGTTATCTGCCACTTGCCGGAGCCGTCCCTCTGAGCGGCAACACGTATGTCTATGGGTGATCCTTTGTAAGTGAGTAGCTTTATGGCCTCTTGCAACAGGTGCCTTCTGCGGCCCGTGTATTTATTGAGAAGCCTGTATAGGCTGTCCGTTCGCACCAGATCGGTGGATGTCCGATCTTTCACCTGACGAGTCACGATCCACCTGTTTGCGAAAAGTCTGCTGACCTTGATTACACCGCGTCCAACCGACCCTCGGTCGGGCTTCACGAAGAACGAGTTGTACTCAAGGAATCGCTTAAGGTTTGATTGGGTGAATCTGCACGTTTCGGGTAGATAACGCCTAAGGACAGGGTTTGAGTAGATGTACCGATGGATACGCAGCTTCCCGTAGTTGTTCCAGCTGTTAAAGATGATTATTCCGCGACTTTCCAGTGTCTTTAGAACACCCTCTGCTGTACCAACGCGGTGGACTGCTCGGTTGTGGATGACTTGAGGAAGCCGCATGTTGACCTTGAGCCAGCGGTCGTTTTTTGTTCTGACCGTAGCACGCACCTTCATTGACTTCAAGTCTATATCCTCAACTCGGAAAAAACAGATTCTCAGACCGCGGTTTTGTGCGGCCTTCAGGTAGAGGTCAAGCCGTTCTTTGCCTGTTCCGCTCAAGAATCCCCGCCAGTCTCTGCTGCTAAAGAGCACGCCCAGCACAGGTCTGCTCAATGCCGTTCCTCCCTATAGATCGTCAGGATTTCACTGTGGTGGATTGCATACTTTGCATGGCCCGTACCCGCGGCGCTTCGCGTCACTCAGAGCGATGGCGTCTCCGCCTGTCGATAGGTATCTACATCCCTCGCAATGATACTTCGATCCGCTCTTAGCAATGAACACTGTCACATCTTCTGGAGAGATCTCTCCGTCCGTGTCTGTACCTGATGTGTGTCCGTCCGACGCGTAGCTGGAGCTTGAGCAGACTGTAGCAAGTGTAATATCTACAGTGTTGGTGCTTGAATCGTAACGCATCTTTCCGCCAAGTGCGTTGATTACCGCCTCTGCCGGGATCATGATCACGTCGTCAACCACAACTGCGAAGTAGCCCTCACCGAGCGGTTCGCCATTGACTAACACCTGGATTTGACTCGAGTGCGCCAGTGTGAGGTCGGTGAGAAAGGCCAAGGCAACCATCGCCATGACAATCCACGCTAATCGTAGGCAGCACGTAGGGCGTTTGCCGTGCAGTGACTTGCCGTATCCTAGTCTCATTCCATGCACCTCTTCGCCAGACTGTGAACGTTAAGTTGCATGTTATGGATGTCCAAGGGATAAATTGGTTCTTTGGTTTCATGATATCTGCTGGACATACCAATATCAATGGCCAAACCGGGTGATTATCGCATTACAGGGGATAAGTCGCATAGCTGTCGCTAAAAATAGAGCAAGGACTCGGATCTTGCCGAGTCCTTGCTCCTACAGTCCCGTCTAGCCTAGTGCCTTCCTCGTCTCCAGTGATCGAGAGCCGCCTACTGACTTGGTGGTACCGGTGGTGTCTGATTCTGCTGTCCGAACTGCTGGGCCTGAGGAACTACAGGCTGGCTTTCTGCAAGCCCCTGCTGGAAGCCGGTGCGAACAGAGCTCACTGTCTGGTTGATCAAGCTCTGTTCTGCAGCCTGGATCATCCGCTTGACCATGTTTCCGCCGATCTTGCCCGTCTCATACGTACTCAGGTGACCGTTGTAACCCTCATTTAGTTTGATGCCTAGTGAGTTTGCCACCTCATATTTCATTCTATTGAGCGCCTCTTTAGCTTGCGGCACCTGAATCTGATTCTGGTTGTTGCGTGCCACCAAAGGTGCACCTCCTGTGTCGTGGTTGTTCCGCTGTTAATGTTCCCACGAACGAAAGCGCGATGCTAGTCAACTCATGGGCAGCTCGTCAACAGCTGGACTGTTGGTAACATGAGTCCTGTGATGGTGATTTGCTTCGAGTCTGGATATGACTTGTCGGTTTTTTTCGCGCATATCGTGAACACAGTCGAGGCCGTCGAAGCTAACACGTCCATGATAGCCGGATCAGCAGTACGGCCACGAAGCGATCGCCTGTTCAAGACTGATCGGCATCTGCGCTCGCATGGCCAGGCGCAGACGTCTTTCGACTTCCGGCCAGTTGGTCAATTGCCACCACGCATGCACATAGTCGCTCCTGCGGTTTTGATAGTCCAAATAGTACGCGTGTTCCCACACATCCAGCACCAGCACTGGAATGCCGCCCCATTGAGTGAGGTCTTGGTGTTTCTCTGCAGTGAGGATCTCAAGACGGCTCCATGCCGGTTGCCAGACTAGAATAGCCCAGCCCGAAGCTTCCACTTGGATTGCAGCTTCTGAGAACTGCCTCTGAAAGGCTGACATACTGCCGAAGTAGGCTATGATGTGCCTGAGGGTTTCAGGCCCTACGCGAGTGTTCCGAGGTGGGGCCATCACTGTCCAGAAGATGCTGTGCAGTATGTGGCCGGAACCGTTGAATGCGAGCTCGCGCTCCCAGTGCTTGATTAACGAGTAGTTGTTTTCTGCCCTTGATCTAGCAAGCTGTATCTCCGCCTCATTTAGGCCGTCTACATAGCTTTGGTGGTGTTTGTCGTGGTGGATCCTCAGAGCCGTGCGACTAATCACAGGCTCTAGAGCGTTGTATGGGTAGGGAAGAGGCGGCAACTTATGCTGCCCTAGAGGCACTAACGCGGCGGCAGCCGTTCTCTCCATGTGCACGTTGCTCCCTCCTTATGCCTCAGATCTGGATAGGGGTCAACCCGGTTGTCCGCAACCCAGTCCTATATAGCGTATGTTAGTAGAGGTGGTGGGGAGAGAAGCAAGCCTACGTTCGTTGTTGTCGTCCTGCTTGCTTAGCCTGTTTCGAAATCATCCAGGTAGGAAAAGATAAGCATAATAGCGAGAATTGGCTGGACAATCTCTTGGGAGACTAGTAGTGGTGAGGTAGGGCAGTATTGGGTGAGTTAAGAGGGCTTCTTGATAGCATAAGAGAGGAATACCCTATAATGGACCTGGTCGACGTTCGGTTGAAGGAGATCCTCGAGTCTCGATCAACGTTTGTCGACGAGATCAATCACTACCTTTTGCGCCACAAGGGAAAGGGAATTCGCCCCACGCTGGTGGTTCTGTCGGCCACTCTTGGGCCCGTAAATACTCAAGTCCTGGTCGATGTGGCGAGTGCGGTTGAGCTGATCCACCTCGCATCTCTGCTGCACGATGACGTTATTGACGGATCTGGACTCCGGAGGGGCCAGCCTACTGTAGGCAGGCGATGGGGCAACCTGGTGGCGGTTCTTGCGGGCGACTATTTGTTCGCATCCGCCTTCGGCCTGCTTGCTTTGCGACAACAGCTGTTTGCGCTTGGAGCCCTGGCGAATGCTGTCCGGGCGATGTGTGAAGGCGAAATCGAGCAGGCGCTCTACTCGTGGCCGGATGAACCGGACGAGAGTGTCTACCTTTCTCACATTGGCAAGAAGACAGCATCACTGTTGGCTGCTTGTTGTGAGGTCGGCGCGCACCTAGCCGGAGGTTCGTCTGAGCAAGTCACGGCCTTGCGGGAGTACGGCCTGAACTTGGGGTATGCGTTTCAGATTGTAGATGACCTGCTTGACGTCTTGGGTGAAGAGGAGAAAATCGGAAAGCCTACCATGCTCGATCTCAAGAGAGGTCTTCCCACACTGCCTATAATACGATTGATGCAGCGAGGCGAGGACGGACGCGCTGTGCTTGACATTGTGAAACAAATAGATGACTCACGCACAAGTGACAGGTCAAGCGTTTCGCTCCTGATACGGAATGTCATGATGGAAACAGGGGTGATGGAGGAGTCACGTAGTGAGGCACGAGTGTATGCAGATCGAGCTATCAACCAGCTCAAACAGCTGCCCATGCCTGAGAGTGTGTCCGAATACTTGACTCGCCTGGCGCTTGCTGTCGCCAGTCAGATTTGAGCGGTTGATCAGAACACGCCAATGCGCCTCAAACCCAAACAGGACTGACGCATCAGTAGCGTCGGTCCTCCCGCGGCTTTGCACAGCCTGACTGCTTCGTCTGAAAGCCCGCAGGCTCTTACCTTGGGGTCAGACAGGTAGAGCGCCAGCAGTCCCCTTACGACCATGAGATGAAATCCCGGTCTAGGCAGCGAGCGTGCTCTTGCAGTCGCTTCTTTGACAAAGGCTGTCAGGCGATCGTATCTGTGCTGGTCATTGGAGTAGAAGGAGACGAAGTTGAGGTCGTTGTGAGTTCGATCCTCCTCAAGGTCGATGAGGTAGTCGAGAAGTATGTGAAGACCGCAGATAGACGGGAAGTATGCGCTGAGGACGTTTTCGATAGTATTGACCTTCGCATGGCCCTCTGCGGCTATAGCGAATAAGGCGAAAAGCCCCAGAGTAGACCCGGTTGCTGCAGCGAATTCCCACCACTCGATCGGCTCCAGTGAGGAGAACTGCCGCATAGACTGCGCTTGCTCGAGATTGGTAGATGCCCAATCCTTCAGCCGTCTGAGCCTAACCGATTGATCTAGGTGCTTGAGTGACTGGAGATCGCAGTAGAGCTTGGCAAGGTGGAGTGCGTGCGCTTTCACGGATTCATATCCCGGCAGGGAGGCAAGGCTGGCTCTGCACGCGTTGACTAGCGCGGAGAGGTACCCGCTGTCTTCGCAGTAGGGGTAGCCGAAGTAGTATGAATCAGTTTCTTTCGATCGCATTCGCTTATCCCCGTTTGGACGAGCTGAGGTGAGCGTCTCGGATGGGGCAGTCGACGAGCTGGGCCGATGCCCCCGCGAGCTTCTCGAGGATTGATCAGGATCAAGAGCATCTAGCATCGACTTGTGCAATTGGCGAAACGCGTGTTCGTCACTCTCGCCTGCTCTGTCGCAGAGATTGTCGAGGTAGTCGCTGATTGTCTGAATGGCTGTGATCGCTCGTAGGATGTCGGCTCTGTATTGTCGGGCTGGCCCACGTGGGTACAGAGCGTAGACAGAACCGCCTAGGACGTGGAACTCCTTCTTGTCTATGCTGGCAAGCGCCTGTTTGCGAAGCTTTGGACAAGAGATACAGAGGGCGCGCTTACGCCAGAGGCCAAGCTCTCGTTTGGCCTTCGGGATGGTACTTGAAACAAAGAGACTTGCGGTCCATACGGCTATGTCCATAGACGCATTGCTGAAAACGGTAGTAGCGTTGTCAGGCGCAGCTAAAAAACGCGCTCAAACAAGGCAGCGATTATCTCGATTGGCTTTGGTATTCTTATCCCTGATAGCGTCACGATTCCGTATATGACTGCCACGATCCATACTGCCGCAAAGGCTGCGAGCTCCTTAAACATCCGGTCTAGGTACAGACGCCTTCCTTGAGCTGCAGCCATTATGATCATCGGCACTACAAACCACAGCACCTGCCAAAGCCTCCTATGCATCTATCGCGGAGTGAACGACGATATCACCAGTCCTGGGCGCCTGACGTGGACTTCAACGTCGACATTGACCTTGAGAGTCTGGAAGAGCTCATGCCAGCGGTCTTCACCGATCTGCTCCCAGACCCGTGGTTCCTTTCTGTAGATAAGGTTGCCGAAGCCGAAGACGTCGGCACCCAGCTCTCTGGCTTTGCTAAGAGCCAGTTGAACATCATTCTCTATGTGTCCTACGACTTCTTGTGTCAGCCACTCAACGGTCTCTCGGTCGTCGCGGTCGACGGGAATGCGACCCGTTATGTCCTGCACTCTGGCGACCGCGCCGATCTTCACATTAACGCCTATTTCGTCTCCGGAGATGAGCGGCTTTACTTCACGGCTTCTCTGCAGCAACTCTATAGTGACTAGGCAGTCATGCTGTGGTGCCGCTACTACATAGGTCGCTCGAGAGATAGTGCCTAGTACCCAGTTTGCACCCCCAGACTCATGGTCGTCTAACCAACCGACCATCTTGTCTTTGCGGAAAACCGCGCTTCCGTGTATCTTGACGATGGGCTTGGCCATCTCCCCTTGTGTAGTACCTGGATCTGTGAATGATTGCTCCTTTGCTGCAGGGAGAACAGTCATACGCATAAACATGGGATCATGGCCTGGCTCCGCCATCTCTCTTAGCTTCTCCAATAGGTTCCCTTCTGGTATTTGAGACCTCTCGTCCCTAATAAACTCGAGCATTCGGTGCATTCCAAGACCAGGTGTCGGCTCCAGAGGCAGTTCGCTCTCAAGCAGGTCTGTTATGCTCCCTTCTACAATCGCAGTCCGCACGATGAGTCGAAGCTCGTGGTTGCGCAAAAAAAGCTCAACGATAGGACCGATTCCCTGCCTGGCGAGCTTCTCCGAGATGAGGAGTACAGTAACGTGTGTAAGGGAGATCAGCCTGGAGGTGGTGAGAGCAAGGTCTTTCAGAGCGCTGTAAGGCGTCTGGCCTCTGCCGATGTTTACCCAGAAGGACAGCGAGCGGCCACCGCCGCCTCCGTTTGCCGCTGCTCCCGACGCGACAGTGGGATTTGGAAACTGGGCAAACACTATGTATTCGCCCGTCTCGTCAATATCAAAACCTAGCAGCGTAGGGAACAGAAGCCCCACCGGTTCCCTACGATTCCAGCAGCCTGTCATCGTTACGGATGTGATTGAGATAATCAGAGCGATCAACGTGATCCGAAAGCAGACGTTACGGATTCTAGTCACCCGCTTTCCCCATGCGATCTACGAACGCGGATCAAATAGGCTATCCATAGTACGATGTACGGGACAAACACCATCACTGTGACGAAAGGAATCAGTGTGCTAGGTCTGTAGACATGCATGAGCTCAAGCAGTGTATCGTGCGATTCAACTGTGTAGAATCCCCAAATAACAGCGAGCGGCAGGAGCAGCACCCGGTAATCATCAAGACCCAATAGCTGGGACAATCCCTTGGCCCCCGAGTAGAGAAGGAGCGAGACATCTATGAATACCCCATATCCCCACGAGATGACCGCAAGCGCTTCTATGCGCTGTATGAGTTGGGTGATCCTCACAGACCTCAACGCTTTGAAAAATGGAAACACAGTGTTTCGACTCAGGTCTGCTCCAAGAACGGCCACCGTAGATGTTGCGACAGCGATAAGAACTACTCCAGACAGTAGAACCGACACCACCGCGTACGTCAGAGCTTTTGACGGCTTAGTCGTATTTGGGATGAGCATAGCTAAGGTTAGGTATTTGGCACCCAGAGCAGTAGGCGTTAGTGCGCCTGAAATAATTGGCATCGAGCCTCTAGACAACACAGGCTCAAGATGCTGTATATCAAATGTTACTAGGCAGCCCAAGATTCCGAGGGCAATGAAGAGAACAAACAACGGAGTCAGCACGTCGGCCATTCGCCCGATTGTTTCTATGCCTAGCTGGGATGCTATAACGGCGAGTGCTATCACTATACCTACGATGAACGGGATCGGTGTCTTCGGTGTAAACCCAGATATGAGCACCTCCGCATAGACCCTGATGTCTGTAGCAGCGAAGTGCAAGAACACCAACAAGAACAGGCTGGACACGACTGCGCCAAGTGGTCTTCCGAGCAGCTCTGCACTGTACTCAACTACTGTCATTTCTTTGAACTTGATCCCCAAGCCACCGACTAGCAGCACTATCAGGACTGTTCCAGGAACAACCAGGAGTGACGATGCCCAAGCGTCCTGTGCAGCTTCTCCCGTTGTGAGAACGGGCAGAGTGGCAATCGAGACAGTAGAGCGTATGATGAAGAGCATGAGTAGAAGCTGACGATTGTGGATCTTCTCGATCAGGTCTCATCACTCCGATCTTCTAGCTTCTCTCTTTTCGACCTCCTCTTTCTCAAGCCCTGGCCTGGGCTTGCGGCCGGGAGGCTGCCTGATGGGCTCTCTCGATCCGACGGGGAACGGGCGCCGGATCATATCCCACCACCAGGTGCGGTACAGGACGTCCTTCATGTTGCTGAGTATCAGTGGTCCAAACGGCGAGAAATAAGGATATCCGAATGATCTTAGTGAGGTAAGGAACATTAGGAGCAATAGGAATCCGAACTGAACCCCAAACAGCCCAAGTACCGCGCCTAAGATGACAAAGACAAATCTGGATAGCCTTGCTGCGAGAGAGAACGAGTAGGTCGGTGTCGAGAATGACGACAGTGCTGTCAACGCTACGACTATGACTACCGGTGGTGATACCAGCCCAGCGTTGATCGCGGCATCGCCAAGTATGAGCGCCCCTACTATGGTTACCGCTGAGCCGATCGCCTTGGGAAGCCGTAGACCCGCCTCCCGAAGGAGCTCAAACACAAACTCCATGAGGAAGACCTCTACGGCGACAGGAAAGGGGACTCCCTCGCGCGACGCAATGATCTTTATGAGAAGCTCCGTTGGGATGAGTTCCTGATGAAACGTCAAGGTAGCGGTATATGCTCCGGGTATCAGTATTGAGCTCCAGAATGCCAGATAACGGAGTGACCCGAGTATTGTGCCTGACGGTACCTTTTCGTAGTAGTCGTCAGGCGCATGCAGCAGCATTGAAAACTCTGTGGGGACGCACAGAACGAAGGGAGTCCCGTCAATCATTATCGCGATCCTGCCTTCGAGCAGCATCGACGCGGCCCGATCGGGTCTCTCTGTCTGAAACACGAGTGGGAACAGGCTGGCCGGCTGATCCTCGATAAACTCCTCAATCTGCCCGGCTCCCAGTATCCCATCGATTCGTATGCGGCTGATTCGCTGTCTCAACTCCTCGATTAGTTCCTCGTGAGCGAGCCCCTTTATGTATAGCATCGCAACTTGTGTCTTCGTGAGACTCCCCACTATGAAACGCTCGCTCCAGAGGTTGGGGGTCCGCAGTCTCCTACGCACTAGAGACATGTTCTCCGCTATGCTCTCGATAAAGCCGTCTCTAGGTCCCCTCATAACTGTCTCGGAGCTTGGTTCCTCTATCGCCCTGTAGACGGCTCCTTCGCTCGAGCAGCCAATCGCCCTGTTGTAGCCATCGACCAAGATGACCGTATTACCGCCAGTCAGGAGTCGCCAGAGACCGTCAAGAGTGTCGGCATAGTCGATTTTAGATGATTGGAGTAGACGACCTACTATGGCCTCAGGAAGGCTCTCGGCAGGAGTGTCGCGCAGTGGGCTATTGAGTAGCTCCACTGTAAGCGCTTGAGTCAGCTCGGCAACCTGGTTTTTGTCAGAGAATCCCTCAATGATGACAACCGCGGCAGGGACCCTGTGAGTCCCGAGCAGCAAAGGCCTGATAGGTATATCCCAAGACGGCCCTATCATCTTCTTGAGAGCCTTAAGGTTGGCCTCAATCGAGGGTTCCAATCTGATGCTCTGAACAAGGTGTTCGCGCTCGCTGATATCGAGGCGGTCGTCCTCTAGGTTCGCGGGATCTGTGCTGCTGTCGTCATGCTTAGTACTGAAGAGCTGTTTGAGCTGCTTAAACCATTTCATACTCCTGGCTGTCCTCAGGGGGTGTCTCCGCAAGAGAGAGATCAGTCATGCCTAATATCCCCTTGTCTGGCGATATCTATTCGAGCTGCTAGAGGACGAGTGATATGATCTTGCCGAGAGTTTCAGCGAAGTTGAGTTCGCTTGAGCCATACTCGTGGTAGTTGATGGAGGCTGACAAACAGAGAGCTCCTAGAATGGAGTCTCCCCGCTTGATTGGAACCGCGATCACCGAGTGCCATTGCGCGTCTCCGGACACAGGGTCAAGGCCATGGACATGATCCCAGTCTACACAATAGGTGGATTCGCCGGAGGATAGGACACTGTCAATGATCTGCTGGCTGCAGACTACATCGGATACCCAGCCTTCTTCCTGGCTTTTTCTCGTATACACTTGCGCGGACGAACTGTCCCCGTCCGTGACCAACACTAGAGAGCACAGTTGGGCGCTGAGTACACTGATGACTCTGCCCAAGATAATATGTATCTTTTCTTCTCTCTTGATCGGCTGGTGAATGAGCTCAATCATCTCAATAATTGCGAGGACATTGCGCTGGTCTTGAACTGTGTTTCCTGTGACTATCCCGGCGAGCCTGTCCATCCGTTTGGCAGTGCCGCTTATTGAGTGATCCCAGACGATGGTGTTGTTCTTGCCCAGCTGTTTTGCCTGATAAAGTGCTTGGTCGGCACGAGTGACGAGTTCGTCTTGCCATTCGCCGTGCGTGGGGTATGACGCAATGCCCAGGCTGATGGTCAAGGGCATGCTTGTTCCCATTAGCTTGGCTGATTCGACAGCTGTGCGAAGGCGTTCTGCCACGACAGCAGCTTCGGCTTCAGAAGTATCAGGCAGCAAGATTGCGAATTCCTCACCGCCATAGCGGCAACAGATGTCCTGCGGCCTGATGTTTTCGAGGAGGATCCTGCCTATGTCCCTTAGGATCTCATCTCCTCTCTGATGCCCGTAGGTGTCGTTGACGTTCTTGAACTCATCGACGTCAATCATGATCAGCGACAACGGATACTGCTCGCGCGCTGCTTTATGCAGTTCATTGGCTATGGCCTGCTCGAAGTACTTGCGCGTGTACACTCCTGAGACTTTGTCGATCGAGGATATGAGCCGGAGGTGGCGGTTTTCTATTAGAATCCTGATGACTGCAGCAAGGCCCTGGCACACCCGGAAAGTGTGTTCGTTGAACGGACTAAATGCCGATGACGACGACAGGTACAAGTACCCTAGTATGCTCCTGGTCAACCGAGGACGTGACCGCCGCTGGTCAGGCTTAAACGAGGAATCTTCGATTCCCCCTTCGAAAAGCGGAATGCATATCACAGCCCTGATGTGTTCAGGAAGCCCAAGATCGGCACGAAGGTGCTTGTCTCCCGGCTCTTCTTTGATGAGAATGCCTCTGGACTGCAATCTTGCCTGGTCAAGTACTGGCCGCAACTCTGCCGCCACTGGAGCAGTGCCTACCCAGTATGTGGGTATCACGTCTCCATTGTCTTCTTCTATCACGCATGCAGTGTCCGCAGCTGCTATCTCAGCAAGAACGGACAGAATCCTCTCGACGTTGTACTGGTGGTTTGACCGCGGGCTGTCAAGCATCTCGTCGAGGAGATCGACGACCCATTCCACAACCCCTGCACTCGGCATAACCAAGCTACACGCCGCCTCATTCGAAAGCCTCTTGAACAGCTCCATAAAGCCAAAAAAGCTTGTCAGAGTGTCAGACTCTTTGTGGAGGTCGCGGCCCTCTTCGCTGAGGGTTAATCCGCACTCGCTTTCCAATATGGATCTTCTGATGGCTAACAGGCGCTCACGCACTGTTTGCCTGTTGTGCGACAGAATGAACGTCCGTTGGTATTCCTGCGGAACGTTTCTTGCCAAGCGGTACAGCAGATCTGCAGCTGAGGCATATGCGGCCGCTGCTCGCAGCAAGTCGCCTTGAGAGTACAGGGCGTCGCCAAGAGCCTTGTTGGCCTCGAACTCAAGCATGGGATCTATAATAGACTTACAACGCTCGATTGAGCGGCAGATCAGCCTGACAGCAGAGTTGCCCTGCGACAGCCGTCCTTGCAAGAGGAGAAGTTCAGCCGACAGCTTAGGTGTGTCGTACCTGCTCGTGAGCCTCTCGCTCTCGGAGACGAGAGACGCCGCCCTCTCCAACTCTCCTGCGTCGATCAGGAGGTCTGCCAGAACATGAAGCCAGTGCCTGAAGTCTTTGACATACACGGTCTTCTCGTGATCTGCGATTACCGCCTCTACCTCGGCAAGATCCAGAGCTCCGGTCTTTGCATGATTTACACAGAGCCCAAGAGCTTGCCTATACAGATGGAGGTGACGACGTGATCCGGCATCTACCTGCGTCTGATTGCCGGCACTGAGGTAGTAAGACGCCTTATCGAAGTCGCCAAGGACATAGAACAGCGTCGCCGCGTGATTATAAAATGCACCTGCGTACTTGCCAAAATCGTCACCACGCTCTTCGATTGCCGCTTGAGTAAGCCTTAGATATTCACAGCTCATGCTGTATTCACCAAGAAACAGACATGAGTAGATCATGTTGACTCTGCACACCAACAGAGGCAGAAGCCTGCCTGATTCGAGAGACAGTTTCTCAGCTTCGCGGTAATACTCAAGCGCCTTTGAGTGATCATCCTGCGCCCTGTATGTCTCGCCGATGTTGTTTAGCAGAGTCTCTATGATTGCAGGCTGGCCGTACTTCTTTACGATATCGATAGCCTGCTGGTAGTAGCTTCTGGCCTTTTCGGGCATGCGCACGTAGTCGTTGTAGATGTTGCCGATGTTGTTGATGGGCCGGGCGGCTTCCCAATACCTGCCTGAGAGGTTAAACAGCCTGATGCTCTCCTTGAACCGCACTAGGGCCTCGTCACTCTGCCCTTTTGCATCATAGCAAGCGCCGATCAGATTTTCGAGCAGTCCTCGTATATGGAGAAACTCGTTGTCAGGATAAGAGGCGAGGCATTTGGACGCCAGCTCGACTATCTCATCGTACCTCTGCTTGCTCAGCATCATTACGCAAAGGCTGTATGTGGCCCTGAGGACTGCCTCCGTGCATCCAATCGACTTCGCGAGATCCAGGGCTTCGTAGAGGGAATCAGAGGCGGCTTCTATGTTGTTCATCCTCACCTGAAGCAGACCGATACCCTGTTTGGCAAGGGCCTTGGCTCTGACGTCGTTCGTCTTGGACGCGAGTTCAAGCGTTTCACGATAGGCGTTAAGTGCCTTTTCATACAACCCCAGACGCTCATAGGTCTCGCTCAACAAAAACAGGATTTGAGTCGTCTGTGAATCGTCACCGAGTCTCTTGGCTATCTCATAAGCCTCGGTGAGAAACACCTGAGAGCGGGAGTCAATCCCGATCTCCTGAAGGCTCTGTGCAGTCGACAAGGCCGACTCGAATGCGAGCTGTAGTTCTCCCGCTTTCTTGAGATGAAACACCAGCTCGTGGCGTAGGTCAGTGCCATCCTTATTTGGTGAGCACTCGAGCGCTCTTGCAACCTTATTATGAAGCTCCTGCTTGCGCGGCTCTTCCATAAAGTCGTAGAGTTCTCG
Source organism: uncultured Clostridia bacterium (assembly GCA_900016865.1). Taxonomy (GTDB): domain Bacteria; phylum Bacillota; class DTU014; order DTU014; family DTU014; genus DTU014. The sequence continues at coordinate 8,860 of FIZI01000011.1, read as the reverse complement.
CTTTACGCATCTCAAGCGGATTTCGTATGTGTACCCCCGATCGTCATCTCTCTCGTCAATGAGCTGCAGAGATATGAGCTCATTGAGGATGCGGATGAGTCGGTCTCGAGGGATGTCGCAGACCTCTTGAACTGTTTCGAGTGGTGCCGCAGACATGAACACTGACAAGGTCTCAAGAACAGCCCGAGAGTCGTCTGGTAGACCTGCGACTTGATTCAGAGCCGCCTCATAAACATTGCTTGGCACAGGCCACTTGAAGGTGTCACCATCTACATCAAAGTCAGTGCGCCAGTGCCCTTCGTCGTCTATGCATAGGTGCCCGTGTGAATGAAGAGCGTTTACAACGTCCTTTATGAGCAACGGATTTCCCTCAGTCTCTCGATGAACGCGGGCTGAGAACCGGGACAAGATCGGACTGTTGCCGAGCAACTGCACTACTAACTCGTACGTGGCCTCCGGCGTGAAAGACGACAGGGTCAGCCGTGTTGTTTCCGCAGAAGAGTGCCACCGCTCGAGCAGGCCTTGCAGAGGCTTGCCGTCGACTTCTTCGGACCGGTAGGTCAGGATTAGCCACAAGGCGACGGCCTTAGGACTGCTGAGCATATGCTCTATCAGCTGAAGGCTCTGCCGATCTGCCCATTGAGCATTGTCAAAAACCACGACTACTCGCTGTTTGTCGAAGGTGTCGAGTATGAAGTTCGCCAAGCGGTCACAGAGTCTCAGCATCTCTCTTTCTGCAGAAAGGGCAGGAGTGGGTTGGATGTCGTAGCCGCTCAGAATGTCGGGCACAACCTTGATCAGCTCAGGCCCGTACTTCGTCAAGCTTTCGACGCTCGCAAGTGGAACTATGCTTCGGATAAACTGGGTAACCGGCTCAAACGCGATCTGACGAGCTTCTGAGAAGCTGACAGTGAACACTCGAACCCTCTCAAGCTCCATATGAAAACACAGCTCGCGGAGGAGGCGGGTCTTGCCAATGCCCATAGTGCCGTCGACCAATGTCAATGACGGGCGTCGGTTTTTCATGAGCACCCTGACCTTCCACTCGTTGAGCTTGTCCAGTTCATGATCGCGGCCAACCAGCTTGGTATTGGCCACGACTCTGTCCCTAGTGCTTTTTGTGAATAAGGGGAAGTCAGAGCTCATTATGGCGTTGATGTGCGCTATTACTTGCCGGGTATCAGTGTATCGCTCCTCAATCGGGGCTATGAGGCGATCGATCAGCGGGCCAAACAGCTCGAGGCCCTGGCTCTCACGATGCTTTGCAAGTGCAGCTGATACAGTTACGGTGTCTGGATCGTCTCGCGTCAACATATAAAGCAGCAATACGCCAAGCGAGTAAAGGTCGGAGGCAGGGCCGACCGGGTCATTGCGGATCTGCTCGGGGGAGGCAAACTGCGGGTCGACCTCATAAGGTTTAAAGATGCCCTTTTCGGCTTCGGCGTTAAGTACGCAACGGGTCAGCTTGACAGTAGGGCCGTCGTGTCCATCCACTACTGAGACAGTATTCTCGCCCAGGCAACCATATATATATCCGTTATCATGGAGATGGCCAAGGGCGTGGCATAGATCAACGATGGCCTTGACAATGCTCTCTGTGTCCTTGCCTGCGTATTCCTCTAGAACGCTCCTGTAGGGCGGAATACGCTCGTGAGCCAGGTAATATTGCAGTGAGAGCGCACTGCGGCCGTCAATTGATTGCACGATCCCGAAATCGAAGATCCTCACCAAACCCGGGTGTGCGATGTTCTTGAGTGCAGGCAGCTCACGCTTTAGGTAGTCTATCGCCTTCCCCGAAACTGCTTCGGGCCTTATGAGCCGAAGCACCGCTTCTCTGCCTTCTTGGAGGAGATCCTCAACCAAGTAGCACAGGCTTGACGAACCATCATGTGCGATGTCGATTACTTGGTACCTTCGATTGATCAATTCCATGCAATCGCCCCGCGTAACCTCTCGTTGTTGGAAGAGACTGGTTTGGTGGTTCAACAGAGTATTCTCCGTCATGACTGATATATCCTTTTTGTTCCCAACGCGCAACCAAACATGTCGAGACAGGTGGGGCGGGTCACCGCTCTGTGACCGAGTTCGATGAGTGCAGACAGCATTCGTGACATGTGGCGGGCACTGGAGCAATATCGATATACGGACGGCGGCTATACACGGACGATAACAGAGGGGTGGCCGTAAGCTCCATCTGATCTCAAGGGGTGCTTCTTGTGATCTTGTTGCTAAGGCGCTCGCGAGTAAACGCGGTTGCTCTGTCAACGGTGGTGTTCTTCGCAGCAGGACTGGCTGTAGCCGCGCTTGAGGGCCGTGTTGTGGGCAGGGTCGAGATCGGAGTTCCGGAATCGCTTTCTTACTACCTGCTCCCGTACTACTCCAGTTTCCAAAATCTCTACCCAGCTGCAGAGATCGAGTTCTTCGTCGTAAGCGACTCTGATTTCGCGTCGCTGGCTGAAACGACAGATGAGATGCGGCGGGGAGAGGGGCAACGTGAATCGTATGACGAAGCAACCGACGCACTTCGACGCGAAGCGGCAGGCGGATTCGTTCGCGAGCGATCGAGCGGGTTGTCCAGACTGCACGCCTGGATTCTCCCTGAGACGAGCGTACAGCAGCTGCGGCCCGGGCTAGAGAGAGCCACCGGCACTGGGTTGACTGTAACCGGGTTGTTGTATGCCAAGTTCACGCCCGTGGTAAGTGTTTTCAACCCTATTCAGGTCGTGAGTATCGAGGCGTTGCGGATGGTGATGGAAGGGGAGATCAGTGATTGGGCCGGGCTCGAGCCCGGTTGGACGGGAGAGATCAAGCTTGCAACGTATGATCACAATCCGGCTGAGAGCATGGTCTCAATTGGCGCGGCGCAGCAAAGGATCGGCCAATCTGGCAGGCCTAGTGCGAGCGTTGTCCATCAGCAGTTTGCCAATCACGTCGAGTTTGTGGATTACTTGCGGCTTGAGCCGTTTGGCATGGGGCTGGTACCTCTGTCTGCAATCGCCCCGGGCGTGAATCCTGTGAGGGTAATCGGAGATGCAGTCGTGAGAGATGGATGTATAGTTTCCACGGTCTGTGTGCTGGAACCGACCGGGCAGTCTCTTCTTGGCCGCCTGCAAACTTGGATACGGAGGCGGTTTGGGCATACCCGAGTCCTACGTGCGTTTCTAGACCACATACAGCAGGTCGACGACAGCCTCTTGGGATCGAAAGCAGTGACTCTCGTGGCAGTGGGAGACATAATGCTCGATCGAGGGGTTCGGCAGGCAATGAACAGGCACGGCCTAACCCATCCGTTTGAAGGGACTCAACAGGTACTAAGCTCCGCGGACATCGCTTTTGCCAATCTAGAAACGCCGATAAGCAGCAGAGGAAACCCGCTCAACATGTTCAGGGCGTATCCGGATGTCATGAAAGCTTTGCGTTACTCCGGTTTGGATGTGGTCTCAATCGCCAACAACCACATATTGGACTACGACTATATCGCCTTGTATGATACTATCGAATACCTGGATACAGCCGGGATTCATCACGTCGGTGCCGGAGCAAACGAGGCTGCAGCCAGACGCCACAAGGTCATCGAGTCGAACGGTTTGCGGATAGCGTTCTTGGCGTACACGGAGCTCTGGTTTTGCTATACCAAGGACAACAGGGACGTCGATGCCACAGAGTCAAGGCCCGGGGTGGCTCCACTGAGGGAGGATGTGCTTGTAGAGGACGTAGCTAGAGCGAAAGCTGACTCGGACTTCGTCGTGGTCTCATGTCACTGGGGGGAGGAGTACAAGCATTATCCCAATCAGACTCAGCAGCATTTCGCAGAGGTAGCAACAGCTGCAGGCGCCAACCTCGTGTTGGGGCATCATCCACATGTCTTGCAGGGCCTTGCATTCGGCGATTGCTGGGTTACGGCATACTCCCTAGGCAACTTCATCTTTGACCAGCGTCAGCCTGGAACGCAGGACAGCGTCATACTGCGTTTTACGATATCCAAGGACCGCACTACGCGCCTATCCGGCGGGCGCATCATCAGAGTGGATGTATTGCCGTGCTACATCGTAGATTGCCAACCAATTCTCCTGGCCGGAGACGCCAAGAGGCGTGCGTTGCTTGAGATGAGTAGGTTCAGCTCTGCCGTGGTGAGCTCAGACTCGAGCGCGAGCTTTAGCACGACTGCCAAGCAGGTCGAATCCTTGATCGCTCAAGACGTCGTTGACGCCTCTCATATGCCTTGAGGTGTAGAGCAGCTGTCCACGCCAAAGTGTTGAGTCTCAGACCGGCAAACCAGGGACAGGCTCGGCGTCTAGGACATGACCTACAGTTTGGGTAAAGATATGGGCACCAGTATGAGTGCGGGCATGGATACGGGCGTGGGCGGCTGTGTCTGCCAACGCACCTCCACATGACCGTAACTGCGACCTTCAGCCTACGCCCCTTCTTGACTGCCGATGTGCTAAGGATCTTTATTGGCTTCGGGGAGCTGGTAGGGAACCTGAGGCGACACTCTGTGCGAGCCAACTCGCGAGCGAGCCTTGAAGCAGCGACTCGTGCTTTGAGAAGCCGCTTGGAGTCAGGGCGCCCCTGACTGCAGTCTACGACAACCACGCCTGTTGTTATGAAGCTGCGGCAGTTTGTCGTTGATCTGGCCATGCCACGCACTGCCTCCCTACGTGCCGATATGACGCCGGACAAGCCTCTGCTACAGCTCAGCAATGAGACTCGCAGCTGTTTTAGACTACGCAGTGCACGGGTGCTGCGGGCTATTCTAGCTGCCCAAAAAGCTCCGTCCGACCGGTTTATAGGAATATAAGCACTGATATCCCTACTTATCCTTCTCGTGTGGTTTTGAGACTCGTTTGACAATTGCGGGAAATTACCATTATAGTACGAAGAGAGCGGAGTAGGCGTGTCCACCAGGAGCGACCCTCTCACCGAGGTGAAAGGATGCGTCTAGAAACGAGCAAACCAGATCAAGTAGGAGCGTGTCCAAATGAACCTCACAGTTGGAAAGAAACTCGCTGTCGGCATCGGATTGGTTCTCTTGTTGCTCATGGTCGTCTCTGTGGTGAGCTACTATTCGCTCACTGACAGCCTGGCGAAGTATGATGATCTTAGCGGGAGGATTCAAGTGGGGCTGGAGCTGGCCCGATACTTGGATGCTCGAATACAGCAACAAGGGCTGTCGGTCGCGGCTTACTTGTCAACTCAGGACCGCATCTATGTCGACGAGTATGAGGCGAACCGCGAGAAGATAGACGAAGCGCTTGAGTCGTTAGCCGGTCTGATCAAGTCGTCCGAGGCTAAGACACTGCTCGCAGATGTGGAGCAGAAGGCGAGAGCCTTTCAGCAAGAGGCAACCAGTGCACTCGGTGCTGGCCAGATGAGCGGCGAAGACGCGCACATAGTGCTCGGGCGCATTCGAGAGTCTAGAATGTCGCTCCAGGATGCTATTGGTGCCCTTATCGAGTATGGACAGGACCAGATAGACAGCATATCCACAGAGATAGAAGGGCGATCCAGTCAAGCGAAAGTAGTGATCGCCGTTCTTTCTGCATTGATGGTAGCCGTCGGCATCGCGGCTGGAATTGCTCTGACTCGTAGAATTACTGTGCCGGTCAAGACTGCAACAGACATACTCAAAGTCATGGCTCAAGAACGGGCTGATCTCACTAAGCGGGTAGTCGTGACATCTAAGGATGAACTCGGTGAGCTTGCCAGCTGTTTCAACGCTCTTGCTGACAAGCTCAGTTCGGCTATCAGGCAGGTCAGGCAATTTAGCGAAACCGTAGAGGAGAGTTCGAGGCGGCTTGCTGCCGCAGGTAAACAGCAGGCAGAGGCTGCAAACCAGGTGGCGTTGATGATCTCACAGGTTGCCCAAGGAGTGGAGTATCAGAGCAAGGACAGCATCCACGCCAGGGATCAAATGCAGCAGCTCTTGACAGCCATTAGGCAGGTGGCTCAGGGAGCTCAGGAGTCATCTGCTGAGGTCGCGAAAACGAGTGATGCGGTTGAGAAGATGACTGACAACCTAGTCAAAGCTGTTGAAGTGCTCCTGGGGAGGCAGAAGGGCGCTGAGAAAAACCAGCAGTTCGCGTCTGCTGGCAATGAGTCCGTTACCAGGGTTAAAGAAGCGATGGAGCAGATCCGTACAACTGCGTCAAAGACCCTTGCGTGTGTAGCAGAATTGGAAACCGGCTCGAAGCAGATCGGCGAAATCGTTTCCGTTATCAACGATATCGCAGACCAGACCAACCTCCTAGCCCTGAATGCGGCCATAGAAGCCGCTCGAGCCGGTGAGGCAGGTCGCGGATTTGCAGTCGTGGCAGATGAGGTAAGACGTCTGGCTGAACGCTCGTCACAGTCAACCGAAGAGATCTCTCAGATAGTCAATCAGCTGTTGGCCTCGATCGTACGAACAGTTGAGTCCGTCCAGGAGAGCAACGAACAGATAGATGAGGGTGCTCGACTTGCAGATGAGGCTAGCGGTGTCTTGGCTGAAATCGAGAAAGTGGCCGGATCGGCTCGTAACGAGCTGGCCCAGGTCATGGCCATCGTGGGAGACTTGAACCAGGCGGCAGAGGATGTGCGAGGGGCTATGACTCGTCTCGCTGCTATTACTGAGGAAAACAGCTCGCTGGCTGAGGAGATGGCCTCCGGCAGCGATGAGGTAATAAGGGCCATTGAGTCTATCGCTTCGATAGGAGAACAGAACGCGGCAAGCGCACAAGAGGCCGCAGCATCGGCTGAGAAACAGAGTGCAGCTACTGAGGATATGGCATCATCTGCCGAAGATCTATCTCAGATGGCTGCGGAGTTGAAGTCGCTCGTGGGCCAGTTCGAGATCGTCTAGAAACCCGATCTCGCATGCGGCGCGATTGAGTTTGGACGGCTCTATACACATAAGGTTCTAGTTGTATATGTGGTTTCTTGCAAATGACGAGGAAAAATCTCATCTTGTGCCGGATGCCACTAACGCATCAGGAGCACTATCAGTGTAAGCTCATCCCGGCGTGAGTTCATCCAGGCGAATGACTCGCCCTAGGAAGCTGTTGTGATCCTCCCTACGGTGTGATATAATCTAGCGGGCAGGTAGAATGGTGTTTCATCAATATGCACCCGTAGCTCAGCGGATTAGAGCACCAGACT
>FIZI01000011.1:0-1648 GCA_900016865.1 uncultured Clostridia bacterium | reverse complement strand
AGAATCTCGCTGATTTGGTCGGACGCCTGACTCTGCATATGAGGAAAGACGTGGGAGTAGATGTCCATCGTCATACTGATACTGCTGTGCCCGAGACGTTCCTGAACGATCTTCGGGTGTACGCCAGCCTGGAGTAGCAGAGTAGCATGAGTGTGCCTCAAGTCGTGGAACCTGATGCTTGGAAGGCCAGCCTTCTTCAGGAGCGACTTGAATTGCCTGTGCAGGTTTGAATGGTTGATTGGCTGACCAGTTGGCGTGGTGAACACAAGCTCCGAGCGGCGAGGCATCTTTCGGAGCTCCTCAACTAACTCAGTGGGTATTGGTATCGTCCGAGCGCTCGACTCAGTCTTCGGGCTGTCGATTCGCCCTGCGTCCCTGTCCAGAGTTCCGGTCACCGTGATAGTCTTTCTGGCAAGGTCTATGTCTCGCCATCTGAGGCCAAGAAGCTCGCTCTCACGCAGTCCTGTGGTCACAGCGGCTAGGTATAGCGGGTACGTGTCTCGCGATCGGGCCACTTCCAGGAGTCGGCCAACCTGTTGGCTAGTTAGCACTTCCATCTCACGCCTGCTTCTCCTGGGCTTGTCCACGCCGACTACTGGATTACGGTGCAGAAGCTCCCATCTAACAGCCTGGTTCAATGCAGCCCGCAACACCCGATGGCAACCGTTTACAGTCGAGGCGCTTGCCCCTGACTCCCGTAGTTCTCTGTAAGCAGTTTGCACGTACATCGGTGTGAGCTGCGACAGTGATAGATGGCCGAGGTGGGGAATGATATGCACCCGCATGATCATTTCGTACCAGTCCCAGGTGCGGGGCTTGACTGACCCTTTGATGCCAGCAAGCCATTGCTGGGCATATTCCGCCAACATCATCTTTGATGGTTCGACATATGAGCCTCTCGCTGTTTCTGCGAGTACACGGTTGAGCTCCTTTTGAGCGTCCGATTTGCGCGGTGAATGGACGGTCTTGGTCTTGTATCGCTTTTTCCCGTCGGGACCTCTCCCAACGTACCATCTGAGCTCCCAGCTGTTTTCTCCTCGTTTGCGGATATGACCTCTCATAGTTGGGTTCCTCCAGGCCGATCAGTGCAGTGCGGATTCTACACCCCGTTCTGTAGTGACTGAGTACTGCGAACCGTCTGTCCAGACGACTACTGTACCATGATGGTCAGTCCTGTAGACGTCGGCTCCGATTGAGGCCAGGGCGTCGAGAGTCTCTTCATCAGGGAGACCGTAGCGGTTGCCTTCGCCGACGGAGATTACTGCTACTTAAGGAGTCACCAGGCTCAGGAAAGCCTCTGAGGAGCTCGTTTTGCTCCCATGGTGGGCGACCTTGAGTATGTCTATGTCTAGTAGCTCCGAGGCGCTGTCAGCAAGCTCTGAGAGCATCTCTGACTCGCCCTTTGTCTCCATATCGCCCGTGAAGAGGAATGAGACATCGCCATACTCAAGCCTAATGACAACCGAGGAGTTGTTCGTGTTCGCATACCGGTCAACTGGATCGCTTGGATGAAGCACGTAGAGTTCCAGGTTGCCGAGTCGTATCACGTCGCCACGCCTCGGGAAGATCACAGGAATAGCTGAGGCCGTCAGGAGCTCTCCGTAATTCCTCCACAGTGCCGACGTGGCCTCATAACCGCTATCAGCCA
>FIZI01000010.1 GCA_900016865.1 uncultured Clostridia bacterium | reverse complement strand
TCTGGGGCGATGTGTGGTCTCCGAAGCGACTGTAGGTCCAGCTCGGAGTCAGGAGGACGGAGAGCTGGACCTTCCACAGCGAGCGAAGGCAGGACGCCGAAGCGAGCGGCAAGCAAAGGAGACCACACATCGACCCTGCGAGCGGCAAGCAAAGGAGACTACACATCGACCCATTCTGAAGCAGTATTGCTCTAGCCGTCTCATGCATCCACAGGTACAATGGAGTCAAAGCAGAGTGCAGGAGAGTGAGTGTCCTTGTCAAGTTCATACAAACCGGAGACGATGGATAAGTTCTTCTCAGCGAGGATAGATGGGTATGAAGACCATATGAAGGAGTCTCCTACATACGAGGCTGAACAAGCCCAGCTGGCCGAGCAGTTTGATGTGACTTCAGAGCCTGTTACCATTCTTGATCTAGGCTGCGGGACCGGGATGGAGATCGAATACATTCTCAGGCGTGTGCCCAATGCAAGGTTCGTATGCATCGATCTCTGCAAGGAGATGCTCGATCGGCTGGAACAGAAATATGCTGAAGTGATGGATCAGATCACGATCATTCACGCGTCATACTTCGACTATGACTTCGGCGAGGAGGCCTTCGACTACGCGGTCGCCGCGCAAACCATGCACCACTGGCTATACGCGGACAAACTACAGCTCTACGAGAGAGTCTATAGATGCCTCAAGCCGACGGGGCGTTTCGTCGTTGCTGACTACATAGTCACTCCAGACGAGGAATACAGACTCCTGGATAATTACATGAGACTCAAGGAAGACGGACTGCTTGATGAGAACAAGCTCTATCACATAGACATTCCGTTCTCCATGCATACAGAACGCCGAGTGCTGAGAGAAGCAGGGTTCCGGCGAGTAGAGACGGTTTTCGAATACCGCAGTATTGCGTCCAACCCTTCTCTGATAGTCGCGTACAAGGAGGACGCAGCCTGCAAGAACGAATAACAGCGGCTCTGGTGCCTGTCTAGGCGGGCAACCTGCACTCTGCGACTCCTACAAAGACTGCTGGTCCAACCCGCGGGCTGTGCCTCGAGTGTCAACGCGGCCAATCGGCTGATCCTCTGTCACGTTTAGCGCATTCTCGATTATGCTGAGCAGGAGTGCTCTAAGCAACACCTGTTATCCTGCCGCTGCCGCCGAACGTGCTTACCCCGCCTATGACCACCGCTGCGACGGTCGACAACTCAAATCCAATGGCAGAATCACTCTGCGCAGAAGCATATCTCGAGACCCAAAGAACCGCAGACATACCGTACAGACAGCCTGTTGCCGCGTACACAAAGAACCTGATCCTATCAACACTGATGCCTGCGACTCGGGCTGCCTATGGATACAGGCCTCCCCTCTACCAGGATAGAACCTCTATCAGGCCTGCTAATCCCAAAGATAGTGTTGGCCACCTCTGTACGGCCGGCTCCAACCAACCCGGCCAAGCCTATGATCTCCCCGCGATGAACACTAAAGGAGACGTCTCTGAACTCCCCGTATCTCGTCAAGCCCTCAACGCGCAAGACCTCTTCTCCGAGTTCGATGGGATCTCTGACGTATAGATTAGCGACGTCTCGTCCAACCATGCCTTGGATAGCTTGCTGCTCCGTTATCTCGTGTGTCAGGTGCGAGGAGATGTACCGGCCGTCACGGAGTATGGTGATCCTGTCCGATATTTCAAAAACCTCGTTCAGCCTGTGCGAGATAAAGATGATTCCGGTGCCACTCGCTCTCAGCCGCCGCGATTCCGACAGTCGTAGGTGCGATGATTCCTCTGAGGTCGGGATACGACCTAAAGAGTCCGATCGCCTCGTTGTAGCTCTTCTCCCTGAGGTCGTCTCCGTAGACTATGGAGACAAGGCTCATATTCGCGTACTCGGGAAGCTTCAGTTCTTCCTTCATCCACTCGATCCAAATGTTTTGGTTGGCCATAGTTGACGCGGCACTGAGGATGGCAAGCACGACCAACACACTGACGATACTTGACCTCCTCACGCATCATACCCCCTAACGTATTTGGGCTCCGACCTCTCTCAACTCCGCCATGTTGATGAGGCCAATGGACGGCGTGACCTATTAGGCATGATACACGTGGAGGTAATGCAGTTCTTCATACTGATATCTTGGTCGTGCCTGGAAGTTCTCTACAAAGTCAAAGCAGCATCCGAACTGCCTCCCAGAGTGCGTCGCAGAGCTCTTCAGGACCGCACTCTTCACCGTCGACAGTGCACGTCAAGCGCTCGGGAGCAATATCAAGGCGAATTCTGTAGCTGGAATGATGCTGTACCAGTATCCTGAGCATCTGGCCTATGTCTAGCAGAGGAAGGCATTCCTCCTTAGAAAACGAACCGCCTGCGAACGGCAACTGAGTCTCAATAGCGTCGTCTTGGTCAGAAGGAGCAGCTGAATCCTCGTCTTCGTGAAAATCAGGTGGAGTGATGGCAAAGAGAGCCTCTGAGGCGAGGTTGCCCAAGATCATGCCGTGTGGAGTGATAGATATCTCACCAACAGCGAATACGACGGGCTCATATACGTCGTTTTCGACATCCCTGCAGACCAAAGCTACAGCAATGTCGCAGGGACGAGGCGTCCAAAGCAGCCGCAATGACCTCCGCTGGCTTTCATCTAGCTCGAGCACATCATCGATCGACAATCGTGTCTTCATGCTTGCTAGTTGCCTCCCTTCAGATCACGAGCTATACTCCTCGCCCACTCCGTGATCGCTCCGAAGTCCCGGAAGTCACCAACGGGGGCCTTGACAACTCTCATAACCAGCCTCTCCAAGACATTCAGCTTCCTCGGATCTATCCGTCCGTCAAAATAGATGATACCTCTAGGCCCTAGCCGGTCTGCGATTGATCTCACTGCCTGTGGCAGGCCTGACTCGTCTGTGGCGTCTGTATCGTTCTCACCTGTCAAACCGCTAGAAAACAGCCACAGCGGCTTCGTAGCCAACTCACCCTGCTTGTCTGCTAGGAACCTAGTTGCATCTTTGCGCCACCTACCCATATATAGCGGACTACCGAGGACAACCCCCTCATACAGAGCCAGGTCGCGCACCCGTTCCACCGGGATCACATCAGTTTGCAGACCCTCCCCACGGAGCACTTGCCCAATCCTCTCAGCAATCCCTGCTGTCGCACCATATTTGGTTGCATATGTAACCAATACTCGCCTACCCATCGATCACCCTCCTATGCCTAGTGTCACCGGTAAGTTCTGGAATCCCACGAAGAAGCGCTGTGCCAAATTGTCCCAGAGTCTTCTAGAATACCTCTATCCTGTTGTATTTGCGCACTGACACCGATGTTCCTTCGCGATTAGCTCACACCGATGCCTGACAGCGATGACAGTAGAAAACACTCGCGGCCCCACGAGAAACGGGAAGTGGATCTGTGGCCTCCCTGGCTTTACACCTGCGTCTGGTAGGTGATATATTGAAAACGAACCGGGTAATGGTGAATGCAATCCTAGACCAACAGCTTACCCAAGCCAAGCGATCTAGGAGGCAAGATCATGAAATTCACTGACGGTCTCTGGAGAATCAAAGATGGCTTTACCCTGTTTCACCCCGCGCAAGTGTACGACACCCAGGTTGAAAGCGACTCAGTAACCATCTACGCACCTTACCAACGCGTTCATCACAGAGGTCAGACCCTTGAAGGCCCACTCTTCACGATCAAGCTCTCCTCACCTATGAATGATGTCATACGTGTCCAGGTCGCCCACTTTAGGGGTGCATTCGACAGAGGCCCATCATTTGCGATCAACAAGCAGGACGCAGATGTCAAGATCAGTGACAGCGAGGACTTCATCGAACTAAAAAGCGGCAATCTATCGGTAAGAGTCAGCAAGTCCGAATGGTTTGTCGGGTTCTATGACGAAGACGAGTGCATCACTAGCAGTGATTTCAAGTCGATGGGGTATGTCAAGGCAGATGACGGCCGTACCTACATGAAGGAGCAGTTATCCCTTGGTGTCGGCGAGTGTGTATATGGCTTTGGTGAGCGATTCACGCATTTTGTGAAAAACGGCCAAGAGGTAGAGATCTGGAATAGAGACGGAGGCACAGGTAGCGAGCAAGCATACAAGAACATCCCGTTCTATGTCACAAACAAAGGATACGGGGTCCTTGTCAACCATCCGGAGAAGGTTTCGTTCGAGGTTGCAACAGAGCGCGTACAGAAGGTCCAATTTAGTGTCGCAGGTGAATCTCTGGATTACTTCGTCATCAACGGCCCTACCATAAAAGAAGTTCTGGAGAAATACACTGCCCTGACGGGCAGGCCTGCTCTTCCACCTCCCTGGTCGTACGGGCTCTGGCTCACGACCTCGTTTGTCACGGACTACGATGAAGATACAGTCATGAGTTTTGTCAACGGAATGGCAGAGCGCGAGATCCCACTACACGTGTTCCACTTTGACTGTTTCTGGATGAAGGAATACCACTGGTGCGACTTCGAGTGGGATGAAAGGACGTTCCCCAATCCTGCTGACATGCTAAAACGCCTCAAAGAAAAAGGCCTCAAAATCTGCGTGTGGATCAACCCATACATCGCTCAAAGGTCGAAGCTGTTTGATGAAGGAAAGGCAAAAGGTTACTTGCTCAGGCGACCAAACGGTGATGTCTGGCAGTGGGATCTGTGGCAACCTGGAATGGCGATAGTTGACTTCACCAATCCGGCAGCTTGCGAGTGGTACGCTAGCAAACTGCGGGCGCTGATAGATATGAGTGTCGACTGTTTCAAGACTGACTTTGGAGAGCGCATCCCTACTGACGTGGTGTACTACGACCGGTCCGATCCGGAGAAAATGCACAACTACTACACCTATCTGTACAACAAGGTCGTGTTCGAAGAACTCGAGCACGCATACGGCAAAGGAAACGCTGTTGTGTTCGCCCGCTCCGCTACAGTAGGCTCGCAGCAGTTCCCCGTCCACTGGGGCGGAGACTGCCGAGCAACCTACGAGTCCATGGCAGAAAGCCTGCGCGGCGGACTGTCTCTCTGCATGTCGGGGTTTGCGTTTTGGAGCCACGACATAGGCGGGTTTGAGGATACGGCCACTGCAGACCTGTACAAGAGGTGGATCGCGTTCGGCTTGCTGTCATCGCACAGCAGGCTCCACGGCAACAGCTCGTACAGGGTTCCCTGGATGTTCGACCAAGAAGCAATCGACGTCCTCAGGTACTTCACGAACCTTAAATGCAGCCTGATGCCCTATATTTACAGACTTGCAGTTGAAGCTCACGACAGGGGCATCCCGGTCATGAGACCAATGGTAATGGAGTTCACAGAGGACCCTGCCTGCGATTACCTCGATAGACAATACATGCTGGGTGATTCACTGCTCGTCGCTCCGATAATGAGGCCCGATGGGATGGTCACATACTACTTGCCCGCTGGCACCTGGACGCATTTTGTGACAGGCGAAAAGGTGGAGGGAGGCAGATGGGTCACGGAACAACACGGATACATGAGCCTGCCGTTGATGGCCCGCCCAGGGTCCATCGTCGCTGTAGGAAACGTAGACACAAGACCCGACTATGACTACGACGACGGGGTTACCCTGCATCTGTTTGAGCTTGGTGACGGTGAGAGCACATCGACAACAGTCTACGCAATGGACGGTGAGCCCAAGCTAAGAGTGATAGCAAAGCGACAGGACGCCAAGCTAAACATCCAAGCGACAGGCACTGGCAAGCCGTGGAGTGTGCTGCTAAGAGGGGTCGACCGCGTACAGGCGGCTGCCGGAGCAAACACTGAGATTACCGAGGATGGAATCAAGATCACACCATATCGATTTGCAGACAGTGAGATTTCCGTCCAACTCTAGGGCTATCTCCGCAGGGAGCCCCGCAAAGAGGGCCCCTCTGCCTTTTGCGCGCGTACTCGCTAGTCTGAGCCTGGGGTGATCTCATTGGCCAAACTGCGCCCCCTCAAGACGCTCAAGAGCAAGCTGATCATCTGTTTTCTCGCGCTCGCAATCGTCCCTTCAGCCGTGATCAGCTACTACTACTATAGAAACTCGCACCAGACACTTGAGAAAAACATGATAGGTACTTCTGTCAGCAATCTAGCCTACACAGTCACAATCATAGAGAAGCAGCTTGAGCACGCGGCACAGTTGTCGGACTGGCTATTCATGAACAAGAACCTCGACAGGGTCCTCACAAAAGACTACTCAGAGCTCGAAAGCGGATACGACGCTGACATTGACGCATTTCTTGAGCTAAAGGACTACCAGCTGCGGTTCAACTCGCCGGTCGGAACGTACGTCTACTCAGTCTTCATACACGGGCACAACGGCGTGGACTTACGGGCAGGCCAACCTCAGGGAACTCTGCTGGACCTTGCCCAACTCGAGCAGACTGACTGGTTCAAGTACGGTATGTCTCTAAAAGGCAAGAAAGGATGGTACGGAATAGTCGAAAACCCGTCAAGAGATGTATATGAGAGGTACATCCTGCCGCTTGTCAGGCCTGTCTTCCACTCCATCAACAACCGGGAGATAGGCTGGCACATCATCGGCTTTAGGATCAGCCTCATATCCGACTTGTTTAGGGGGCTCAAGCCGCGGCCTGACGAAACACTTATGGTAGTAGACCCGCATGGACGTGCAGTCTACCACAGCAACCCTGCATGCATCGGGCACGACCTGGCCGATCTTGATTATATCGACTACGTGATCCGCCAGGACACCCTGCAAGGCAACACAAGTGCCAAAATCAACGACGAGCAAAGGCACATCACTTTCGCCAGGTCTGAGTCAACTGGATGGAGCATAGTACAGGTCCTGTCGTCGGCAGAACTCAATAAACAAAAAGGATTCCTGCTCAGAATCACTGTAGTTATCCTCCTCTTGAGCTTCGTATTTGTGACTCTCTTGACGATCTATTTATCGAGCAATCTGACTCAGCCGTTGACCAACATACTGCACCGCACCAAGGCAATAGCTTCCGGGGATTTTGAGAGAGATCCGTCGATTGAGGGCGACGATGAACTAGGCACGCTCGGCAGAGCTGTAAACCAGATGGCAGACAACATCAAAGACCTCTTGAATCAGGTCATAGAGGACGAACGGGAGAAACGCAGGCTTGAATTGCAGGTGCTCCAACACCAAGTAAACCCTCATTTTCTCTACAACACCCTAAATTCGTTGAAAGTGATGGCGTCCATCCAAAAAGCGGACGGGATCAAGCGGATGGTTACGGCTCTTGGAAGGCTTCTCATGTATCTCTCCAAGACTGCGTCTGAAACCATCACTCTTGAAGAGGAGATCTCGCTCCTGAATGACTACATCTACATCCAAAACATGCGTTATCGCGGCCGAATACAACTGGAGTGCAACGTGGAAAGGCCGGAGCTTTTGAGCTGTCGTATCATTAAGTTCACCCTTCAGCCCATTGTCGAAAACTCCATTTTTCACGGCATCGAGCCCAAGCGCGACTCCGGCCGGATAGCCATAACAGTATCCGAGCGGGGCGGCCGTCTAGTGATTAGTGTGAAAGACGACGGAGTGGGCATGACCAAAGCAGAAATCGAAGCAGCACTAAATGCGCCGCCTAAACAAAAGGCTCGTGGGCTTTCGGGGATTGGCATAAGAAACGTCAACGAGCGCATCAAACTGGCGTACGGCCAAGAGTACGGCCTCACTATCAGGAGCAGTGTCGGCGAGTATACAGAGGTGCTCATAGAGGTACCGCTAGAGAGCAGCCAGCCTTCCGACCTTACTGCAGCTGCTGCAGAAACTGGAGGGCCAGCAACAGAGAAGCGAGGTGATACACATGCCGAACACTAAGGTAGCGATCATTGATGACGAACCCTTGGTGAGGCTTGGGCTTCAGTCTATGCTGCGGTGGGAGGACCTCGGTTACGAGATCGTTGGCGAGGCTGCAAACGGTCGCCAGGGACTGGATCTGATCATCGAACACAACCCGGATATCGTAATTACCGACGTGAAAATGCCCGTGCTGGACGGCCTGGAAATGATGCGTCTCGCGTCCCAAGCAGGGCGCCACCCGAAATATATCGTGCTCAGTGGGTACGACGAATTCCACTTGGTCAAACAGGCAATGAAACTTGGAGCTGAGGAATACCTTATTAAGCTGGATCTTGAATCAGAGGCCCTTGAGCATGCGCTGGCTGCAGCTCGGGAAAAGATCATAGCCGAGCGCGGAGGGACTCTGGCTCAGAAGCCACTGCACGAAAACATAGGCAAGAACATCCACTTATTCCGAGAGAGTTTTTTCAGGCAGATCATTGCTAAACCCGGGCTGGCTGAATCCACACTACTCGAACAGGCAAAACACCTCGGGCTCAAACTGAGCGGCAGGCTCACGTGCGCGGCCGTTCGAATCAACAACCTATCTGTCCTCGACAAGTACGAAGAAGATGAGATCACATCATTTGAAGCGGTAATCCGCAGCACAATCGATGAGATAGTCAACGACGTATATGACGGATATACGTTCTCGTGGAGCCATGGCGAATTCGTCGTTGTCTTCGCAATCCCTGAACAAACGGACGAAGCCGCCTTCAGAGACAAGGCAACGGCCTTGGGCGAAAGATTGACGCAAGTCCTGGATCAATATTTCGGCATCGAGGTCTCAGTGGGAATCAGCGACCCATGCTGCAGGTACTCAGATCTTGCTTCAGCATACTTCAATGCCTGCAGGGCAGCTCAGCAGAGCTACTACACCGGAGATCAGCCTGTTCTCCTGTTCAGGGATCTGCCGAGGGACTACGAAGACCCAGACCAAATCGACGTATCCGCTCTGCGAGATGATCTGACCGAAGCACTTGAGCTTCACGACGTTCAGATGATCGGCAAGGTCTTTGAGTCGATTATCTCGCTGCTCAACAAGCCCAACGTATCAAGAAAGCAAGCCTACGACATCTGCTTTCAGATAGCGTATTCTATCAGCGGTTCACCGGAGATCGGCGAGGAAAAACTGAGGGAGATATTTGGAGATCTGAGCCTCTACGAAACCATCCTTGGCCTGGGAACCCTGGCTCAGATCATCAACTGGTTGATTGGATTGGAACAGAGGATATGCAGAGTGGTCGCAGGGGACGACCAGCCCAAGATGAACCGCGTAGTCGCGAGGGCCAAGCGGTACATACTTGATCACTATATGGAGCGAATCACTTTGGAGCAAGTGGCCTCATCTATCAACATCAGTCCCGGATACCTCAGCACTATCTTTCGACAGTCGGCAGGAGTATGCTTCACTGACTACGTGACAAGGGTGAAGATCAACGAGGCAAAAAGGCTACTGAGGGAGACGGACTACAAGGTCTATGAGGTATCGGAGATGCTCGGCTATCAAAACGCGTACTACTTCAGCCGGGTGTTCAAAAAGATCGTGGGAATCACCCCTACTGAGTACTCTGGAAAGGCATTCTGACGAAAGTATTAGGAATCTGAAAAAACTACCCCATTCCGCAGGGCTGTCCACTCGCCCAAAGACAAATTATCCGACTCAAGGACATTCCACTCATACCAACAAGGCCCTAGAATGACAATAGCACCAAATTGACAAGGGAGGAATAGGCAAGTGAAAAAGCGGTTGAGCCTTGTGTTGCCCGTGTGTCTATTGGTCGTTCTGTCTTTGTTCACTCTCCATGTCGGTGCACAGCAGACAACTATCAGGTTTGCCGTGTGGGACTTCAGCATGTCGCCTGAGTATCAGTTGGTCATCGACGATTTCGAGGCTGAGTATCCAGACATCAAGGTTGAAGTTATTGACATTGCTGCTGCGGAGTATCCTGACAAGATGACCGTCATGCTTGCTGCCGGTGAAGAAGTCGACGTGTTTGCAGTAAAGGACTTCGCAAGCTACTCCAACTACCTCCACCGCAACTACCTCACTCCACTCAACTCCTACATCGAAGCGGACGGCGTTGATCTATCGCAATATGGATCAGCGATTGAGTACGTCATGCACGAAGGACAACTCATGGGCTTCCCGTACAGGAGCGACATTTATGTCTTGTACTACAACAAAGACATCTTTGATAGGGCGGGAGTGCCTTACCCTTCCAATGAGATGACATGGCCGGAGTTCCGCGAAGTCGCTAAGAAGCTCACCAGCGGTGAGGGCAATGAGAAGATTTATGGAGCCTACTTCCACTCCTGGAGAAGCCAGATCCAGTGTCCTATACTCCTAACCACCGATCTGACACTGGTAGACGGCGACTACGAATTCCTCAGGCCTGCGTATGAACTGGCATTGGCCATGCAAAACGAGGACAAGTCGGTCATGAGCTTCGCAGAGATTCGCACCTCCAACACTCACTATCGCGGCTTGTTCGAAAGTGGAAGAGTTGGGATGCTCTGGATGGGCACTTGGTTCATAGGCTCGCTCTTGATCGATGAGCACGATGTGAATTGGGGCATAGCCAAGTCGCCACACTGGCCCGGCACAAATCCCGGCTCAACTGTCGAAGGCCTGACAACTCTCGCCATCAACTCCAAGTCAAAGAAAAAAGACGCTGCATGGAAATTGGTTAGCTACTTCGGCGGTGAGAAGGGCGCCAAGATCTTTGCGTCCAGAGGAGTCCTGCCTGCGCTTAGAACACCTGAAGTGCTCGAGATCTACACCTCTGCACCCGGCTTCCCCGAGGGTGGGGCCGAAGCACTCATGACTGCCGAGACCACTGTAGAGCTGCCGCCCAGCGTGTATTCAAATGCTATCGACAAAATGCTGAGCGAGGAGCACAGCATGATAATGACAGGCCAGATCTCGCTCGATGCCGGGCTTAAGAACATGGCCGAGCGCGCCAAGGAGATCAAGGAAGAGTGGTGGTAAGGCCTTTGTCAGTTACACGTCTCCGTGTGCATAGGCGCCCTATGGGTGAAAACCCATAGGGCTCCCCTCATGAAACAGGAAAGGCGGCGTCAGCATGAGTACAGCAAATATCGCCAAGAGAAAGTCGAGGAGCCTGCGGCAGGCAAGACGCCTCACTGCCTATGCGTTTCTGCTCCCAAACATACTGGGGTTTGTGACTCTCACCCTGATCCCGATAGTTGCAGCCTTTGGACTGTCGTTCTTGGACTGGGACTTCGCAAATCCTGCGAAGTTTGTCGGCCTGAGGAACTTCATGCGGCTAGCTAGGGACAGTGGATTCAAGATCTCACTCAAGAACACCATATACTACTCTGCGGTCTCAGTGCCTTTGACAATCGTATTCGCGCTGTTCCTTGCAGCCCTGCTCAACCAGAGGGTTAGAGGGATCAAGTTTTTCAGGACCATATACTTCTTCCCCGAGATATCCTCGATCATAGCAGTCGCTGTAGTATGGAACATGCTCTATCACCCAACTATGGGGCCAATCAATAGCTTCTTGCGCTCCATTGGGATTGACAACCCTCCGGGATGGACCGCCTCAGTCAAGTGGGCGATGCCCGCAGTCATACTTATGAGCGTCTGGAAGCAGGTTGGCTACTACACAGTCATATTTCTTGCCGGCCTACAGGGAATACCCGAGCAGCTGTACGAGGCGGCGACAATCGACGGCGCGAATTCATGGCAGAAGTTCCGTTACATCACACTACCCATGCTCAGCCCAACGACCTTCCTCGTCAGCATTCTCTTGGTGATCAACTCATTCAAGGTGTTTGACCAAATCGTGATCATGACAGACGGCGGGCCTGGTAGGGCGACCAACGTGCTCGTCTACTACATCTACTACCAGGCGTTCCTGCTCTTCAGGTTTGGGTATGCCTCTGCCATAGCTACAGTGTTGTTTGCCCTGGTCCTCATTGTGACAATCGTCCAGTTTCGAATGGAGAAAAAGTGGGTTCATTACACCATGATGTAAAGCGCCTCAAGACTTCAGGCTTAGGAGTGGTTGCTATGAGTACCCATAACATGACGGTCCGTGGAGCGCTGCCCTCGGAACCCAAGGCCATTAGGATCAAAGACCTCATCAAGAGGGCTCTGGTGTACGCGCTGCTAGTCTTGGGCGCTGCGGCCTTCATCATGCCGTTTTTGTGGATGCTTTCGTCATCGCTCAAACCCGGCTACGAGGTTTTCTCGTATCCCATTGACTGGATTCCAAAAAACATCCGGTGGAAAAACTACGTAGAGATCTGGCAGAAGATCGACTTCCTCACCTACTACAAAAACACGATATGGCTGACTCTTGTGGTCACGTTCAATTCGCTGGTGACTAGCAGCCTGGCCGCTTACGCGTTTGCCAAGATCCCGTTTCCCGAACGCAATACTATGTTTCTCGTCTACATCATGACCATGGCGGTCCCATTTCAGGTGATCATGATCCCCCAGTTCATCCTTATGAAAAATCTGGGCCTGAGCGATTCTCTGTGGGCATTGGTCGTCTTGCAGTCCTTCTCGCCGTTTGGCGTGTTCCTTTTGAGGCAGTTTTTCATGACCATCCCAGACGAGTTGTGCGAGTGTGCCCGCATAGACGGGCTTAGCGAGTTTGGGATTTACTCGCGCATTATACTCCCTCTAGCCAAGCCCGCTTTGTCAACACTTGCGATCTTTCAGTTCAAGTTCGTCTGGAACGACTTCCTCGGGCCCTTGATCTATTTGACATCGGACAAAAACAAGACGATTCAGCTCGGGATTAGGAAATTCTACACTCAGTACGGAGTCGAATACGGGCTAATAATGGCTGCGTCAGTCTGTGCGCTCATTCCTGTGATCTTGGTATACGCGGCTTTCCAGAAGTACTTCATACAAGGCATTGCAACTACAGGCCTAAAGGGGTAGGCACACAAAGCGCCTACCCCAAAGGCTCACCGCTCCTCTGCTCAGGCAGGCCTAGTCTGTTGGCGGGCTTAACCACCTGCCTGCACGTGGCCTCTTTAACCATGGAAGTCGGCGTAAAGATCAAGTCCCCTTTATTCTCAAGACAGTGACAGAGTACGGTTTAAACGTATACTCGAACTTACTGCAAAGCTCTGTTAATTCCGTTACTACCGGAGCTATGTTAAACGGCCTGACAAAGGAGTTCTCGTCGTCAAGATCATCGGACGTCAGCACTTCTGCAGTGCCTTTGCCCGAAGGCTTGAAGCTGCCGGCCAGCCTGACCTCGACTGTGCGTGACACACTCGACCTATTGACTGCCTTGATTATCACGTCATTGTCACCTTCGTCATAGCTGCACACTAGGTACAGTTGAGTGGTGTCGTCCTCGTCCACTACATCGTGGATCAGTTCGCCGTTCAAGTAGCAGCGGATTGTCCTGCCGGATACCTCTATTCTTATGTCATACCAGATACCGGCCTCAATGCGCAGGGTTGTTCCGCCGCCAATGATCGTCTTCTGGCCTGCAACTGCCTTTTCAATGGCTGTCTGCGTATTACCCCAGCCGCCGAGGTTCCACCAGTAGTAGTTGTTGCTGTCCTTGACTCCAAAAGGGATCAACATGCCCTCTGCCCCGGAGATCTTTCGTGCACGGACCTCAATCGTATAGTTGCTCCAATCGCGGCTGCCTGCCAAAATAGTGCAATCGTCGTCTATGACCGTCTGCTTGAGCATCCCGTTCGAAAGCTCCCACAGCCCGCGCCTGCTCTCCCAGCCGACAAGCTCATCGTCGAAATCATCGTATAGGAGCACACTGTCGCCAGCAGTCACTCGTATGAAATCATACTCAACCCTGGTTCGCCAGGCCCCAAGTCCAACTCTTCCCGAGATCGGCTCCTGTTCTGGCACAGCCTCATCTGTCTCATACTCATGAGGCAGTATCCGATCGCCCAGGTTTGTGCTGAACATCTTTTGAACGTAGTAGCTCGGCGTGCCGTATACCCTGGTGTTGTCAAACCAGATCAAGTCAGGCACCCACTGACTGGAGCCGACCTTGTTGAACAGCGGTGCGTACGCGGCCATGTGCACTATGTCGGAGTTCCTCTCGAGGCCTGTCATGAAGGCGGCCTCTGCCAGCGCTGCCTCGAGGTTGTTTCGCCTGCCTGGGCCGTGAGCAGCGTACTCGCCTACAAAAATCTTCATATCTCCCCGTGCATAGTCATCATATCGGTCTGCGTTGTTGAAAAACCACTGTGGAGGGCAGTACATGTGCTCGTCAAAGATGTCAACTCCTGTGGCTTCGGCCCACGCTTTGTCAGCCTCATAGCTCGAGCCTTCATATGATACGCCGGGGCCTGCTATCAACTTGATGTCCGGGTACTTGTCTTTGATAGCTCTGTGAAACACTTCATACCTCTTGTGGTATTCCGGGCCCCAGTTTTCATTGCCTATCCCTAGGTACTTGAGGTTGAACGGTTCCGGGTGCCCCAGAGCTGCACGCACAGCTCCCCAAGTGCTGTCGACAGGGCCGTTCGCGAACTCTATCAGGTCGAGCGCGTCTTGGACCCATTCGTCCAACTGGTGCATTGGCACATACTCCGCGCCCCTGACTTGACAAGATATGCCGGCATTCACGATTGGCACAGGCTCTGCTCCAAGATCCTCGCACAGGAGGAAGTACTCATAAAATCCTAGTCCGTACGACTGGTAGTACCCCCACAGATTGCTGTTCACCTTTCTCTCTGCAACATCGCCGATTGTGTCCTTCCAACGATATGCGTTTATGATGCTATGTCCCTCGACGATGCACCCGCCTGGGAACCGGAGAAAAGCGGGTTTGAGATCTACCAGCATCTCCACGAGGTCTGGCCTGAGCCCGTTGTCACGCCCCATCCAGGTGTCTCTTGGGAAAAGCGAGATCATGTCCAAACAGACACAGCCTTCTCCCTCGACTCTCACCACCAGCCGGGCTGCCTTGTCTGTCTCCGCAGACAAGATCTCTGCAGTGTACTTCTGCCACTCATCAGTAATGCCAGAAATCACGGTGTTTCCGTAAACCTCGCCTTGAAGGCTTTCCAAAGTCACTAGGAGTCGCCCGTCAAAACCGTCCTCGCACCTCGCATAGACGCTGAAATCGTAGCATTTGCCTTCGGACACGGCGATTCCGCCGTAGCCGGAATTGATCAGGCCCAGTTCTTTTCCACTTCCGTCGGATACGAGCTTCGCGTAGTACCTGTTGTTCTCATTGAGCGGATTTTGGTTTTCTATCACGATAGTCCCGTTATCCTGCTTGAGCAACCGGCCCCATCCCTCCAGCCTGCGCAAAAACTCAAACGATCGATTCCTAACCAGCTCAGCGTAAAGCCCGCCGTCTGCAGCGTAGTTGATGTCCTCATAAAAGACTCCGTACAGCATCTGGCTGATCTCTATGCCCGGGTTGCTTGTGTCAACAGTCAACACAGCAGAATGCGTCGGAGCCCCCATCTCTGCGGCAAATGCACAATGCGCCAGACTTAGCGAGGCCAGTACAGCAATGAACATTGACAGACCGACAAAAGGCCTAATCCTCACGGCTCACACCTCCCTAAGGCTCGTTCAGCCTGGTTCGAAGCTCTCATCTCTTGACAAAAACTAGCCGCCGAAGCTAGCTGTCGTCTCCCCTGTCTGCTCCCTGAATCACTGAACACCTGCCGCTGTCTGGGTCATCGGACGCTTCGAGCACAAGCCCGCTGTTCTTGTTCACTATGCTGAAGCACCCGTTGTCCTGCTGCACGAGTTTCCACAGCCTCTGATCACGGTTCTCGTAACTGCCCAGCTGTATAGCTGCTCCTATATCTGTGCTTCCTGCTGCAACCTCGAGGTAGTTGAAATTGCTTCTGCTTTGGATTCTGTAGTAGTCCTCTTCTTTTCTGTAGATCTGCCAGTCAAACGGGGCTCCCTTGGGGTCGGCCTCCAAGACCGCCTTGGCGCCAACCGCCGTGTTGCCATAGGCTGTTGTCAGGAACTTACCGTTGGCCTTGTTCTGGATCTGGTAGTAACCGTTGATCTCACTCTCACACACAACAGGCCATCCCTCATCGTCCCACTGCAGGTCACTAATGAGGAGGACATGTGCACCCCGTATTGCCCGGTCGTAGGCGTGTCGGATCAGCAACTTGTTCTCGTAGACGTCCTGGCCGCCAACTCTGTTATGCCTGGTATTACCTGCATCGATGATCGTGCCACCGCCGTCCATCATGTCTATGCCGTTCTTGTCAACATACGGCCCCTCTACGTTCTTGGAGCGGCCGACCGCTATTTTGTAGTCGCTCCGCACATTGACGCAGCAATGATCCACCGAGACAAAGAGCAGGTTTCATAGTGTTCTCGTCGAGACGTACTACCTGAATGCCACTGAACCAGGAGCCAAATACCAGCCACGGCTTGCCTTCAGCATCAAAAAGCAGATTTGGGTCGATCGCGTTGTACGGAGTCAACAGGTTGGAATGCACAACTACGCCTTCGTCTTTCCATTCACCAGAGGCTATACTCGTAGTTGAGGCAAGGCCAATGGCCGAGGTGTTCTTGCCAAATACGGATACGGAGTAGTATAGCCACCACTTGCCGTTATACCAGCTAATATCCGGCGCCCAGACGTCGTTGTAGTTCATGTTGGCTGCGTAGTCCTTCCACCATAGCAGGGGTTCCTGGAATATAGGCTGATCCTGAGTCCAGATACGACCGTCATCTGAACGCTTCACCTGCAGGCCTGCTCCTGTGTGAAACACCCACCATACCCCATCCTCCTCCGCAATAGCCGGGTCATGAGCAGTCAAGTCCCCAAGCATATCCCAAACCGGGTACCAAGCCTCCTTTTTGGGGATGCTCTGCGCCAGGGCTACCGCGTGAGCTCCCAACAGCAAACAAGGCACAAACACACACATCAGTGCAAAGACGATGGCGGCCTCCCTCGTAACAGACACGCATCTCGCCTCCTTGCCTTCTGTCGTTGGCGTTCATCACAGGTCTGCGACCGACGCAGCATCGCGCATCCAGCTGAGCTCTGTATCCAACAGAAACCTGTTTGCCCATTCATGCTTGTCACAGCCCCAGTCACGGAACTCGGTGATCATCGAATAGAGTGTGTCGATGTCTCTGTCGTCCTTGTGCTGCAAAACCAGATTGATCTGCCGGATCAGGCCCTCCGGCTTATCCTTCACCTGTCCCAGCACCCTGATAAACCACTTGTGGTAAGGGTAAAGCTCTTCATTGTGGGCCAGTATCAGCCGTCCTGCAAACAGCGTGTAGTTGGCCACCGCGGTGGTCAACAGATACGAGTCACCGATCTTCTTGGCCTCGCCAATAAACCATCTCCACGCCTCGAATTGAGCGTAGAACTTCCGTATCTTTTCCTCCTTGAGCTCAACTGGGTATCTACTCGCTGCAGCCAACAAGCCTTCGAGCCCCTCTATGCGGCTAAAGACCACAAACGCGTCCTTAAACGCAAATCGGGCAGGTTCGCTGCCCTTTTCAGCGACCTGCCTCAAGAAGTCTGTAGTGATATACTTGCCGTCAACATAACCGCCTTGGTACGTGCAGATCTCATGGTTGACATATGTAAGATTCTCTGTACGCAGCCTGGACTCATACTCCTGCGGGTCAACAAGGAGCATGACGTCCACGTCCGATGTCTCGGTCGCAAAACCGTGAGCCACCGATCCGCCTACAATCACTGCGAGGACATCGCTCTTTGCCCTGAACTCGTCCGCCACCCGGTCTATGGTCTCCTGGTGGTGCTTGAAAATCGTCCTACTCATCGGCGCATCCGGATGACATGCCACGACAGTGCCGGCAACTCTGCCAGGATCTTGCCGCCTCGAGAGACCGACTTGCCTTCTGTGTGTGGCTTCACGTTGTCCGGCTGATCCTCGGTATTGACCGCGTAGACGTCATCACTCTCCAATACTATGTGCTCTACCAGCTCAAACCCTGATGTTGCTCCGAAGCTGCACTCAAGCGTGATCGCGTTTTCCTGGCCTCTATTGACTGCAAAGATGGTAAGCTCACGTTCGTTGTCTGAGAGGACTGCGACTGCATCGACAAGCTTGACATCTCTGAATTCACGCGCATCGTATACTGGCGCCTCAATCAAAGTCTGCAGGACAGTGCCTCTACCGTACTTCGAGGCGTGCTGGAAGGGGTAGTAGATCGTCTGCTTCCAAGCTCCGCCGCGTTTTCGAGTCATCACAGGAGCAATGACGTTGACCAGCTGAGCCAGACATGCGATCTTGACCCTGTCTGCATGTCTCAAGAGCGTAATCAAGAACAAGCCCACTACAAGGGAGTCCGCGAAGTTGTAGACGTCCTCGAGAAGCGGAGGAGCCTTCTGCCATGGGTCGACCTTCTTGTCCTGCTCGTTTGAGTGGTACCATACATTCCACTCGTCAAACGATATATTCATGACCTTACTAGTCCTCTTCTTCGCCTTTATGAAGTCACACGTAGCTATCACCGACTTGATGAACTCATCCACGCCTTCGGTCTGGGCTAGGTAGTATCCCAAGTCATTCTCTCTGTTCCCGAGATACTGGTGCATGGAGATGTAGTCGACGAAGTCGTACGTGTGGGCCAACACCGTGGCTTCCCAGTCCGGATATGTCGGCATATCCCTGTGCGAGCTTCCGCATACCACCAATTCGATGGACGGATCTACGAGTCTCATTGCCTTTGCAGCTTCGGCTGCCAATCTACCGTACTCCTCTGCCGTCTTGTGGCCAATCTGCCACGGCCCATCCATTTCATTGCCCAGGCACCACAGCTTTATTGCGTGAGGCTCGTCGAAGCCGTGCTCTCTGCGCAGGTCACTCCAATAGCTGCCTTCAGGATGGTTGGCGTACTCCACGAGATTCCTGGCTGCATCTATGCCGCGGGTCCCCAGGTTCACTGCAAGCATAGTCTCCGCCCCTACCTTGCGTGTCCAGATGACAAACTCGTTCAAGCCAACCTCGTTTGTCTCTACAGAACGCCAAGCAAGGTCCAACTTGGTGGGCCTCAGGTCTCTCGGCCCGATACCATCCTCGAAACGATATCCGGACACGAAGTTCCCTCCGGGATACCGGATAACCGGGATGTCAAGGTCGCGGACAAGCTGAATGACGTCTTGTCGAAATCCGTCCTGGTCTGCAAGAGGATGGTCAGGCTCGTATATGCCGGTGTAGATCGCTCTCCCAAGATGCTCGACAAACGAACCAAAAAGCCTGCTGTCCACCTTGGACAGCTTGTAGTTGGTGTCAACATAGAGGTTCGCCTGAGTACTCACTACAAACACACCTCCACTTGGCTGTCGATGCTCCTACATCACCCCGGGTCACTCTGGCTGCATCTTCGGTCAACCAGGTCTCCGGAGCTAAGCGCCTGTTCCCTAGCGGAGCCTTCGATTTTCTAACCGATTAGACCGCCGTTGTTACGCAACGGGTATCAGTCCCACGCTTGCCCTTATCGGCCTTTCCTGTTTGTCACGAAGACTCCTTGACTATCAACTGAGGCACAACCTTGATCTGGTTGTAGGGGGACTTCTCCTTGGCAATCCGTCTAAACAGCAAGTCCATCGCGTCCTCGACCATTTTTTCTTTTGAGAAGTCGAGGGTGGTAAGCTTGGGCCTTGTGTAATCCGAGATACTGTTGTCACAGCCGACTACAGCCATCTCGTCGGGTATCCTCACTCCCATATCGCGAAATCTGTCGATCGCCCCTGCAGCCATAACGTCGTTGTAGACAAATACCGCGGTCATTTCAGGGCACCTACTGTATAGAGCGCCAGCCAGCTGATAGCCGTCCTCACGAGAGAAGCCGGTCCCAAGCCCTATGTAGTCATCACTGACCTCTATCCCAGATTCGCGCAATGCCTCCAAATAGCCTGCAAGCCGCTCGCCCGTAGTCCGGCTATCCTTGATACCGATAAAGCCGATCTTTCGATGGCCGCGGTCTATTAGGTGCGTGACAGCAACTCTGCCAACCATCACGTCGTCTATTGTAACTGTATCCAAACCGTCTACTACTCTCGCCCCTGCAAGGCCTACGATGGGAATTCCCTCTGCTCTAATACCGTCGATGAAACCTTGTTCGATGATATCCCAGGTCAGCGTCGTCACTACACCGGCCACTTGGTTCTCGATCAATATGTCCATATACAGATCGACGCGTTCGAGATTGCTGTGCGTATTGCATAGATATACGCCGTACTCACGCTCAAACGCCCTGTCCTCGATAAAGTGAGCCATCTGAGAGAAAAACTCGTTGCTGATCGTAGGCACCACATACGCTATGGTCTTGGTTTGCCTCTTGGACAGTGCCTGAGCGATCCTGTTGGGTCTGTAGTTCAGCTCCTCGATAGCTTTCTCAACGCTCCGCCTCTTCTCTTCGCTGACATTAACACCCGAATCGGCATTGATCACTGCTGAGACTGTTGCTACCGAGACTCCTGCTCTTTTTGCTACATCTCTTATGGTTGGCATCGGTGCCCTCCTGTGGTACAAATCCTCCCATCAGTACACACCTAAGCGTATAGATAACCTGATTTTACATCAATGGCCAGATTTCCTGCTGCCAAGGAACACTCCTGCTGCTGCGACTGCACTACCGCACATACAGCTGCGGCCTAAAATATCTCTGGAGAGCGGTAAACATGATGAGCAGCGGCAATATGGTGAAAAAGCTTGCAGTCAGAGTCAAGTTGTACACCGGGAATCCCTGCGGGTCTGTAATAGTGGTAATTCCCAAGATAAGAGGCATCTTTGCTCTGCTGTTCAACACGACTAGCGGCAAGAAGAAGTTGTTCCAAGAACCTACAAAGGACAACAGCACCAAGGTAATGAACCCGGGCACTATGTTCGGAAAAGCTATTCGGAGGAAGATAGCGAAGTCGTTGGCCCCATCGATTTCAGCAGCGTCGAACATGTCGTCGGTTATTTGGTTGAAATAGGCTACCATCATATACACACCAAACACGTTGACAAAGGCCGGCAAAAGCACAGCCCAGCGCGTATCGATGAGACGTAGATCCCTAAACATCATGAACAGCGGCAATGTGGTGGCATATCCCGGAACCATTGAGAAACCCAAGATCAATATGAACAGCGGCTTTTTCAAGAAAAAGTCGTATCTGCGGAAGGCAAACCCGGCCAAAGCCGCGACTGTCACACCTGTTACAGATCCCACTGTGGCGTACAGAAACGAGTTTCCTAGCCACTTGAAGAACACACCGTTCTCGTATGCAAAGACTCTCTGGATGTTCTCGCGCAGGTGGCTTGGAACTCCAGGAAGCAGAGACTTCTGGAATAGCTGTCCGACGTCCTTAGTTATTCCAATTACGAGCCAGTAGAACGGGAATATGAAATACACAGCCAGAGCAACCAAGATAGCAGTTACACCTATTCCGACCATGACTCGCTTGCTCACTCCAACCCCTCCTCTAGGCTCACACCCCCGGCCTAGGACTTGCTCCCTAGGAGCTGTTTAGCCGCAGTTCTGAGTACCCACAGAGAAAACACAAAGGTCACACACGCTAAGATCATTCCCATGGCTGCCGCATATGTAAACCGGCCTTGTGAAAAAGCCGAAGAATAGATGTACATGGCAGGCGTGTAGTTGTTGGGCAGCACTACTAGGCCTCCAAGCATCCATGGCTCGTTGAACACCTGGATTGCTCCTATTGCGTTGAAAATAAACAGGGTGATTAGCACGTCCTTCAACAGGGGGATCTTGATCTTAAACGCGATCTGCCAAAACCCGGCGCCATCCAACTGAGCAGCCTCCGAATACTCCCTTGGGATGGAGATCAGAGAGGAATAGATGACAAATGCTGTGTAACCGGTGAACTCCCACAAGATGATGATCAGAAGTATCAGCGGGACGTTGGGCCGCGTCAGCAGTTTTTCACCCTGATAGCCAAAAAACTGAAGCAGCGGCTTTAGAGGCGACATCGAGTCGGAAAAGATGTAGGACCATACGATGCCGGCCACGATCCCCGGAATACAGTAAGGCAAGTAGTAGATAAAGCGGAAAACAGACCCGCTTCGCTTACGGGTCTCAAACATGAGTGACACAATAGTCGCAAGGAGCAGCATCAGTGGCACTTGAACAAACAAGAGGAATGCGGGGATCTTGAACGCTTCCCAGAACTTCTTGTCCTGAAATATGCGAAAGTAGTTGTCAAAGCCGACATACCACATTCTTGCGCCTCTCTGTCCATACAAAGAGAGCTTCGCACCCAACCCTATCGGGTATATGACCATGAGGATAAACAGAGCGAGAAAGGGTGCCAAAAAGAGATAAGCCTTTAACGTCGTCATTAGCTTCTTTTTTGTCACTGAGGTCATAGCGTCAGCACCTCTAAACTGGATTTGTCGTCGCTCCATGTGGTCAGGCTGTATCCATGGGCTGAGACCAGATACCGCGGTATCCAGCCTCAGCCCAGCCGCAAGAGGGGTTATGACTCTCTTGGTTATGGAAGCTCTCCAACTATGAGGTTGGTGTAGCCAAACTCCTCCATGGTCTCAATAACCTGCTTTTCCCACACCGGGAGGATATCTGCAAATCTCTGGATCTTGCCGTCGACATAATCCTGCAGAAGCAGGCTCAGAGCGCTGTCCATATTGGACCAAATCGGTAGAGCAACAAAGGTCGTGTTTACGAGCTCATGAGCATGCCAGAGCTCTTCAACTATATTCTGGCCGCCAAAAAACTCGTCCGGCCCGGCTATCTCGTCGAGAATCTCTTCATACCTTGTGGAGACCATAATCGGCAGATTGCTGTACCTGTGCAGACACCTGAGCGAGTCAGGATGCGAGTTGAGCCAGTTGACGAATATGGCAGCAGCCTCAGGGTTCTTGCAATGGGAAGTGACGTAGAAGCCGGAGCCGCCTATCATGCCGTTGTGCTCCTCACCCTTCCTGATGAACGGAGGCACAGCGACTCTCCACTGTCCTGCAGACTCTGGGGCATTGTACCTGAGCCATTCGCCGAACCATGAGCCCACGATAACTGTTGCAGTCTTGCCTTCGTTGAGTGAAGAATACCAGTCAGGATTCCACCACATCTGAAGGTCGAGAATTCCCTCGTCGAACAACTCACCCCAGAACTCAAAGAACTCCTCTGCAATAGGGTTGGTGAAGTCTATGTACCAATTGCCGTCGTGATAGTCAAACAGCTTCCCGCCTGCTCCCCAGATCATGCCTACCCACACCAATGCATAACCGATCGGGGGTGCTGCAAACTCGAGGTCGGGAGCAGCCGCCTTTAGTTTTCTAGCCTGTTCTGCATATTCGTCCCAGGTGGTAGGGACCTTCAAACCGTACTTGTCAAAGATATCCTTTCTATAGAAGAGAGCGTTGGCACCGCTATCCTGAGGGGTTCCGTATATCTCGCCATCCATAGAGCAGAGACCAAGAGAGGCCTCGCCGTAGAGTTTGACAAACGTCTCTTCGTCGAGCCACTTGTTGATCGGCTGAAATGCACCAAGGTCCATAAACTGAGGCGCAAAGGAGTACTCGATCATCAATACGTCTGGCAGCCCTGAACCTGCTGCCAGAGCAGTCTGAGCCTTGTCGTAGTGGACTCCGAAGTCTTCCCATATGACTTTGATATTTGGGTACACCTTCTCGAACTCCTCAATCGAGTAGTTCTCATTGCTGGTCCAAGCCCACATTGTCAACGTGACCGGCTCACCGGTGTACTCAGGATAGTAGTCTGTAGCCGATGCACAGGAGCTGAGCAATAGGAGTATAAGAATCCCCACTAGAATCCTCTTCATTGACTCGTCACTCCTTACCACTTGGTATTTGGCGGTCCATGTGAAAGCCTAGCATCCCAGCATCGTAGCAGCATGCGCTCTCTGTCCTATTGGCTACATCACCCCTCTCCTCCCAAAGTAGCGACGCCAATCAGCTGATGTAAACAGGAAGGGGCCAACACAGCCCCTTTCATATATAGTTACGGCAGTCGCCCATAGACTACGTTGTCATACTCAAACTCTCTTATGTACTCGATGGTATCCTTGTCCCAAAGTGCGAGGATGTCTACAAATCTGTCTATCTTGCCATTCAGGTAGTCCTGCATTCGCTGACTGATGCTGCTCGCAACGTTAGACATGATCGGCAAGTGAAAGGCAGTGTCAACCATTTCATGAGCCTCTAGCAGGAGCTTACCTGGATTCTGTCCGCCAGGGAGCTCAACAAACGTCTCCTCATCGAGCCACTCATTGATCGAGTAGTTCTCGTTGCTCGTCCACACCCACATAGTTATCGTGGTGGGCTTCCTAGTGTACTTTGGATATGCGTCCGCTGCCAACGTGCTGAAACTCAGGAGAAGCGCCAAGAGTACCACAAGAGTCAAGGTGATGATACTCTTTGATTTCATGGCTCTGACCTCCATAATGCGTTTAGCTTGAGCTATTAGCATACTCGGGACGCCATCATCCAACTCCAATCGAAATCGTCCAACCTAAGCTAAGGCTGTATCCTTCCTCTCTAAATTGTATTCGCGGGGTTGTTGAAATCTGCCTAATGGCAAGCTAAAAACAAGCATGCCGCAGACGACCTAACCGCCCAAAGGCTGCCTATGTTACACTGGGGTTGAGAACTCTGAAGAGACTCACATCGGATGACTCTATACGGACGGTGCAATTGTAGACTCTTGGTGAGCATCGAACCGGTTAGATTTGGTCCGACTTCATTGGATTGCCCAAGAATCCAGGTGTCGACTACCTATCAAGTTCATGTATTTCAGAGGCTGGCTGTCGTCTGAGAGGAGACTGCGGGCTGCTGCATAGTCGCGGGCAAGACGATTGAAAAACGAGTGCCGATGCCTTCACGGCTCAACACTTCGACGTGTCCGCCATGACGATCAGCGATCCACTTGGCGATCGCCAGTCCGAGGCCCGTTCCTCCTGTCTCTCTGGCCCGAGACACATCTGCGCGATAAAACCTGTCAAAGATGCGAGGAACCGCGTCCGGCGGAATGCCAATGCCGTCGTCCTGAACAGTGATCCAAGCCCTAGGCCCGCGTCTTTGTACAGAGATGACGATCTTCCCTCCTGCAGGGGTGTACTTGATTGCGTTATCAACCAAAATGCGAAGTGCCTGTTTGATCAGTTTGGGATCCGCGTGCACGTATACCGACGACAGACGAGACTCCAATACATGGCTCTGGTCTATCAGCTGCGTCTCCTGACAGACACTCGAGGCCAGTTCGGCGAGATCAAACGTTTCCATTGTAAGGTCGGCAACGTCGTTGTCGGCGCGTGCCAAGAAGAGAAGCTGCTCCACGAGATCTTTCATGTTTGCAGCTTCATGCTTTATGGCGTCTATGGACTCCTGTAGAGCCTGTTCGTCGTGCTTGCCCCATCTATCCAAGAGGTTGATATACCCTTGAATGGCAGCTATGGGAGTCCTAAGCTCGTGCGAAGCGTCGGACACAAAGCGTGCCTGCGCCTTGTATGACTCATTGATGCGGTCGAGCATGTTGTTAATGGCTGAGGCCAGGCCCTTGAGCTCATCTTTGGCGCCGTCGACCTCAATTCGGGTGTCAAGCCTTGCTGCGTTGATTCGGTTTAGCTTGCCTGTAAGAGCCTGCACCTCCTCAGGAGTGAAAGGCCCCCTGTCCGTATCAATGCTCTGGGCCCTCTCGGCGAGCTCGACGATTGGGCGCAAGGTGCGATGAATGATCCGGCCGCTGCTTCGAAAACTGCGTATAGCGGCGTAGATCTGGACTATTAGGAGAGTCAGCATGAGGGCTTTGGCAAATCTGAGTACAGGCTCAAGCTCGACTACGACCGCGTACGGGGAGCCATTGTAGATATCCTCGATTCTGAAGGTCAGGTGCTCGATATGCCGCCAGTGTGCCTGGGTAACTTCTTCTGCGAACTCATACTTGCGAGCCGCGCGTTTGGTCGAATCAGGGAACACAGGCCTGATAAAGCCGGGAGGGTGCCAGCCTTCAGGGTTCCGGTCCAGCTGAACGATGCGCACACCCGAACCAGTCCGAATCTCTGCTGAATCCCCTGGTAGGCTGATAGAACCTTCGATCAGCGCTGCCATATCTGCAGCGGTCCGCTCTGCATAGATCATGGTGGCAACCGCAGTGACCGCGAACAGGGCGATATCAAGCAGCAGAAAGACGCTTATTAGGCGAATCCAGAGACTCATATTGAGCCTTCGCGCAACCGATATACGGGGCGTGATGCGCACGCTGCGAGCCGAGCGGCCGCGATCATCAGTTCTCATCGCGTATCACATACCCAACGCCGCGAACAGTATGTATTAGTTTGATGCCAAACACCTCATCGATCTTCGACCGCAGGAAACGGATATACACGTCGACGACATTTGTCTGCCCCTCGAAGTCAAACCCCCACACATCCTCAAGCAGCAACTCGCGGCTCAACACGACGCCCTTATGCTCCAGCATGTATTGCAGCAAGTCAAACTCGCGCTTGGTCAACTCCACGGGAGTTTCTCTCACAGTCACAATGCGCCTTTGCACGTCGAGTCGAACATCTCCTGCCGAGAGAACGAGCGCGTTCTGGGGAGCTGATCTGGCAGCGGTCTTCCTCAAGGCTGTCCGTATGCGTGCCAGGAGCTCTTCGATAGCAAACGGCTTGGTTATGTAGTCATCAGCCCCTTGGTCGAGCCCGGAGACCTTGTCGATCACGCTGTCCCTCGCTGTCAGCATGATGACCGGGACCTGGCTTACTCGACGTATCCTCCTGAGCACTTCCATGCCGTTTAGCCCGGGCAGCATGATATCAAGGAGAACCAAGTCGAACTCGCCAGTCTCCGCCAGTTGAAGGCCGACACGCCCATCGAATGCCTTGGCGACCTCATAGCCCTCATACGTCAGTTCCATTTCAAGAAATCGAGCGAACTTCGGCTCGTCGTCTACGACAAGAATCCTCGCGCTCAAGACGAGTTGCCACTCCCTCCGGACGCTGTCATAGACCCACAGCAGCGCTGTAAACACCTACTGGCTTGCGCTATGCCCTGTCAGACGCATCAGCTCCGTTGGACGCATTGGATTCGTTGAACTGGAACTTATAATTAAGCACCAATCCAATCACAACCAATGGGATGACAATCCACGGTGCGAATATCAACAGCAGCACTAGTACGGTCAACGGACACCTGACCTTGCTGCCGCCATCTTTGAACACCTCGAGGTTGATCCTGTTGCCCTTGTCAACTAGCCCAACAAGGAACTTGCCAATCCTGTCAAAGACATCGCCAAGCCCCTCTCCTCGTGAGCTCTGAATTGACTCTGGCCCGCTGTGGCTCTGCCCTGCGCCTTCCCTGTCTCTGGCGCTGCTGTAGTAGCCGTCACCACTAGGCGGCTGCACCTTGCCCTGTCTCTCCAGAAGGATCAACGCGTCCAACAGGTCTCCATTGGCAGCCTCAAGAGCATTCTTGGCCTCTTCATAGGTGACATTTGCCTTTTCCCTAAGTCTCTCGATCTGATCAAGCATTTCCATGGCGATTCTCCTTTACCGTCATCTTGACTACAGTGTAACAGGAGAACCTTTAGGGACAATTTGTCGTACATTAAAACAACGTTAAATCTGTCTAAACGCTCTACCGGATCAAGAGCGCCAGAATGAGCGCAACAGCAGACTCAACGCCTCTCGAGATAAACCCCCACTTCGGACAGTGTTGGGTAGTAGCGTGATCCAGTGATCCTGATCCTGAGCCTCTGAGCCTTTACGCGCTCGAAGCAGCAAATCCGCTTGTAGCCTACTACTGTGCCGCGGTAGCATTCGACCCAACCGTCATCAGTCCAGTAATCAACTGAGAAACTCTCGATCCGTTGCCCTGATCTGATATGCTCACAAAGGACGACCCGGTCAAACACGACTGGCCGCACGAGATCGATTTCGATCGAGCAGGTCTCATTCCCTTCAGACGGGCGCCAGTAGGTGTCCGGGTTGCCGTCGAGGATATTCTCAACTCGATGGTTGAAATCGAGTGTATCAGACGCCCATGCCTTTGCATTGTCTGCTAGATTTTCTGCAAATGTGTCTCGGATGACTCTGCCTAGTTCCTCCAGGACAGCCGCGTCACGTTCGTGTATAAGCCCACGGCGGTCAGGAGGCACATTTAGGAGGAGACACGCGTTGCCCCCGACTGAGCCGTAGTAGATCTTCAAGAGCTCATCCACAGTTCTGACCTGGTCGTCCTCAGCGGGATGGTAAAACCAGCCCGGCCGGATAGATGTGTTGACCTCAGCCGGGTACCAGGCCAGCTCCTTCACACCGCGTATGGCCTCGCGGCTGCCCAAGTCTGCATCCTCAGTGTTGATCCGCCGTGCAAACGTGCCGTCGTCGACCTTTTGAGACTTCTCCTGGGTCAACTCGGCCTTCCTGAGAACAGCCGGCACTACACTCCACTCTGACTCCCTGCAGTGCCCGGCCTCGTTTCCGCACCACCTGACATCCGGACCGCATACTGAGATGACCGCACCCGGCTGAAGCTCTCTGACAAGCCGATGGTACGCGTCCCAGTCGTAGACCTGCTTCCTGCCGTCAGGCC
Organism: uncultured Clostridia bacterium; assembly: GCA_900016865.1. Taxonomy (GTDB): domain Bacteria; phylum Bacillota; class DTU014; order DTU014; family DTU014; genus DTU014. The sequence continues at coordinate 10,469 of FIZI01000010.1, read as the reverse complement.
CCTCTCCACAGGCACCGTCAAGCCACACGCTGAATATCTCTCCGTAGGAAGTCAAGAGCTCCTTGAGTTGCGCGAGATAAAAGCGGTTGTAGGCCTCAGAGTCTCCGTAAGTCCTCTCATGCCTGTCCCACGGCGAGAGGTAGATCCCAAACTTGATGCCGCCTCGCCTACAGGCATCGGACACCTCGCGCACCAGGTCGCCTTTGCCGCCGCGCCAGTCACTAGCCGCGACAGAGTAGTCCGTGTATTTGCTCGGCCAAAGGCAGAACCCATCGTGGTGTTTGCAGGTCAGGATAAGGCCTCTCATCCCGGCTGCCTTGAACGTCCTGACCCACTGATCTGCATCCAGCTCAGTCGGGTTGAACAGCTTGGGGTCTTCTTTTCCTGTTCCCCACTCGCGATCGGTAAATGTGTTTATGCCAAAATGGATGAAGCCGTAGAACTCCGTCCTCTGCCAGTTGATCTGCCGCTCTGAAGGCACGACGTTCACAGCTGCGCGGATAGAATCGTCCATGTGCTTCCCTCCGCCAAGGCATCTCGAAAATGATCGCTCACCCGCGCTGAATGCAGGCCCGCGTGGTCTGCACGGGCCCACATCGATCTGCGCCTATATGGCCTTTCTCAGCCTAAACACGTGAGCCACCAAATCGCTTGCAGCCAGATCGCTCTCAGGCAAAGCCACTCGCAGTCCGCCATCTGTACGCTCGAACTCAAGCCCTTCTTGGCCTGAGACCAAGTCGACTGCACTCACAGGCCCAGCATAAGGAATGACCACACTGTCAGGCACTGTGCTCGGCTCCTTTGGATAGAGGTAGATGCAGTAGATCAAGTCGTCTTTGCTCGTGAACGCGCAATTGCTCTTGAAGTACGGCGCGCAGGGCCTAGTGCCGTAGATCGCCTCTCCGTACGACTTGAGCCAATCGCCTAGCTCCTTCATACACCGCACGGCCCCCCGAGGCAGCCTGCCGTCAGGCTGAGGGCCGACGTTTAAGGCGAGGTTGCCGCCCTTTGCCACGACCTCAGTCAAAATACAGACCAACTCCCTGAGAGACTTGTACGTGTCCTCATAGGCAAACGAAAACGACGTGCCCATAGTAATGCAGCTTTCCCACGGGATGCTCATTGGGCGTTCCGGAATCGTTTGCTCAGGCGTCACATAATTCTCATACGGCCCTCCAACGGTCCGATCTGCGCATATCAGCCAAGGCTGCAACTGTCGCGCTTTTTCGACCACCTCTCTGAGCCGGATATCCTGCCCGGTCTCCGGCCGCACCCACCCTGCATCGAGCCACAGAATATCGATCCGCCCGTACTCTGACATCAACTCCATGATCTGGGCATGAGTGAACCGCACAAACTTCTCCCAAAGCTCCGGATATTCCGCTGGATCATAGGACGGCCCTCTCCAGGATGGCTTACTGCGCTTCATCCCTGGAGCCCAGTAATACGGAGTGTGCCAGTCCGCCTTTGAGAAATAGCACGCGATTGCGAGCCCCCTGCTGCGAAATGCATCAAACAGGTGTTTGCAGACATCGGCGTACTTGTGGGTGCGAAACGGACAGTCAGGGCCCGTGATCTTGTAGTCGGTCTGTTTCGTGTCCCACATACAAAAGCCGTCATGGTGCTTGGTCGTGAATATCAAGTACCTGAACCCGCTATCCGCAGCCAGGTCCGCCCATACCTCCGGCTGGAACCGGATGGGATTGAACGTGGTGTTCAGATTGAAGTACTGACGCTTGAACTCCTCCGGGTCGTCAAACCAGTCATATCCGACCCGCGACCAGTCCGCATCTGCATCACTCAGCGCCCACGACTCAACGACACCCAGCTGCGAATAGGGGCCCCAGTGTATCATCAAACCCAGCTTCTGATCTTTGAACCACTCCAACCGCTCCAATAGGGTGGGGTCGTCCGGCCTAACGTAGCGGTCCTCAGCGCTGTAATTGTGCTTGCCGCGCTCTACTACGCCTTCCTGGGCTTCCTTGTCAGCATCGCTCATCTGGACTCATCTCCCTTGGAATCTAGCGTCTGGTGTGCGACTACTGCACTCGAATGGCAACCTCTGCAGGGGCAAACCGACTCGAACGCCCGGTCAACCGAATCTCACCGGACTGGCCAGTAGTGCGCACATAGACTCCAATGCATCCTCCGATGAGGGTCGGCTCACTGGGCCCGATTATCCGCCCCGGGCCGGTTATATCGAGCTTTATTGACTCATTGATATACGGAGTCAGGTTGCCCACCTGGTCAACTACTCTGAACACCACTCTTGTGGCATCATATGTCTCGCCCAAAGTCAAGACATCGTCGTCAGCAATTGCCTCGAGTCTGGTAGCGACAGGCTGACCGGCATAGGCCTTCTTGGCAACCGGCTTGCCATTGATATAACCCACGATCTCTCCATCGGGCCACCTGAATCCCCAAACTCCAAACTGCTCAGGGCTTTCCTTTATGACCACAGGTGGATGCGGCAATCCAGGGTATTCGTCTCTGGCGGGGTAGTAGCGCCCTGCAACAACTCCGTTGAGGACTAGATCCACATAGTCGCAGTTTGTGAAGATCACTAGAGGGATAACTCCGCCGATGGATCGCTCACCGCGAGCCCACAGAGTAGCCGCCTCCAACACAACGCCCTGGCTTGGATCCTTCTGACTGCCATAAGCGTATGCTGCGAACTTCGGTATCCTAAACATGTCCATGACACCGTGGTAGCAGATGCGGTCTCCTGAGCCAAACTCACTGTGAGTGTTGTAGTCAAAGGCACACCAGCCGATCGCTCCTGAGATCCCCGGATCCATCGCAGCGGCATTCTGTACCCTGATATGTCGCATTGCGTGTTCAACCAGCCGCTCTTCCTGGTCAAAGCGCTTGGTCGGGTACATATGGCCGTTGAACTCAGTCACCATATACGGGACAGGCTCGGGCAGGCCCGTTACCCTGGACGGGTCTCTGAGGACAGCTTCGCCGCCGCTGTGGATGAAGTCGTTCATCGTGTAGACGTCTTCCAGGAACTCACTGCGCTCGCGCCAGCGCACGCCTCCGGTCTGTCTGGTGGGATCTAGCTCACGCGCTATCCTGTTGGTCTCGGTGTAGAAGTCATGGTCATCGCCTGATTCATTAATGCGAACGCCCCACAGGAAAATCGACGGGTGGTTCCAATCCCTCTCTATCATCTCTCTGAGGCTTTGGCATGCGACCTTTTTCCATTCGGCATCTCCTATGTGTTGCCAGCCCGGAATCTCTTCGAAGACAAGCAACCCAATCTCATCACACCTGTCGAGGAAGTGCACTGACTGCGGATAGTGCGATGTCCGCACCAAGTTGAGGCCGAGCTCGTACTTGAGTATGTCAGCGTCCCGCCTCTGGACTCGCTCAGGCATAGCGTAGCCTACATACGGATAAGACTGATGCCTGTTGAGTCCGCGCAGTTGGATCTTATTGCCGTTGAGATAGAAGCCGTCAGGCTCGACACGTGCTTCGCGGAATCCAATCCTTGCTGAAAACCGATCGAGCACACCCTTGTCGACGCCTCTGTCACACCCGGCACAATCTGCGGCACAGTCTGAGATATTGCTGTCAACAAGATACGCTTCACACGTATAAAGCCTTGGGTTGTCGAGATCCCACAGCTCTACATCACGAATGCCGGAGAGGACGATCTCAACCATAACCTTGTCGTCTCCAGTAAGCTGCAGGGTCTTCCTCTGCTCCGAGATGACGGTATCGCCGTCTTTGAGCGCTACGCAGACAACGGTTTCGCCCGCCTTCTGCTCGGGGTTGGATACGAATACCTTAGCGCGTATCTCCTTGTCTGTCTGAAGCACGTCTGATGGGGCAAAGAACGCGTTGGCTATGTATACCGGATTGACTACCCGCAGGCTGACCTCACGGTATATTCCTCCGTAAGTCAGATAGTCAACCACGTTACCAAATGGCGGGATATCCGGACGTTCGGTTGAGTCCACCTTGACGGACAAGACGTTGTTTTCTCCAAAGCGCACTTTGTCAGTAATGTCAATGGAGAATGGAGTGTACCCGCCCTTGTGCTCTCCCGCATAGACGCCGTTGACATAAACCTCTGCATAACACATCACGCCCTCGAAGTCGACAAAGATGCGCTTGCCTTTGTACTCCAAGGGAATGTCGAAATGTTTGCGATAGCAGGATATGAATTGAAACTCAGACTCGTCGAAGTAGTTGTAAGGCAGTTCTCTGTTGGTATGAGGCAGGTCGACCTCTACAAAACCTGTCTCGTCTGCATTCTCCTTGAGATAGTCTTCGCAAAAGGAGTCAGCGTACCTCCAGCCGAAGTTAAGCGGTATAACGCGTCGCATAGCCACCCTCCATCGTCTGTAGTCCTTTTTGGTCGTCAGTATATCTCCAGATGGGCCTTGAGGTCCAAGGCACCAGAATGAGGGCCGACCATTATCTCAAAGGTACCCGGCTCGACCACCCATTCGTATTCTCTGTCCATGAGCCTGAAGTCTCTCACATCGAGCGTAAATGAAACAGTCACCGTTTGGCCAGCCGAAATGGCCACTCGCCTGAACCTTCTGAGTTCCTTGTGCGGCCTAACGACCGAACTCCATAGATCCCTTATGTAGAGCTGAACAACCTCCTCTCCGTCTCTGTCGCCAGTATTCGTAATATCTACATGAACGTCCACACAGTCGCCCAGCCTAATCCTTTGAGGAACAACTCTAAGATTGGCGTAGCTGAAGCGAGTGTAGCTCAAGCCATATCCAAACGGAAACAAAGGCTCCCAGTCCATCTCCACATAGGTATGCCTACCGCCCGGTTGACGATTATAGTAGACCGGGAGCTGGCCTACAGCCTTGGGGAAGGAGACTGGCAATCGCCCTGCAGGATTTATATCTCCAAACAGCGTCTCTGCAATGGCAGTCCCGCCCTGCTCTCCGCAGAACCACGCTTCAATGATCGCTGGAATATGAGCTGCCTCCCAGTTGAGCGTCAATGCCCTGCCATTGAGCAACACCAGCACAACCGGAGTGCCTGTTTCGTATACCGCTTTGAGCAGGTCAAGTTGCTTTCCAGGCAGGCCGAGGTCCACCCTGTCAAGCCCCTCCCCACTCGTCTCACTGGAGTCGCCCAGGACTACGATGGCGACATCCGCGTTTTTGGCACACTTCACCGCCTCATCGATCTGATCCTGCTCGCTGCTCCACCCAAAGACGACACGCGCGCCGCCTGCGTCCTTGCAGTACTCTATCTTGATGGCGTACGATCTGCCTGCCTCAAACCTAAACGGGACCCGTCGCACACCCTCCACACCCGAGTCGGGGCTGCCCTCTGCACCCGGCTTGCGGCTGTCAAGCAATAACGCCTGATCCACCCATACCCGCATGCTGTCAAACGTCCCGATGCCCAAGTACCCATCGAAGCTATACTGCGGGGTCATCGTGCCGGTCCACCTGACGAAGAAGTCGCTCGGGCCAACCTCCGCGCATGGCTTTGCTACGATCCAGTTGAAGTTGATTTCCTGGTCAATCCGGACCAAAACAGGGTCGCCGCTGCCGCTGGGGTTGTCGTAGTACTCTGCCTTCAGGCCTTTATCGCCCTCCGGAGTTTGCAACCAGGCCGAAGGCAGCGGCCTCAAGTCTACCGGAGCGATCGACGTGCCCTTGACGTAGTCAACCCTCGTCTGAGGAGAGACTATGCTGCGAATCCCATCAAGGACAGTGACAGGCTCGAACCCTTCGACCCTAGGAGTGTAGTCGCCGAGTCTCGCCTCAGCAGCATTTGGCCCGATCACAGCTACTGAGCCAATATCCTTGGGTAGCGGCAAGAGTCCGTGGTCGTTCTTCAGGAGACAAATGGCGTCCCGCGCCGCTTGCAGAGCGACCTGCCTGTGTTGTTCGCAGCGCACTACTGATCTTGATAACTTCGGATCAATGCACGGATTGTCAAAGAGCCCTAACATGAACTTGACTCTCAGGATTCGAGCGACTGCTCGATCTATGGTCTCCTCTTTCATCCTACCCGTTTCTACCATTTTGATCAACGCATTTTGGAAGAACTCATGCGGGTAGTCATAGTACTGCATGTCCAGGCCTGCTTCTATTGATTGCCTGATCGCCTCTTCTCGAGACTCGGCTACTCTGTGCCAATGATAGAGATTCCCCAGTGCTCCGAGGTCCGCTCTAACGAAGCCTCGCATCTGCCACTGATCCCGCAGCACTGTGGTAAGCAACTCGTGGTCGCACGAACACGGTATCCCGTCGATAGAGTTATAGGAACACATGACATTGATAGCTCCACCCTCTACTATCGCTGCCTCAAAGATCGGAAGGTGGTACATAAACAACTCTCTTTTTCCAATGAGAGCGGGTGCGCAGTTGAGCCCGCCTGTAGGGACTCCGTAGCCTGCGAAGTGCTTTGGTTCTGCGACTACACTGTCCGGATCACTAAGCCGCTTGCCCTGAAGCCCTCTCACCATAGCAACAGCCATCTGGCTGCTCAAGTAAGTGTCTTCTCCGAAGGTCTCCTCCATACGCCCCCAGCGCGGGTCCCTTGCAAGGTCAAGCACTGGCCCGAATATCTCGTGTATATTGAAGCTCCGGGTCTCCCTCGCAATTGCCCTGCCTACCTCTTCTACGATCTCGGGCCGCCATGTCGATGCCAACGCGATACTCTGAGGAAAGATCGTGCAGCCTGGCCGACACAAGCCATGCAGCCCTTCCTCGCTAAACAATATGGGAATACCAAGCCGCGTCTTCTCGATCGCATATCGCTGGATCTCGTTGTTGATCTTGGCAGTGGCGTAGAGGTCGTGAATGCACCCGATCCCTTCGGAGCCAATCGCCTCAGCTACCTTGTCCCACAGAATCTCAGCGTCATCAGTCACCACAGAAGTGCCGTCGCGCAGCTTGACAAAACTCGAACCTACATACATGTCCATCTGCCGGACCTTTTCCCTCAGGGTCATGCGGCTCAAGAGGTCGCTGACTCTGTCCTCAATAGGTACGGTCCTATCCTTGTAACGGCAGTAGGGCTTCTTCATCTGAGATTACCTCGCTTTGAACTCATTCTCCAGACATATGGAAGCCCCTCCCCGACTGCTGCATTGGCACTCAGGGAGGGGCTGGCAGTCATCGGCTACTCACGTATGAGATAGCCGATCATTCTACACTACCTATACTACTGACCCAACAGCTCATCAAGATAGGCCTGACCCTGAGCGGCAACCTCATTCATTGCCTCGGCAGGGGTCTTCTCGCCTTGCATTGCTGCGACGTAGGCATCCCAGACTTCGTCTGCGGTCAAGGAGTAGTTGAGGATCTGTCCAGTCTTGTTGAACTCTGGGAGGAACTCAGCAAAGATCCTCGCGGACCGACGATCCGGGCAGTAGTCGTTGATCATGGTCTGGTTTCTCTCATCCAGATAGGTCTCGAAGTCCTCAGGATAGAACAGATAGTCCATGACAGCTGCTATAGCATGAGGCTCAGCAGAGTTCGAGGGCAGAGCGAGACCGCCGCAGAACCCGGTATACATGGTGTGCCCCTCAGCTCTTGGGCCCTTCGGGAACGGGATCAGACCGTAATTCATCCCCGAAGTCTTGAGCCCATCCAACTGCCAGGTAGCCTGATATGCAAAGAGGACTGTACCCTGGTCAAATCCGCTGGATGCGGCGACCTGGTCGATATACCCGAGCTGACGGCCAAACTGGATAGCCTCAAGGACATTCTCGCTGTTCCAGTTGTACTTCAGCTTGCCATCCGGGCCTGGGACAAAGAGGTTTGTGCCGTTGCTGCAGACAATGTAAGCCCATACCGCCAATCCCTGGACACCATACTGGTCAGGTGTGCCGTCGCCATCAAGGTCCTTTGTGGCGGCTACCATCATGTTGCGCCAGTTTTCCCAGTTCCACTCGCCAGCCTCATACAAGTCGTACGGATCCGGTAGGCCTTCTGCCTCTATGATGTCCTTGTTAAACGCAAACCACGTCGTAGCACCATTAGGCAGAGTCTCGAAGCTACTCAAGACATAGATGTTGCCACCAACGCTGAAGTGCCTGATCGCTGGTTCGGCGTACTTGCGGGCTTCGTCGAAGTAAGCGTCGCCAAGAACCGCATTGATCGGAAGGAGAGCGTCTCTTCCAACTAGATCAAAGAAGTTGTCATTGTCAATGCCCCATACGTCATACTCAGAGTCCCCGCTTATGAGTCGTGTGACCATAGTCTCAACGATCGTGTCGACTGGCAAGACCAAAGACTCGAGTTTGCAGTTGAACAGCTGCTCAGCTTCAGCCACTCTTCCCTCTTTCCGCAGTCCTTCGAGCTTGTCGACTGCAGCCACCACAGTAATGGTCTTGCCGCCAAGGTCGAATCCTCCAGTGGCAGCCAGAGCCACTGACCCGAACAACATAGACAACATGACCGCAACAGAGATGATTCTCAGGGCGTTCTTCATCTAGCTTCCTCCTCCTTGATCATTAATAACATGGCTTTCACCGTACCACGCCCGAAATACCTGGATAAGGCCCATCACCTCCACCAGTCTAGGTTCAACCAATGACAACCACCGCGAAAGTGGGTCTATGCAGGTCACATAGGCTTACCAGGTCATGATGTTTCGAGAATCACAGTCTGTCTGATCAGCCAAAATGACAACTAATAGGTCTCAGTGGTATGGAACTTTCTCCGTATGACTATAATTCACCATGGTCCCGCGAATTCCTGCATACCATTCACAAAATAAGACATAAACGACTCGCCCGGACTAACCGATAAGCCCCGTGCGCTCTATGCTCTCTACGAAGTACCGCTGGAGAAAAGCGTAGAGTATTAGCACCGGCAGTATCATCATCAAGCTTCCTGCGTTGACGACGAGTGAGAAGTACTGAGGATGGTTCATCTCCAACTCCTTTGCAAGGGTGCGAGACAAGTTGGCCAGTGCCACCGGCAAGAAATTCGAGTCGAGATACAGCGTTGTCAAGAAAGAGTCGTTCCACTGCCAGACAAATGCAAACAGAAACACAACCACTGCGGCAGGTTTGACGTTTGGCAGCATGACTCTGAAGAACGTCATCAGCGGACTGGCCCCGTCAACATAAGCCGCCTCTTCAAGATCCTTTGGCATGCCCCTGAAGAACTGTCTCATGACCAGGATGAACAGGCCGTTCCTCAGCCCTGTCCCGGTGATAGACGTAAGGATGAAGGGCCAGTAAGTGCCCAAGAGGTTGTAACCTTTGTCAGGCAGCAGCCCAAAGAGGTCAAAGAACCTCCAGTTGAGATAGAGCGGGACCATGATCATCTGAGGAGGCACTACCAGAGTAAAGACTGCTGCGGCAAAGATCAGATTTTTCCCCTTGAAGTCGAATCTTGCAAGGCCGTACCCAACGAGTATGCTGGAGCACAGCTGCAGGATACTGACTATCACCGACAGCTGCAGGGAGTTCCTAAACACTGTCGGGAATTTCAGCATCTCAACCGCCAATCTGTAGTTGTCCCATGTGAAGCGCTTCGGGATCCATTTCACAGTCTGATCAACCAGGTCTCTGCGCGACATAAATGACGAAGAGACCTTCATCAGAATCGGGAATAGGATGATATACGAGATCCCGATGATCAAGGCGGCTCTAAAAATCACAAGCAAGACCTGGGATACCCGATGCGAAGCATGTCGAAACCTCGACGTTGACAGCGCCTTGCCTATGCGACTCTCTGCTGATGCAGACATGGGTATTCCTCCTTCAGACAGAAGAGCTACTCGTGATAGAAGACCCAACCGGACATAATGCGAGCCACGATCAAAAGAATGATCGTCACTGCTGCGAAGTACATGACACCCATAGCTGTTCCTATACCAAAACCTGCACCTGCAAACGCTGTATCCCTGATGTACCTGACCAGTTGGTTGGACGATGAAAGGAACGAATCAATTATTGAGTAAATGACATTGGCAAAGACCATGGGGCTCATCATCGGCATAGTGATCATCCAGAACGTTTGCCATGGTGTCGCACCTTCTACCTTTGACGCCTCGTACAAGGTCTCAGGTATTGATTGAAGGCCTGCCAAGAAGATCAGTATCTGTATGCCGGATGCTCTAATGACATCCGGTATATGTTCTACAACTGTAACAACGTACGACAACATCTCTCTCGGCAGCTTCAACTGCATGAGAAACGCAGTCAAGAGCGGCCCGGTCAATGCATTTGCAGCAGAGGTATTTGTCTGCTCCAGCAGATTGCTCATATAGTCTCCGCTCTCGAGCGTCAGGATGACTCCGGACGTCATCACTACCGGCAAGAAAAAGATCGTTCTGGCAAGCAGACGTCCTTTGAACTGCTGGTTGAGAAGCAGCGCCGAGAAGAAGCTAAAGAAGATGATTGACGGGACTTCCACCAGCATCTTGACCACTGTCTCAGCGAAGACCCTGACGAAGTCGGGATCAACAAACAGAGCGTATCTAAAATTCTCGAGGCCAATATACTCGAGTTCGTACCC
>FIZI01000009.1 GCA_900016865.1 uncultured Clostridia bacterium | reverse complement strand
CAATTCGAACTGGCCGCCATCCTCGTAACCGGCATCCATCAGGTACCTCGCAAAGATCCTAACACCGTTGCCGCTCTTCTCAGCCTCGCTGCCGTCCGGATTGTAGATGCGGACCACAGGTGTATCCTCTTCGTAGAAAGGGCCATAGAGGATACCGTCTGAGCCGATTCCGAAATGCCTATCGCAGAGCAGCCTGACCGCCTCTTCTGTCAAATCGACTGACGTCTTTAGTGGGTCTATCACAATATAATCGTTCCCTAGAGCATGGTACTTGCTAAACGGAACCACAGTACACCCCTCCTGACAGGGTCTCAGCTGATCGGCTCTACACGAGCTCTACCTGGCCCCACACTCCCAGTTTGTCATCCTTTACGACGATCACTCCCTCGACTCCGTGTATGCCGGATGCGAACTCCAATGCCCGCGGTATGTCCTCTATGGACTTCACCTGATTGCCTATGGCAGTCGCGGCCGCATCTGCAAGTGACGGACGCTTCGACACGACAGTTACGGCATCTGCAGAACCAAAGCTGAGCGACGGGCCAACCGTACCCGCAGATGTGCAGACGCCTACAGGAAATCTGTCCGCATCTAGCCGTAAGGCCAAGCGACCGGTCAGCTTGCTGTTCCGACCGCAGTACACTCCGATAACCCTGCTTGAGGCTGACTGCACAAACAGGTCTCCTCCGTTTTCGACAATAACGTCTGTAAAGCTGTTGGCGAGCATCGCACCTACTGAATGCGCGATCGCGCCTGCTACTGCTGCCATGGGTCCAACTCCTACCAGACTGGCAGCACTCGCCATGTCCTGAACGACTGGAGGCGCATCATCGGCCACCTCAATAGGCCGCAGTGAAGTAAGGAACTCCGGGTACCTCTCGATGTATGTCCGGAGGCTGCGTCGCACACGCATCAGCTCCTCAACTACCACTTCCTTCAACCCCGAGATATCCGGTCCGTCTGCCTCCTCGAACAACAGCTCTCCCTGGCTCACCGATATTTGCAGATCGGACTCACCCACTGCAACCCGAAACCTGTAGAGGTCACTGTCGCTGAGCCAGTCTCTGTAGAACCTCCGGACATAGTCTGATTCGTGGCTAGAAGTCAATCCTAATCACCTTTACAGGACAAGCACCGACACACAGACCGCAAGCAGTGCACTTCTGTTTGTCAAGCTTAAGCCTCCAATCAGGCGCTCCTATGCTGAGGGCTTCGGAGCGGCAAACAGCAGTGCATGACCCACAATGTATGCACTCGTCCTCGTCCCACTGCAGCTCTCTATCGACCAACTCCACAGTGACTCCAAGGTCGCGAGCGTATTGAAGCCCATTTTGAATGGACGCGTTGTCGTGATTCTCTATCTCTATCAAAAGCTTCCCTTCTTCGTTAAGGTCTACTCTAGCCCTCAAGATGTTGATCTTCAGGCCGTAGTCTTTGACAAGATGGTATGCGACGGGATGCCGCACCTTGTCAGGAGGGAACGTAAGGACTACCCTACATCTAGCCATTGTTAATCTCCTCCAAATCCACAATCTCCAAGGGCTTCGTAGCCTGCTCCCTTGGCAATTGCTGAACTGGTTCTTGCAGCAGCATCTGTCCGCTCTGTACCCAACCCTTGAGTTCCTCTGCGATTTCTCTCGCCTTGCTTAGGCTTGACAGAGGGACCGTTGGGATCCTATTGCCGTTGAGTTCGATAGCACCTGACCTGAGGTCTTTGTACGTCACGCGGCCTAGTACAGGCCTGGAACGATTCGGCACACTGTAGTCTACCACGCTCGTATGGATGTCTTCGTCCCTCACACAAACGCGCTCGGCCATGTCTTCATCGAGGACCGGGATAGGTATGCCGACCCCGACATAGAGAGTCACACCGTACCGCTGCATTACGGCAGCTCGGACGTACCTGCGGTCCATAGCCTTTAGGTCGCCAATGAGCGCTAGAGTCCCCGAACCGGAGACAGGAATCCCTTTGTCGTTTCGCTCGACGCTAGGGTTGTGCTGAGTGCCCTCCCATGCGACGTACCCCGCGGCACCGCCCAAGAATATGCGAGTGCCGACTCCGATGGTTCTATAGTACGGATCATTGAGTAAAGGGCTGAGCTGTCCGGCACTGGAGTAAACCGCGTTGCCGAGCCTGGGCAACAGCGTCCCCAAGTACGTGTAGATGGTCCTTGACGAAGTATTCACTGCCACCGGGTAGTTCTGGTACGCGTTTCGCGGGTTGAACATGTAGGCTTGATTGAGCATGTCCTTGGTGACATAGGTCTCAATCTCTGTCCTCGGATAGCAGTCAGTGCCGTAGGAGGTGGCTCGCAGCTTGATCGGTTTTCCTGCAATCAAGTCCTCTATCACATGCGCTCCCCCGTACTCAAACGGCTTCGTCTCGGACATCTCAGTTGCGCCGATGTAAGCGTCAACTGCAGCAATACCGCCGTACGCTGGTACGTCGTTGAGCCATATTTTTCCCATTTTGATAGGTGGATCACTGTGGCCAAAGTTCAAAAAAGCGCCTGAAGAGCACATTGCGCCAAAAGTCGCAGTAGTCACTACATCTACGTTCTTGGCAACATAGGATATCCCTCGTTCTTCTGCCAGCTCGACTACCTCGTCTGCTGTGAGAACGACCGCTTTCCCACTCTTGATCTTCTCGTTGATCTCCTCATATGTCCTGGAGACTGACATGCGTAGCACCACTCCTTCGGATTGCCTCGACCGATCGTCATCGGGCCGGTGAAGCTGATCTTTGACAAGCAAATCACCTACCGGCGCAAGAGCCCTACGCAAAAACAAACGCCTCTTCGCAGCTTATGCGAAGAGGCCAAGAAAGAAGAACTCATCTCTAGGAGATCCGGCTATCCGGAAATCCTCAGGATTTGGCACCATACCATTCGGCTGGTTGCCGGGCTTCATTGGGCCAGTCCCTCCGCCTCTCGCGATAAGTCTCTATTGCCGATATTCATTTTGACCTATTATATCACTGTGCATGCCAGTTTACAACGCTAGTAGTTGCACTGATAGCGCACCAAACCCGTATGCGGTATCCAACTCAAGACGTGATTTTTTCTCATCATTTGCATTTGACCATATACGCAAAACGGAGAGTTGCCTTGCTTAGCCCACAGCCCAGCCTACAACTCAGCTTGCGGATAGGCTATAATCGAAGTGACCACTATCGGCTGCCGTAGCAGCCGATAAGGTAAACCGATCAGTGCGCGCACTGGGAGGGCTGGATTAGTGGGCAAAATCTACGACAAGTACGCTGAGATATACGATGCGACTGGACAAGATGAATTCGGCAAGAGAATGCTTCGCGATCTGCGTGAGATATTACAGGAGGCGGGCGTCAAGCCGCGTCGAGCTCTTGATATCGCGTGCGGCACCGGGACTGTTGCAGTGCTTCTTGCTCAGGAGGGCATCAAAGTATGGGGAGTAGACGCCTCTGACAGGATGCTCGCAGTAGCTAGGCGAAAAGCCAAGTCGCTCTCGCTGCCGGTCACATTTATCAGACAGGACATGCGCAGCCTCGAACTTGGACAGACATTCGACCTGGTCACCTGCTTCTACGATGCTATCAACTACATCCTTTGCGAGGCTGAATTGCAGACGGTATTCGACAAGGTCTCTCAGCACTTAGACCCCGGCGGAGTGTTTGTATTCGATGCAAATACCGTTCATGCACTGAGAGACGTGTGGGGCAACAACTCGTTTGCTGATGTTGAAGAAGACATAGCGTATATATGGAACAACCGCTACCATCCGGAAACCGGTCTCGCGGTGTTGACAGCCACGTTTTTCGTAAGGAAGCCGGACCTCGGCGACGATGTATACGAGCGGTTCGTCGAAATCCATGTTGAAAAAGGGTACCCAATAGACAAGCTGGCATCCATGCTCGAGGAGTCCGGACTCAAAGTAATAAAGCAATATGCGCACGGGAAATCCCGTCCTGCAACTGAAGAAGACACCCGCGTAGTCTTTGTGGCCCAGAAACCGAGTTAAGGGAGCTACTCTCTGGAAGCCCCAACTACTGACTGGAAGTCTGCGGGTAATTGCGAGCAAAGAGTCATGCGCCGACTCGTGGCGCACTCGCAATGTCGTCCTAGACACGGCTGTGCAAATCCGTCAGGATGTCCGGGGTGAACGAAACTCACCTCGCAGGCATGCAATGCTTGGCGCATTATGTCCTCGGATGAGGAGCCGTACAGGGTGTCGCCGACCAGCGGATACCCTGCAGACGACAGATGGACACGGATCTGGTGAGTTCTACCGGTATCCAGCGAGATTCTCAAGAGCGTCCGCCCTGGCATCCGTTCAACAACCTCGTATCGTGTCCTGGCAGGCAACCCTGTCGCTTCATCTGCTGCTGTCCTCCTTTCAATGAAGCTCCCGGGGACTACTTCCAGGGGTGCATCGAGCACGCCCGAGTCTTCAGGCAATACGCCCTCTACGAGGGCGATATATACTCGCTTGAGGCGCCTCTCCAAGAGCTGTCTGGCAATCTGACTGTGTGTCAGCGAGTCTTTGGCAATCAAGACAAGCCCGCTGGTCCCGCGGTCAAGCCTGTGGATTGGGTGGATCCCGCTCTTCTCACCTCGAACTAGATACAGCCAAGCAAGCCCGTTGGCAATCGTTCCACTGCGGTGCCTCTTGACCGGATGAACCAGCATACCGGCAGGCTTATCTACAACGACAAGCCTGGCATCCTCGTAGACTATTGACAGATGTACGGGCTCAGGGGCAATCGCTCTGTCATGACGACAAACGTCAAGTAGCTCTACGAGGTCACCCGTCTTAACTATAGTAGAGACCCTAGCCTCATCGCCGTTTACTCTGACTCCTTTCAGCCTCTTGGCCCGTCTCAAGATACTCTGGGAAACCGAGGCCATCCGCGTCAATACGGCCCTGACAGACTGCCCGGATAGATCGTCATCAATCCTTACAGCGTAGATGGTCCTCAAGTCCGAACTGTCATAAGGCACGAGCACGTCAGCCTCCGCGGCACAGATGAGTTGTATCCGAACCCATTATAGCACTTGCCCGAATCCCGTGCCGCAGTCTCACAGTGACTGCGCAGCAACCGCAAGCTCACTCTGCTTCCGCAGCTGCGAGAGTCGGCGCTCCGCCCTACGTGTCAAACCCGAGTTGCAACAACACCAGGACCAAGAACAAGACAAAGGGATTGCTCAAAGCCTCAGTCACACTGGTTCCGCTCTTTTGCCCCTTCTTGGCATTCTTGTTCGCCTGCAGCAGAAGTACTAGAATGAGAAACAGATCGTATGCGTTGGCCACCTCTCTGACCGCCCGCCAGAGGCGGCGCCGGAACTCGGCAGCACGTGTGCTCCGCAGACTCGTTGCATGCACTTGCAATCACACTCCAATCTAGAAGAGCCGGACAGATACTCACATACCAGCATATGCGTGCAAACAGGTGCCTGCGCTATCTGCGTTGCCCTGAAGGACAGCAGTCAGTGCCATTAATCCAACATCTGGTGGTCACATTCACGCATTGAACGGCCCAGCGTTGCAGTGCTATAATTAGACTGAGATGCAGCTACCGCTACAGGAGGACTACATATGGGCAAAAAAATCATCCCAATCTTTACAGTACTTATACTCTTGTTGCCAGCAAGTGCTCTTGCAGGCACGTTCTATCAACATGAGAATAGCAGCTATTACTGGTATGTTGTAGATGATCCCCACTTCGAGGTCGTAGTCCCCTCGACTGCCGAGGGCTATCTGGAAAGAGAGCTCTTTGGCCTGTCGACGCTCGAGTTGTTCTTCGGGACAGGCGGTCCGCAGTTCGTTGTAGGATCAGTCACATCACCAAGTGTGACGATCGGAAAGATCAAGAGCATGGCGCTTTCACAATGGGAGCACGTTTTTACAAACGTTAAAGTTGAGGCTGATAGGAAAATAACAACGAGCAACGGCACTTCTGCGTACTTCTATGCAGTGACAGCGTCCAACCCCTCAGCCAAACAGGGTATGATGAGATTGGTGATATTCCAGCAGGGCAACAGCTTTGCATACGTGATGCTGTCCTGCTACAGTAGCGACTACAATTCCAATACAACTCTGAGAAACCAGTGGATACGTGCAGTGAACGACTTCAAGTGGTTAGACTGAAAGCAAAAATCCCAGGTGTTCGCACCTGGGATTTTCATTTGCACAGTCTGCAAGTAGGCCTGTAAGCCGAGTTCTGTATCTCCTCTCATATCGGGCGTCACATTAACCCATACCCAAGGGCATCGGTCTCAGTTGCCGTCATAGGAGAGGAGCGGTAATCATCTATCTAGGGCGCCAGTTGCCTGACACCTCATGCGACCACACCCGGGAAGTCAGCGGACCACCTCAACCTTCCCCTATCGGGTCTTGCTCCAGGTGGGGTTTACCTAGCCAGCTAGTCACCTAGCTGCTGGTGCGCTCTTACCGCACCGTTTCAGCCTTACCACTAGCCTTGCGACTAGGGCGGTATGATTTCTGTTGCACTTTCCCTGAGGTCACCCTCGCTGGGCGTTACCCAGCACCCTGTCCTGTGGAGCTCGGACTTTCCTCAGGCTCGCCACTCAGTGGCTCACCCGCGATTACCCAGCCTACTTGCAGTTTTCAAGGTTTGAAGTGTTGGTGGGCGAAACAGGACTTGAACCTGTGACCCCCTACATGTGACGCAGGTGCTCTCCCAGCTGAGCTATTCGCCCACACCTTGGCGCTCCCAACGAGATTCGAACTCGTGCCGCCGCCTTGAAAGGGCGGTGTCCTAGGCCCCTAGACGATGGGAGCAAAATTAACGCACGTAGAACGTGCGTATATTGAAAAAGACTGGTGGGCCCACCTGGGATCGAACCAGGGACCGACCGGTTATGAGCCGGTTGCTCTACCGCTGAGCTACAGGCCCAGAATGAAAATGGCTCCCCGGGCTGGATTCGAACCAGCAACCTACCGGTTAACAGCCGGTCGCTCCACCGTTGAGCTACCGAGGAACACCATCGATGACGTCTCTTATTCTAATGCATAAGCTCGGCTAGGTCAATAATGTGTCTCACCGAGTCACAGCGTTTGAGCCGATTTATTGCCGATTTATGCTCTTGTGCTCAACATAGCTTCCAATATCGACGCCAACGGCCTTCTCTCCCAGCTAGATCGTGGGTCGCCACCGAACGTTGACTCTCCTGGTCATCGTGCTATTCAGTTGTTCTAGTCTAGGTAGTCCTTAAGTTTCTTGCTTCTACTGGGATGACGAAGCTTCCTAAGGGCCTTCGCCTCTATCTGTCGTATTCGCTCCCTGGTCACTCCAAAGATGTGGCCGACCTCTTCGAGAGTGCGGGCTCTACCGTCATCCAGTCCAAACCTCAACCGCAGTACCTGCTCCTCACGCGGCGTAAGAGTGTCAAGCGAATGCTCGAGCTGCTCCCTCAGCAACCGAGCTGACGCTGCCTCGGCGGGAGCCAGAGCGTCCTCATCCGGAATGAAGTCACCCAAGTGGCTGTCTTCCTCTTCACCTATAGGGGTTTCAAGGGACACAGGCTCCTGAGCGACTTTCATGATCTCTCGGATCTTCTCAGGCGTCATGCCCATACCCTCGGCAAGCTCTTCGACCGTAGGCTCGCGTCCGAGCTCTTGCAGGAGTTGCCGGTTTACTCTCCCAAGCTTGTTAATGGTCTCCACCATATGTACAGGTACCCGAATGGTCCTTGCTTGGTCCGCTATTGCACGCGTGATGGCTTGGCGGATCCACCACGTGGCATAAGTGCTGAACTTGAAACCCTTCCTATGGTCAAACTTCTCAACAGCTTTGATGAGGCCCAGGTTCCCTTCTTGGATCAGATCCAAGAATTGCAACCCTCGGCCGATGTACCGCTTTGCGATGCTGACGACTAGTCTGAGATTCGCCTCAGCCAGCCGTCTCTTGGCGACCTCGTCGCTCTTTTCGATCCGCTGGGCAAGTTCTATCTCCTCTTCCGCTGTGAGAAGGGGTACGCGGCCGATCTCCTTGAGGTACATCCGAACGTGGTCGTCCAATCCTATAGCCTCTAGGGCAGCCTCGTCATCGATATCCGAATCACCGTTGCTGTCAGTGTCGTCCGTGATCGGTGCTTCACCGTCAGTTTCTTGGTCAACACCAACCTCAGGCACAATGTCTATGCCCATCTCACTCAGTGCTTCGTATATCTCATCTATCTGTTCAGCAGTTAGATCTATGTTTTGCAGTGAGTCCATGATCTCTCTATAGGTCAACTCGCCGCTTCTCTTGCCTTTATTGATCAGCTTCATGAGCTGTTCCCTGCCAACTTTGCTGGCTTCTTCTACCTTGGCCACTACGCACCCCCCTTTTCTCGTGTAGTTCAACAACCCATCTGCTAGTCTGGGGTTTACCCTGCTAACGATACTCGTTAGGATTCGACATTTTCGCTCGTATTTCCTGTCTAAGCCGTTGGCAATCCATGATCTGCTTCCCCAGCAAGCGAATCCTCTCGGAGTCGCCGCTCTTCTCCGCTTCTCTCAGATCGAGTTGAAGACTGGAGATCTTGCGGCCGACTCTGTTCTCCTCCATCCAGAGTGCACAGTCGAGAACAGTTCGACGGGGGTCCGACACAGAGTCGAGCTTCTCCGCTCCAACACTCAGCCTGTGAATAAGCTGCCTCTCCGCCTCGTCATCGATCCTATTGAGTATAGCACTCAGCAGCTCCTCGCTATCTCCTTGCTTGGCTTCGTCGCACAGCATCCGAAAGATGCGAAAAACACTGGGGCTGCTAAACGATTCCTCTATCAGCTCGCCCTCCACAAGAGAGGCTAAACTGGGGTTGTCTAGTATCATGCCCAGTAACAACAATTCTGCCTTGGTCAACTTTTCCGCTAACGCATCGCCGGCCCCGGGAGTCCGTAGAGATTCCTGACTTGCAGCGGGGTCGACTGCAGATTCCACCTGTCTAGTATACCTGTTTTTCCGGAAAGTATCCCCAGCCCGGCGGCCCCTTCTGACGGCCCGTTCAACTTCGCGGGTAAAGACCTCCTCGTCAACTCTGAGCTGGTACGCTGCATATTTAGAGTATTCGGACCTCTCGATAGGATCTATGACCTCAACCAAAGCTTCTATGCACCGCCGTGACGCCTCAGCCTTGAGTGACGCGTCCGACAAATCCGTCGCACTCACAATCACATTGATCCTATACTCAGTCAAATTCGCGGCTGACTCCAACAAGGTCTGCAGGGCGGAAGCTCCATTCTCCTTGAGAAACGAGTCCGGGTCACTGCCCTCGTCAAGGGTGGCGACCTTAACACGCAGTCCCTCTCTGCGCAGCAACTCCAGGCTCCTGAGAGTAGCCTCTTGTCCTGCTGTGTCAGCGTCAAACAGGATGATGACCTCGGGTGCATAACGCAACAGCAACCGCGCTTGTGCTGTTGTCAGAGAAGTGCCCAGTGGGGCGACGACATTGGTGAAGCCGTGCTGATGGCATGAAATCACGTCCATGTATCCTTCAACAATGACAGACCTCTCCAAGCGTTTGATCGAGTCCCTGGCCAAGTCTATCCCATAGAGGACGTGGCTCTTGTTGAAGAGCAGCGTCTCAGGCGAGTTTATGTACTTGGGTTGTGATTCACCCTTGCCGGGAAGGGTACGGCCTCCAAAACCGACAACCCTCCTGTTCACATCTCTAATAGGGAAGATCACGCGATCCCTGAATACATCATATGCCGACGCCCGACCCTTCTTTACGAGGCCAGACTGTAGAATAACCTCAGTTGAGAACCCCCTCTTTGCAAGCAGCGTATACAGATCGTCCCACTTGTCGGGTGCGTAGCCGAGCGAGAAGAGCTCGGCGGACTTAGCAGAGACGCCCCGAGATGACAAATACTCTCTAGCTCCAGCCGCCAGCTTGGACCTTAACAGTCTGTATCTAAAGTACCGTGCAGCCAGTGTGTTGATCTCCAGCAACACATCACGTGTTCGCCTGCTCAAGCGCTGCGACGGCGTCTCATTTTCAATGTCCAGGACTATGCCCGCACGCTCGGCCAATCGCTCTACGGCTTCGACGAACTCCAGCCTCTCGTACTGCATTACGAAATCGAACACATCTCCGCTGGCTCCACAACCAAAGCAGTAGTAGAGCTGTTTATCTGGAGACACGCTAAAAGACGGCGTTTTCTCGTTATGAAACGGGCACAACCCAACCAACGACTTTCCCGAACGTTTGAGCGCTACATAAGCGCCCACCACATCCTCTAGTCGGTTGCGAGACCTGATTTCCTCCTTAAGCTCGTCTGTGATTTTGAAACCCATCCATACCACCGACTAGGCGTTTTATCCCGGTCAGTACTCCACTTCTGAGAGCTCAACCGAATACTTCTGTATCTCTACCTTGTTTCCTCCATTGACCGGACACACCCAACGGGCACTCACTTATAAATGGAAACGACCCTATGACAGACGATAAAGCCTGTACTGCCTCAGAGCATACCGGTCGGTCATCCCGGCTATCCAGTCACAGACCGCCTGTTCATCGCACTCAGTGTCTCTACCGGACTCAAGAGCTATTCTCTTCGGATCCTCCATGTAGTATTCATACAAGGCTGTAACAACAGCCTCAGCCTTCTCTCCCTCCAAGGCCACTCTAGTTGCCTTGTATACGGTCGAGAAAAGAAACTCCCGAAGCGAGTCCATCGCATCTCTCACCGACTCCGACATCATAATACTGTCGAGATTGCGACTGTTCTCTATTATGTCGCGCACAGTCGTTGAGATGCGCTCTGAGTGGTGCGAACCGAGAACATCTGTGATCGACGAAGGTATGTCATCGGAGCGAAGCAACCCGGAGCGGATCGCGTCGTCGATGTCATGATTGACATACGCCACTCTGTCTGCGATCCTAACGATCTGGCCCTCCAAAGTCGCCGGGATGCGGTTGCCGGTATGCCCCAGAATACCGTCCCTCGTCTCTGCTGTGAGGTTGAGGCCGTCGTACTGACTGGAGCGAATCTCAAGCTTCTCGACCACCCTTAAGCTCTGTTCGTTGTGACGAAACCCTTTGGGGCGGATTCTATCGAGCGCCCTCTCCCCTGAGTGCCCAAACGGGGTGTGCCCCAGATCATGCCCTAGAGCTATCGCCTCAGTGAGATCCTCGTTGAGCCACAAAGCTCGAGCTATGGTCCTGCTTATCTGCGCCACCTCGAGAGTGTGAGTCAACCTAGTCCTGTAGTGATCCCCTTCAGGCGAGAAAAAAACCTGTGTCTTGTGTTTCAACCTCCTAAAGGCCTTGGAGTGGATAATGCGATCTCGGTCTCTCTGAAATGCTGTCCTCACATCGCACTCAAGCTCCGGAAAATCCCGTCCCCTGCTCTCGGCGCTTTTTGCCGCCCTTGGATGTAGTCTAGCCATTTCCTCCTTTTCGAGCCGTTCACGCACTATCACCTGATTGCACCTCCAGTGATAGTAAGAGCCCACGCCTCCTGACGGCATGGGCTCATGTATTCACAGACGCGACCAGCGCCCGTAGCGCTCAGAGGCTGTTTCTACCTGGGGTTGGCAATCTGGGCTTGTGCAGCAGCCAAACGCGCTATTGGCACTCTAAACGGCGAACAAGACACGTAGTCTAGGCCGACTCTGTGACAGAAGTCAACAGATCTCGGATCCCCGCCATGCTCACCGCAGATACCTATCTTCAGGTCCGGCCTGGCTGAACGGCCCCGCTCAGTGCCGATGGCAACCAGCTGACCTACACCCTCCTGGTCAAGAGTGCTAAACGGGTCCTCAGCGAGTATGTTCTTTTCAACATACATCGGCAAGAACTTGCCTGCGTCGTCTCTGCTGTACCCGAACGTCATCTGAGTCAGGTCATTGGTGCCGAACGAGAAGAATTCGGCCTTTTCGGCTATCTTGTCTGCGATCAGCGTAGCACGAGGAATCTCGATCATTGTGCCGATGCTGTATTCAAGCTTGACGCCCGCCTCTGCCATCACTTGCTCAGCGGTCTTGCGGCAATACTCTTCAATGATCTCGAACTCCTGGATCGTGCCGATTAGCGGGATCATGACCTCAGGCACGATCTTGTATCCCTGTTTCGCGAGTTCGCAAGCAGCCATAAAAATCGCTCTGACCTGCATCTCGTATATCTCGGGATACACAACGCCTAGACGGCAGCCTCTAAACCCAAGCATCGGGTTGAACTCCTGCAGGCTAGCTATCTTATCCCGTACAACGCTCTCAGCAACTCCCATCTCTGCTGCCAGTCCTGCTATCTGACCGGGTTCGGTCGGGAGGAACTCATGCAGAGGCGGGTCAAGGAGCCTGATGGTAACAGGCAGATCTCTCATGACCTTGAAGATCTCGACGAAGTCGTTCTTCTGGTATGGCAGAATCTTGTCTAGGGCCTTGCGTCTT
The DNA here is from genome assembly GCA_900016865.1 of uncultured Clostridia bacterium. Lineage (GTDB taxonomy): Bacteria > Bacillota > DTU014 > DTU014 > DTU014 > DTU014. The sequence continues at coordinate 15,626 of FIZI01000009.1, read as the reverse complement.
CCCTGTTCGTCTGCTGCGAGAATCATCTCTCGCACGGCCTTGATCCTATCTTCTGCAAAGAACATGTGCTCAGTGCGGCAGAGGCCGATACCCTCGGCTCCGAAGTCTCTCGCGACCTGGGCGTCGTGAGGTGTGTCGGCATTGGTCCTGATCTTGAGCACTCTGATTTCGTCAGCCCACTCCATCAGTCTACCAAAATCGCCGCTGAGCTCCGGCTGAATCAAGTCTACCTCGCCCAGGATCACTTCGCCGGTGGTGCCGTTCAGAGTTATGTAATCTCCCTCGTTCACGACGATATCACCAACAGTGAACCTGCGCTGCTCCTCGTTAATGACTACGTCGCCGCAACCCGCTACACAGCACTTACCCATGCCTCTGGCAACCACAGCAGCGTGAGAAGTCATACCGCCACGGGCAGTCAGGATACCCTGAGCTACGTGCATTCCGCCGATGTCCTCGGGCGAAGTCTCCAATCTGACTAGGATGACTTTCTCGCCTCTAGCAGCCCATTCCTCTGCGTCTTGAGCTGTAAAGACGACTTTGCCTACTGCAGCACCAGGTGAGGCTGGGAGGCCCTTGGCTATGACGTTTACCTTAGCCTTCGGATCAATCATCGGGTGCAGAAGCTGATCGAGTTGAGAAGCATCGACCCGCGTAACGGCAGTGCGCTTGTCTATGAGGCCCTCATCAACCATTTCAACTGCTATGCGTACAGCCGCTGTCGCCGTTCTCTTGCCGGCACGGGTCTGGAGCATGTAAAGCTTGCCCTCTTGGATTGTAAACTCTATGTCTTGCATGTCCTTATAGTGAGCTTCAAGTTTCTTGTAGATCTCGACCAGCTGCGCGTAGATCTCGGGCATCTCCTGCTCAAGGACTTCGATCGGCTGCGGCGTACGTATTCCCGCAACGACGTCCTCTCCCTGAGCGTTCATCAAGTACTCACCGTAGAACTTGTTCTCGCCGGTCGCAGGATCCCTAGTAAAGGCCACGCCTGTTCCAGAGGTCTCACCCATGTTGCCAAACACCATGGCCTGGACGTTGACAGCAGTTCCCCAGTCTCCAGGGATACCGTGTATCTTCCTGTAGGTGATGGCACGCGGATTGTTCCACGAACTAAACACCGCATTGATCGCTCCGTAGAGCTGCTCCTTGACATCAAGCGGGAACGGCCTGCCAAGGGCTGACTCGACCTTGTCTCTGAATCGCCGGGTCAGCTCATTGAGGTCGTCGGCATCGAGGTCTGAGTCGAGCTCAACGCCCTTGCTCTTTTTGACTTCGTCCATGATCGCCTCAAACTCACTATGAGGCACTCCAAGCACGACATCGCTGTACATCTGGATGAATCTGCGATAGCAGTCATATGCAAACCGGGGGTTATTTGACTTCTTGATCAACCCTTGAACGGTAGTATCGTTGAGTCCGAGATTGAGCACAGTGTCCATCATACCCGGCATTGACACCCTTGCTCCGGATCGAACAGACAACAGCAAGGGGTTTTCCGAGTCGCCGAACTTGGCTCCCATTGCATCCTCAAGCTTCTTGAGGTTCTCCTCAACTTGTTCGGCCAATCCCTCCGGCCACTGCTCATTATTAGCGTAATATGCCGTGCAAGCTTCGGTGGTGATGGTAAAGCCCGCAGGCACCGGGATTCCCATGTTGGTCATTTCGGCAAGATTTGCACCCTTGCCACCGAGCAAGTTTCTCATCTCGGCAGTGCCTTCTGCCTTACCATTTCCGAAGAAGTAGACCATCTTCGTTGCCATTCATGTCGCCTCCTCACATACGTTTATTATGGACTCGCCTAACAGTCCAAGTCAAATCCGCAATCACTGAAGTGAACGCGCAAAATCGTCACTTGCTCATTATACAACATACAAGCAGTGAACACACCGGACTCACATTCTGCGTTTGACACGCTTTTTCCTGCTTACAGTCATCCTGTTTTCCAAACATACTCACAAACGGCCTCAAACATGACCGCATCCGCATTATGTACGGCTAATGGCCAAACGCAAAAAAAGGTCCCCGCCCCTCAAGCCCGCCACTTGTGAGAGACGAGAGACCCGGTTCCGATCTCGTGTGCAGCCCATACTAAGATCTCGGCAGAACAGGCGTCAACACACCTCAGACATCGGTTGTGTCCTCAATTTCAACAACGCTCTTTGAAACCAGTGCTGCAACAGCTCCGATCACTGCAAGTTTGGGTGCCAAAACAGCGCCAATAACGCCTGCCGCCAGAGGGATCTCTGCCACCTTTCGATCCTCTTGCTTGACTACCAGACGCTTTTTTGTACCCTCCGAAACCACTCTGCGAACGCGTTCAAGTACATCTCGGCTCCTGTCAGCAATCTCACTGCCGCTTAAGCGATCGCTCTTTTCTCTGTCCCGCTCTGCCATAAGAATGGCCTCGATTAGATCACCGCCAGCAGCTCTGAGGTAGTTGCACGCCTCCTCGTATGATACGCCTGCCCGCGCCCTCAGTTCGTCGATCTGGTCTAAGGTTATGTCCATCTATCAGCGAGCCTCCCGGGGTTATTCTAACTCGGTTGCCCTGAAATCATACTCTCGAGGAAGTCCATTGATCTCAGCGGGCTGGACAGCTGCAACTCAATGCTGTCTCTTATCGCTCTCCTGATGATCTGAAGATCCCGACTCTGCACTCGCAGTGACGAGACCATTCGGAAGTTAGATCTGAACAGCCTGCGCATAACCTGAACGATCCCCAAAGATACTTGGATTGCATCAGTTGCCTCTAAACGGCACGCAGTACACACAATTCCGCCGAGTTTCGGGCTTATCCAAACGAGCGAATCGGACTCGTCTCCGCACTTGACGCAATGATCCAGTTCTACAGCATACCCCATCAATGCAAGGAACTTGAGCGCAAACGAGACATAGATCTTCTCCAGATCAGCAGGTTGAGCCGACTCAATCGCCCGCATGGTCGACAGGAGAAGCCCATAAAGCTCCGGAGCAGGGTAACCCTCCTCCATCATATGATCATAGAGCTCTGCGATAGACAGTGCGTAGGCGGTCTTCAAGAGATCGATGCGGATTGCCTTGAACGATGCAATGAGCTCCGCCTGACTCAGTGTACCCAGTCCCCTGGATTGAAACACCCCAAACCTGCCATGAACCAATACCTGAGCCAAACTTGCAAAGCGATTTCGGGGCCTTCGAGCGCCCTTCGCCACTGCCCTGATCTTGCCCTTTTCGCGAGTATAGAGGCTCACTATTCTGTCAGCCTCTCCCAGGTCTCGGGTGCGAATGACTACCCCCTCGACCCTCAGAAGTGCCATCTCAACCGTCCTCGCTTTCTCGTAACTACCGCCTAAACAACCTGAAAATGAGAGTCAAAATCAAGCTTAGCAGTATGCAGGTAGTCAACGGGATGTATACCTGGAAATTGCCGCTCTTGCTCTTTATGTGTATGTCTCCCGGCAGGTGTCCGAGCTTCCTCAACACGGGGATGCGATCGGCTGCCGTCAAGATCAACCCAAGAACGACCAGGATCACCCCGATGACAAGAATGATTCGGCCGATTTCGCTCATCTCCCAGTTGTCCTCCTCTTGGGATTGTAGCGCTCGTCTTCACTGTATATGCAACCACAGTACGGCTGCCTGTACAGTCCGAGTTCTCGTGCCTTGGCCTGGCCCTCGCGGAAGCCCGGGCGGAAGTCGATGTACAGGAACTCCACCCCGTAGTCACTCGCAGCCCTTTGCGCAGTCTCTACTATCAGGTCGTGATTCTGATATGGGCTCACCAAGAGGGTTGTAGTAAATCTGCCGAATCCCTTATTTGCTGCTTCCTTTGCTGTCCTGGTCAATCTCAACTCGTAGCAAGCCGCGCACCTGTCACTGCCCGATCCAACTGCTCTCTCAAGAAAAAGATCCAGATCGTATTCGTCGTCTACAATTGGGTCAAGCTCCCTGGTAACCAGATACAGCTTCAAAGCATCCAGTCGTCTCTCAAACTCCTTATATGGATGTATGTTGGGGTTGTAAAAGAACGGCGTGGGAGAATAACCGTCTGCCTCAAGCTTGTCAAGACAGTAGATGGAGCAAGGAGCGCAGCACGTATGCAACAGCACTCGAAAAGTACCGGCTTGCTCCCTCTCAACATCCAAAGAAACGTCACTCACCATGCTCATCCCCCCCGAACAGGTCAGGAGTCACTGCGGCTGTTGCCGACAAACCAGGCGGCCTTATGCCCAGATGATCGTAGGCCTTGGCAGTGGCGATCCTTCCCCTTTGAGTGCGCTCTATATATCCTATCTGCAACAGATAAGGCTCAATCACGTCTTCGACAGTCTCTCGCGATTCGCTAATGCAGGCAGCGAGAGTATCGAGGCCAACAGGGCCGCCTCTAAACTTCTCCGCAATAGTCAAAAGGAGCTCGCGATCGATCTGATCTAGTCCCATCTCATCGACGTTCATCGCCTCAAGCGCCTTGTCCATGATGTCTACAGTGATCCCACTATTGCCCTTGATCTCGGCGTAGTCTCTGACTCGCCTCAGAAGCCTTATCGCTATCCGCGGAGTCCCTCGCGACCTGCGAGCGAGCTCCTCTGAAGCCCTTGGCTCAATAGAGACCGCAAGCCTGGCGGCACTGCGTTCGATGATCTGTTGGAGCTCACCGGGCGTGTAAAACTCCAATCGAAATATGATCCCAAAACGATCCCTCAGGGGCGCTGTGAGCAACCCCGCTCTTGTAGTAGCACCAATAAGAGTGAACGGCTGAAGGCCCAGGCGAATGCTGCGAGCGTTTGGGCCCTTGCCCAAGACAATATCAAGACTGTAGTCCTCCATAGCCGGGTAGAGTATCTCCTCTACGACGCGGTTCAACCTGTGGATCTCATCTATAAACAAGACGTCTCGGGGCTCAAGATTTGTCAGGACCGCTGCCAGATCACCAGGGCGTTCGATAGCAGGGCCGGACGTGATATGGATATTGACCCCAAGCTCATTTGCAATAATGCCCGCAAGGCATGTCTTGCCCAGGCCTGGAGGGCCATAAAGGAGGACATGGTCAAGCGCCTCGCCGCGGCTCTTGGCCGCCCCCACAAAAACTCGGAGATTCTCCTTGATCTGATCCTGTCCTACGAATTCTGCGAGCCGCTTAGGCCTGAGATCTCTGTCAGGCTGCTCTTCAGAGCGAGCATAGCCGGTTACGATCCTCTCTTCGAGTTCCACAAATCGTCCTCCTAAAGAAGAATGCTAGCTAAGTGATAATCCCTCAAGCAAAACCTCAATCGCGCAGCAGAGCAGCTACTTCCGCACCGCACGTGCAAGAGCGGCTCTCAGTATACTGTCAGTAGTAAGGCTAGTCTGAGCAGCCTCAAGGTGTTTGATCGCGGATGCGACAAGCCTACGGGCCTCATGCGACGAATAGCCCAGCGCAACCAGAGCTTCCATAGCCTCACTGGCTGCGTCTCCCCCGCCCTCTTCGGGCACCTCGTCTCTGTCTACACCCTCATCCACATCCCCAATCTTGTCTTTGAGCTCGAGGATAATCCGCTGGGCGGTCTTCTTGCCTATGCCTGGAAGTGTGACTAGGCGGGAGACATCGCCTGCCGCTACTGCTCGCCTGAGCTCCAGAGGTGAAATGTGCGAGAGTGCGCCGACAGCTATCTTGGGCCCGATCCCCGATACTGTAAGAAGCAGCTGAAAAACAGCCCGATCATCAATACTCTCGAACCCAAAAAGGCTCATGCCGTCTTCTCTCACGTGGAGGTAGGTGTAGAGCGTCAGCTCATCGCCGATCGCACCGACTCTCGTCCGAGTGGGCACTGTCACCTCGTAGCCCACGCCTCCTACATCGAGTATCACGGATTCACTAGTCCTTGCAGCAACAGTGCCGCGGAGAAATGCGATCACACAGGTCTACCTCCCAGCGTCCAAAAGCCTCGCTTCTAGCCCTAACGAATGCCCATGACATATAGCCACAGCGAGAGCATCGGCAGCATCATCCGGCCTTGGGACCTCAGGCAGATGTAGCAACGCAGCGACCATTCGCTGCATCTGCTGTTTGCTCGCCCTACCGTAGCCGGTCACTGCCTGCTTGACCTGGAGCGGAGTGTACTCGGCTACATCAAGGCCGTGATTGGCCGCAGCCAGTATAGCGACTCCTCTGGCCTGTCCGACTGACAGAGCAGTCCGAACGTTCTTATTAAAGAACAGCTGCTCGATTGCTACGACTTCGGGCTTGTACTCGACGACTTTCTTGCACAGGGCGTTGTAGATCTCCTGCAGCCGGATGTGCATAGGCAAGTCGGAACTAGTTCTGATACATCCGTAGTCAAGGGCTCTGAGCCTGCTACCGTTTCCGAGGCATTCGATCACCGCACACCCGGTGATAGCTGTCCCGGGGTCAATGCCAAGTATAATCACAAGCGTCTCATCTCACCAAATATATGTTCGCCTACACGTAGATTATAGCACCTTTCAACCCGCACATCCACCGCGCAAACAGGCTGCGGTCTCCGCAGCCTGTCATATAAGTATCGTAGGTTGCTTTAGCCGGTGTACACGGCAACAGCAGGGCACTGTATATTTGAGGCAGCTAAGCACTTATTGCATGTACCCCTCAAGGGCCTTCAGCATCTCGCTCTCGCCCTCAACCCGTATGCCCTGCTGCAACAACGTGACCTCCCGGGGTGGCAGAGTGTCCAGGCGACGCTCAATAACGCGAAGTACGCGTCCATCTTCGGGCGGCCCCACAAAAACCGCAACTCTGTTGTTGTGCACTCCCAGGTAGTACACATCTTCGAAACTACCTTTCGGCGCTTCACTCAAAGGAGCGGCCCCGTATCCTTGCACTGCGCCTTGAAGGTCCGTCGAATTGCCGGGTGCGTCCGCGCCATTGACCGCTCTGCTTTGCTCGTCCAGAGGTGTGGATTGAGGCGCTGACATGTCATGCCGGGCGCGATCAAGGATCCGTGTCCCTTCCATCGCTACAAAACTCCGGTATACCCCGTAGAAGAATCCAAGGAGAAAAAGGGCTGTAGCAACTATCACGATCGACCTGCGGTCGCCTTTGTACGGCATCATTATCACCGCCGCACTCGAATACCCTCCGTACCTGACTGAAGACATACTGCACCATGTACATAGTCCCCAACAAGGAGGAAGTCTATGCGGCTGCAGGTCGCCGAAGGTCGCTGTCATACTTAAGAAGTCAATTGCTCAAGAACCTCATCCGCTATCTCAAAGTTCGCATACACTGCAGAAACATCGTCGTTGTCTTCGAGGTCCTCAATCAACTGCAACACTTTTGGCGCGTTGTCACCGTCGACTTCTACTGTCGTCTTGGGTATCCTGACTACCTCGGCGCTGTCGACCACAACACCATCAGCCGACAAGGCATTCTGCACGCTCTCGAGCTCGGAGGGGCTGCAGAGTATCGTGGCTACGCCATCATCTACCTCCATGTCTTCTGCGCCCGACTCTATAGCTCTAAGCATCAAAGAATCCTCGTCAAGACCGGCTTTTTCGAGGTCTACCACTATGCGGCCCTTTTGATCGAACATCCACGCCACACATCCAGACTCTCCAAGGCTGCCGCCTCGCCTGGAGAAGATGTGCCTTATCTCAGCTGCTGTCCGGTTGCGGTTGTCTGTGGATATTTCAAGAAGTATGGCTACACCAGCCGGGCCGTACCCTTCGTAGACGAGCTCCTCGTAGTTGGTATCCGCTTCCTCACCAGTCGCTCTCCTGATAGCCCGCTCTATGTTGTCGGCCGGCATATTTTGGGAGCGAGCCTTCTGAATCGCCATTCGGAGCTTGAAATTGACGTCGGGATCAGGTCCCCCCTGCTTAGCCGCTACAATGATCTCTTTGGCCAGCTTGGTAAAAATGCGACCCCTTTGGGCATCAGCCCGAGCTTTTTTGTGCCTGATATTCGCCCATTTCGAATGCCCTGCCATGACGTCAGCTCCTCTCTTTGGTTATTTGTCGGTTTCCACCGAACAGCACACTCATTTTAGCACATGAGCTGCTGATTGCAAAACCCGGAGAGCACAGAACTCCGAGCTCACTCTACAGCCGCTAGCTGTTGCTGCAGAGAGATGCCTGACCTCTCCTCTGGAAGTCGGTTATTTCGTGCAGTGTCGGGAGGGCTGGAATGGCTCCTTTTCTAGTAGTCGTAAGTGAACCAGCCGCATTGGCAAAAAGCACTGCCGACTCGATCTCCTCTCTTGACATCGCTAGGACGTCGCCAAGGGCCCTGCCCCGCATGCAATACAGAAACGCACCTAAGAAAGCATCCCCTGCGCCAGTTGTATCAACTGCCCTAACGTCGTATGTACGCACCTTGCCCCTTAGGTCGCCCAGACGGTAGTAAGCGCCCTCTGCCCCGAGAGTCACCAGCACTAACGCGGCACCGAGCTCTGCGATCCGCCCTGATCCCCTGTCAAGATCGATTTCACCTGTTAGAAGCTCCATTTCCTCATAGGAGACCTTGACGATATCTGCTGACTTCAGCCCTTCCAGCATCCACCGCACAGCCACATCCCTATTGCTCCAAAGGTGCGGACGGAAATTGGGATCATAGCTGACTATTGCATTATGCTCTCTTGCCATCCGGGCTGCATACAGTGTAGCGGTTCTGGACGGATCATCAGTCAATGAGACTGAGCCGAAGTGAAACACCTTGCAACCCGATATCAACCTCTCATTCCGGTCAATGTCTGACTTCTCTAACATAACGTCTGCACCGGGGTTGCGATAAAAGACAAAGGACCTGTCGCCTTGTTCGTCAAGAGTGACAAACGCGATCGTGGTGTTGACTTCGCCGGTAGTCAGAAGGCCATCTGTGCATACACCCTCAGTATCGAGTGTCTTGCGCAGTAGATCTCCGAAACGGTCATCGCCAACCTTCCCTATGAAAGCAGTTCTGCCCCCCAGTCGACTGACTGCCACCGCTACATTTGCGGGAGCTCCTCCAGGATTACACGCATATAGCGGAACTCCGTGCTCGCTTGTCAGAGCGGGCGTGAAGTCAATAAGCAACTCACCAAGAGCCAGTACATCAAACACGGCTGCACCTCGATTCTCTCACATTCGTGTTGCTCTGCTGTTCATCTTCAGCACAAATAGCGGAATTACTGCCTGCCGATGCCCATGTGCTCTACGTTTTGAGCGATCGAGATTGCATCAGCCTCGAGTGACGACACAGATTGCTCAATAAACACATATGCATAAGGTCTTGTCTGCGTATATGGCCTGATGCATAAGACGAGAAAACATCTCATCTTGTGTTGGACCCCCTATATAGATCGGGAGTACTACATATGATCGGCTTGCTTCAACTAATCGGCTTGCTTCAACGCCTGAACTTGCTCAGCGTAAGGGCATGCCGTATCCGCCCGATCAGGAACGCGTACAAGGCGCCGATCACTACAAGCAACAGAACCGGCGAAACCCAACCCGACATCAACGCGAAATCATACAGTCCATGCAAGACAGCAGCCAAACCCAGGCCCTTTGCTACTACGAGATGACCGTTCTCAGCCCCCGTAACCGCCCTGCCATATGCGTATCCAACCACTCCGGAAAAGGACGCGTGAGCCAAGCACGTCACTACTGCCCTTGAAAGCCCCACTCGTAATCCAAAGGCGACTACATAAAGATAGTTCTCTGCAGCTGAAAAGCCGAGGCCCGCAGAAACGCAGTACACGATTCCGTCTACTACTTCGTCGATCTCAGTCTTGTCGGGGACGGCAAGTTTCGCAGCTAAGAATTTGGCTGTTTCTTCGGTAAGCCCGATGACGATAATAGTCACAGCCAGGAATTCCGCGATCCCAGAGGGTTGCTCTATTAGCCGTTGAAAGGGCGCTTCGACGAGCCCGACCGGTATGACCGCCAAAATCCCGAACACAAAGCACCTGACGACAAGATGCATAGGTTCCGGCTCGTATACGTCACGACGGTAGAAGTATAGGAGCCACAACAACCCGGGCACAAACGATACGATTAATACCAATAGAGGGTACACATGCCCACCTCGCTATCTGCTTCTCTGTTTCATAACTAAGCATGCCCAGTCTCATTACAAAGTCACAAACCCTATTGACAAGATGAAAAACTCAGTAGTATATTGTTGTTAGCACTCGACCAAGATGAGTGATAACAACTCTTCGGATGGTAAAGGAGGTCAACCACACATGATAAAGCCACTGGCTGACAGAGTCGTGGTAAAACCGATCGAGCGCGAGGAGACCACTAAAGGCGGAATAGTGATTCCTGATACCGCAAAAGACCGCCCCCAGGAGGGTGAAGTCGTCGCAGTAGGTCCGGGCAAGTACGAAGACGGCAAGCGAGTGCCGATGGAGGTCAAGGTCGGCGATCGCGTCATTTTTGCCAAGTACGGTGGGACTGAGATCAAGATCGATGGTGAGGAATACCTGGTACTGCGCGAGAGCGATATCTTGGCAATCAAGTAGCTAAAGCGCTGAAAACAGCCCAACCGTATAATACATACATCATAATACATACATCCGGACGCGACTGCGCTCCTTTTTTGGCGCTTCGCTTCCAAGTATCTCTTTGACTCACCTTTGGCTTTAGAAAATCGGTATCTTTCTCTAATAGATCCAACACATCGGGAGGTTAGTAAGGATGGCTGGAAAGCAGATAGAGTACAGTGAAGCTGCTAGACGCGCTCTTCAGCGTGGAGTTAGCAAAGTTGCTGCCGCAGTCAAAGTCACCCTCGGTCCAAAAGGCCGCAACGTCGTTTTGGAGAGGAAATTCGGATCACCGGTCATCACGAAGGACGGCGTGACTGTTGCCAAGGAGATCGAGCTGGAGGATCCATACGAGAATATGGGTGCTCAGCTGTGCAAGGAGGTCGCCAGCAAGACCAATGACGTCGCAGGTGACGGCACAACCACTGCAACAGTGCTTGCCGAAGCCATAGTCAATGCCGGCCTCAAGAACGTAGCTGCCGGTGCAAACCCTGTGTTCGTCAAGAGAGGCATTGACAAGGCAGTTGCAGCTGCAGTTGAGGAACTCCATAAGATCGCTATTCCTGTAGAAAAGAAGGAAGACATCGCGAACGTAGCTGCCAACGCAGGCAATGACGAGACGATTGGCAAGCAAGTCGCCGAGGCTATGGAAATTGTCGGCAAGGATGGCGTCATCACTGTTGAGGAGTCCAAGGGTACTGAGACTCTGGTCGAAAAAGTCGAAGGAATGGAGTTCGACAAAGGTTACATCTCAGCATACTTCGTCACCAACCAGGAGACCATGGAGTGCATTCTCGAGGATCCATACATCCTGATCTACGAGAAGAAGCTCAGCTCGATTCAGGACTTGTTGCCTCTGCTCGAAAAGGTCTCCAGATCCGGCAAGTCGCTCCTTATTATAGCTGAGGATGTTGAAGGCGAAGCCTTGCCAACCCTGGTAGTCAACAAGATCCGCGGCACGTTGAACGTAGCTGCTGTCAAGGCTCCTGGCTTTGGCGACAGAAGGAAGGCCATGTTGAGCGACATCGCTGTCCTCACCGGCGGCACGTTTATCTCTGAGGATCTTGGCATCAAGCTCGAGAACGTCACTCTGGAGCAGCTCGGTAGAGCCAAGAGGGTCAAGATTGACCGCGAAAAGACCACCATCATCGAGGGTGCAGGTACTCAAGAGGCTATCCAGGGTCAGATCGCTCAGATCAAGAAGCAGATCGAAGAGACTGACTCTGACTACGACCGCGAGAAGCTTCAGGAGAGACTGGCCAAGCTCTCAGGCGGAGTCGCTATCATCCGAGTTGGTGCTTCAACCGAGACTGAGCTCAAGGAGAAGAAGCACAGGATCGAGGACGCTCTCTCAGCCACTCGCGCTGCTGTCGAAGAAGGCGTCGTAGCTGGTGGCGGCGTATCGCTAATCAACGTGCTGCCTGCATTGGACAAGGTCGAAGCCACCGACGACGAGCTCGTTGGTGTCAACATTGTCAAGAAGGCCCTCGAGGAGCCACTCAAGCAGATTGCGGCCAACGCAGGTCTCGAAGGTTCTGTCATCGTCAACAGAGTCAAAGAAGAGACAGCCAAGGGCAATCTCGGGTTCGGCCTCAATGCAGTCACCGGAGATTTTGTCAAGATGGTCGACTCCGGAATCCTCGACCCGGTCAAGGTTACAAGGAGCGCTCTGCAGAACGCAGCAAGCATTGCTTCGATGTTGCTCACAACCGAGGCGCTTATTGCCGACATCCCCAAGAAGGAAGACGAAGCGATGCCTGCAGGCGCCGGTGCCGGCATGTATTAGTCGGCAGCCTGGGACACTGTCTTTGCAGTCAATCAAAGGAGGCGGGTTTACCCCGCCTCCTTTTTGCTCTGTGAACCAACTTCTCAGAGGCCGTCTACAGCATGTTGATCAAGTCCCCGATCCCCGGGACCACCAGGTCTGGGATGTACCTGGAACCGTCTAGGTCCGAACGCTTCGTCTCACCAGAGAGCACCAGTATTCCGGTTATTTCGGCCGCAGATGCCATAGCGATGTCTGTGTACAGCCTATCGCCGACTATCGCCGTCTCGTCTGCCTCGATTCCAATCTTTCTCATAGCAGCCTCTATCATTTCTTTGTTGGGCTTGCCAATGATCTTGGGCGACTTCCCTGTCGACTCTTTGATGGCCGCGATTATGCTTCCGCAATCAGGGATAGGCCCGCTCTCAGTCGGGCAGTTTACATCCGGGTGTGTTGCGATGTATGGGACTCCCTTGCGTATCAAATCGCAGGCCCTTCTTAGCCGTTCATACGTCAGGTCCATGTCAAACCCGAGGACCACTGCATCCGGGTTTTCTGAGTCGAGCTGAAAACCGACTTGACTGAACTCATCCCGCAGCGACTTCGTCCCAAGTACATACACTTTGGGGCCTAGCTGTTCGGATTTCATGTACGAAATCGTCGCTTCTCCCGAGGTGAGGACATCGTCACAAGAAGCGGGTATCCCCATAGACACCAGCTTATCTGCGTACTCGGCTGCTGTCTTTGAAGAGTTGTTGGTCAAAAACAGGATACGGCGCCCGGTCGCCCTGCATTTATCGATAAACTCGACTGCTCCTTCTAGGACTCGCGTCCCAAGATAAATAGTCCCATCCATGTCGAGCAAGAACCCTTTGATGTGAGATAAACGCGAAGTTGATGTCTCGTGCACTTAATGCCCTCCCCCTGTCCTCTCTGAACTCAACCACTCGCGCGATGTATAGCAATTGCCGTATCTACTAGCCTTCGTCAGCGAACATGGCGTCCTCAATCATCAAACAGAGGCAATGATAGATGGCCTCGTGGCCCTCTTGTATCTCGTACACGATGTCCGCAGGAACCCTGATGGCGATATCCACGAGGGTCGATAGACGGCCACCTCCCCTACCTGTCATACCTATCGTTACGATTTCCTTGGCTTTGGCAGCCTCGACAGCCGAGCACACATTTGCAGCGTTCCCGGAAGTGCTGATCGCAACCAAGACGTCTCCAGGAGATCCTAGCGCCCACACCAGCTGGGCAAACGCCAAATCCGCAGATACATCGTTCGCGAACGCTGTGTTGAGCGATACGAAAGACGGCAGAGGTATGGCAGGCAAGCCGCCTTGCAGATTTTCAAACAACTGAGGCGGCAACGCATCGCGAAATCTGGCAGGCAGAGGCCGCTTGCTGGCAAAGCCTTTCAGCAGCTCACCCGACCAGTGCTCACAGTCGGCTGCACTGCCGCCGTTTCCGCAGAGGAGCAACTTGCCTCCTCTTCTGAAGCTGGCCTCGAGGGCTTGAAACGCCTTTTCTATGTCTGGCCTGCATTCTGCAAGCTCCGGCCTGCGTGTCAAGAGCCTATCTAGATGACTATTCATTGACAACACTCCTAGTAGATAAATGATCACTTCAATTCTACACCGTCTGGCCAATCACTGCCACAATTGACTCTGCCTTTCCACGGCTGCTACAATGATTAGTAGTATCATAGCATCATGGTATCATTAGGCTGCCCTATTTGCCAAACTAGCCGCTAAGATCAGAGAGTTGGCATAGACTCTAGCACCTACAAAGTTCAAAGCAGCAGATGTGAGGGGGCACTGAGATTGACTCACGGCGATCTTGACTTCTCAAAGATTCGATTGCAGAGCGCCCGCAATAGACACAACCTTGTAACAGTCGAAAACCTCCTGCGTCCCACTGTGGAGGAGCCGGACAAGCCTTGTGCCGAGGGGATCGATGACATCGCTCAGGCGATTGTGCGTGCAAGGAGAGATGGCAGGCCCGTCATATGGTCGATGGGAGCTCACGTTATAAAGCGCGGCCTTTCCTTGTATGTGATCGATCTCATTGATAGAGGTATCATCACCCATATAGCAGGAAACGGAGCGGTCAGCATCCACGACTTCGAACTGGCGTACCTTGGCGGAACATCGGAACACGTGCCAACCGCCATTGAAGACGGATCCTTTGGCATGTGGGAGGAGACCGGCCTCTGGATGAATCGCGCCATAAAAGAAGGGTATGCAGCTGGGTTGGGATATGGCGAGAGCCTGGCGCAGTACATCTCAAAGCATACCGAAGACTTTCCGTATGCTGATTACAGCGTTGTAGTTCGGGCAACCCGGGCTTCAGTGCCAGTCACGTTCCACGTGACAATCGGGACGGACATCATCCATCAGCACCCTGAAGCAGACTTCGCTGCCATTGGCGGTGCCAGCGGAAGGGATTTTCGAAAGATGTGTGCGAGCGTGGCTCAGCTCGACGGCGGCGTCTTCTTGAACTTCGGGTCAGCAGTCACCGGCCCTGAAGTGTTTCTCAAGGCTCTGTCAATCTCCAGAAACCTGGGGTACAGCACATACAGGATAACTACAGCCAACTTCGACATTTTGGACCTGGGCGACTTCACTGCGCCTATCGACGATGAACACCCCCACTACTACTACCGTCCCAGAAAAAACATAGTGAATAGGCCCACCAGCCGTGGTGGGGCGGGCTATCACATCACAGGCGATCATCGTGACACGATTCCCGCGCTGTACTCACGAATCGTCTGCGCTATCTCTGAGGTGTAAGCACATGTGTGAATGCATAGATACTAGACCTAGTTTCGCCAACGATGTTGCTGCAGTTGAGCAGAAGTCTGTACGCAATTTCCTAACCGAACAGAGAGCTGAAAACATCTTGGGCTCTCTGGGTAGCTTGAGCATTCTACTGATCGGGGACTCCTGTCTAGATATCTACTGGCACGCAGACATGACATTGAGCGAGCTGTCTCGCGAGACTCCCCACTTTCCCCTGCCTGTTGTACAGGAGAGATTTTCGGCTGGAGCAGGTGCAAATGTAGCGGCATGTCTGTGCGCTTTGGGAGTGGGCCAGGTCAAACTCCTGACCGTTGTCGGAGAAGACTGGCGAGGCAGAGAACTGCTGCGTGTGTGCGAGCAGCACGGGATGGATACCTCCGATATCATACGCAGCTCTACGAGGATCTCTCCTGCATACTGTAAGCCAATCCGCAAGGGCATCTCGGATGTAGCGTATGAAGACCCTAGAATAGACTTCGACAACCGCAGTCCTCTGCAGTCTGAGATCGAGAATGAACTGATAGAGAAGCTATGCCGGATTGCCGGCGAAGTAGACGCAATCGCAGTGTCGGACCAGCTGGAGCACGGGATTAT
>FIZI01000008.1:4823-69825 GCA_900016865.1 uncultured Clostridia bacterium | reverse complement strand
GCCTCTGAGGCAGGCGCCCCGAACGGTTGCGCTGGGTCTCCTCGGGCGGTATGTCGGACACTTGAGCCGCGATAGCAAACTCGCCGATCAGGTAAATGCTCTCGATTTCAGTGCCGTACCTGGCATACTGGTCGAGGCTGGTCGGCTGCGGCGCCACGTAGTCCAGCGAAAGCACTATTGTATTGACACCTGCCTTGATGAACTCAGTGACATCCGCTGTGCGGAATGCAGGGTCAACGTAGTAGCTGCTGCCAGAGAAGCTGACATCTTGGCCGTTTACAGTGATCCGATCGTACATGTCCGGCTTTTCGACGACTAGGCTGCACTGCTTGGGGACTTGATCGACCTGAACGTCAAAAGCAAGCTGAAGCGGGCCGCTGTACTGAGTCTCAGTAAAGCGCTCGTGGATTCCAATCACAGGCTCGCTTTGACTGAAGGTCTTTCCGCCATCAGTTGAGTAACGCGCGAAGTCTAGAGTCATGGCGTTTGGATTGCCGCGCTGATCAGACTGCAGCCTGCCGCCAGACCAAGGCCCGGACAGCTCCATCACCTTGTTGCCTTCAGGCATAGGTGAGTATGCGCCCGAGATAACAGGCGTAGCCCCTGTGTGACCTGTAACCAAGACCAGGCTTTGAGCCGGACTTAGTTGGACTAGTAGGCTGCCGTCTGCCTGCGGTTCGATCGTGTAGACCTTGCCGTCTGCCGGATCCCATATCGTGGCATCGCCTTCGAAGTCCAGGTGCACTTTACAAGTCGCCGTGTTGAACCTGGAGGTGTTAGTCAAGAAGACCACTTGGCCGGTGCTTGTAGATTCGCCGCCTGTCGCTTGGAGCACCCTCCTGTGGATCCAGACATCGTCACTCCCATTGCCCTCAACCTTTACTGCGGGCTCGAGCACCTTTTCGAGAGTGCTTGCAAGCTGATCGACAGAGACGCAAAGAGCAGAGTCTCGCAGCCACGCCAGAGCTTCCTCGTCAGCAACAGCGTCGACGTAGCGCGGCAGCTCACCGACAGATATGATCGGCCCGCCTGCTTCAGCAAACTTCTTGAGGAGACTTAGGGTGTTTGGACGGATCGTCACCATGTGGGGCAGAACCACTGCCCTGTATGACATCTCTCCAACTCGTATTTCGTTTCCAGAGACCGATCCGATGTCCTCCATGATTTCCTCGTCACCGAGGTCATAGTCTCTGTGGCCTCGCTGCAGAGACTCGAGCACCCTTAGGAGGTCAAAGCGCCGAGGGTCTCCTTCGAGCTTGCCAAAGGAGGTCTCAGTGTAGTTGCTCTCTAGAGGATGGATTACCAAGATCTCCGGCGCATACTTGCCGACCGTGGATAGGTAGCTCATTCTTGCCATGTAATCTTCTACCATCTTGTTGTAAGGCCAGTAGGGTTGATGCGGCGAGAACGTTGGAGGATAGTCGCGTTTGCGGCACCCTCTCATGCTGTATAGAGAAAGGTGCGGGCATACGTGGTTGACTCCAAGGACCGCATGAAAATCCGCGATCCATTTGCGGTCCTCGAAGTTCATGTTTTGGCCGCTGATGCCGAACATCTCAGAGAGCCTGCGCTCTTGGCCGTACTGGTTGGCGACACTCGACAGCGAGCGGACCGCGTTGAGAGCACCGTTTATGTCCAACCCGAGGTGGTCTATACCTGGACGCTGCATGTGTCTGTACTGGATCATCATGTTGCCCACGTTAGCTTGGACAGTAAACGGCCCTTCTTCGCCATTGTAGTGCCCTGTGAGCGTGAGGCCTGTCTCTGCGCAGTAGCTGCCTATCTGTTTACTAAAGCTCTCTTCGAACCTACGGGCGATCGTCCTGAAGTAGTCTAGACGCACTCTTCTGTAGTCTCCCACATCATCAAACAAGCACGCTATGTGGTCGACGAAGTCGTACCCGTGCATCTTGAGGAAGTCATCCCGTATGATGGGGGAATAGCTTACTGCTCCTTTAATCTCGATACCTTCAGGGACCCTGGGAGACACTTGAGGTTCATCTGTAAAGATGCCCTTTACGATTTCGCCGATCTTGTCTTTGTATCTCTCTACATACGGCTTGTAGCTCAGCTCGAGAAAAGCCTTTACTGTCTCCGGATTGAGAAGATCCACCCAGCAAGTGCCGTTGAACCAAGGATCTCCCATGGGCACTTTGTACTCGACGTACCTGTATTTGTCATCCTCGGCGAGCACCTTGGCGCCCTCGGGCAGCGGAGTTGACTTATCAAGTCTGATCAGCGATCGAGCGTGAAAATCCTCGCTGGCCAAAGGAACCATTCCACCCGCGAACCCGCTCGGCCACTTGTCCTCGTCATAAAACCAGATTTCCAAGCCCAAGCGCTCGCCAGCCTTGACGCCTGCGTCCATAGCCGCCCACCACTCGTCGCCCAGGTACTCTGTGAGCAGGCCTGTTCTGCTATGTAGGTAGGCTCCGCCAAAACCGCCTTTCTTGAACTCCTCCAACTGGCGTTCAATCTCTGCGGGTTCTAGTATGTCGTTGAGAGACCAAAACGGTACAGAGCGGAACTCAGCGGACGGGTTGCTAAACTCGTGTTGATCAATTCCAAGTGGCAATGCAATACCTCCTAGCCGCAAATAGACGCATGTAATAGCTGCAATCAACAGACTTGCTCACGAGGGTGAGCCTGTCTAGTACGGTGATGTTCTCTACGATTCGGACGTATCCTCTTACAGGTTAAGCCATTCGTGCTGCTTTCAAAGATCACCGGCATCAAGGACTGAGTTTGACCCATTGAGCGCACCTTTATGACAGGAGATCGAGCAAAGAAGCGCTCTGCTATAGGTCAACTTGCTGGCCTACTCGTTGCGGAATGCGCGGACTTTCAACTGCACCTGGCAACTGACCATTGAACAAGATACATGGTCGGAAGGGACTTTGCATCTGAACGAATAAGAACCATGCTTGAAGCAGATTCGCATCAACTGGGAGGAGATCCGCGGATCGCGTCCAAGACTGCCGATGCGGGCTGCGGCGCTGCAGTCTGTTTAGCAAGCAAGCTCCGGATCGGAGGGCAACGAGGAGGAACACGGATTGCGTTATACTGAGAGATACCGGCCACAGTTTCACTTCTCCCCCGAGAGAGGATGGCTCAACGACCCAAACGGCATGGTCTACTACAACGGAGAATACCATCTTTTCTACCAGTACCATCCTGCGGGCAAGACGTGGGGGCCTATGCATTGGGGCCACGCCGTAAGCAAGGACTTGGTCCACTGGGAGCACTTGCCGATTGCTCTGTATCCCGATCACCTAGGTACCGTCTGGTCCGGGTCGGCAGTCGTGGACTGGCATGACACCAGCGGTTTTTTCAACGGCGAACCGGGCATCGTGGCGATCTTCACCCACGCTGAAGTGGACGGTCAGATGCAGAGTCTCGCCTACAGCTCTGATGGGGGCAGGACCTGGAGAAAGTATGAAGGGAATCCAGTCCTCGACCAGTTTAAAGGAGAGGATTTTCGAGATCCCAAGGTCTTTTGGCACGAGGAAACCAAGGAATGGATCATGGTCGTTGCCGGGGGCAAGGTGCGCATCTATTCTTCGCCAAACTTGCGTGACTGGACGTTGAGGAGCGAAAGCGACATCTGGACTGAATGCCCTGACCTTTTTGAGCTGCCGGTCGACGGCGATCCGAACAACACCAAGTGGGTGTTGAGCTTGGGTGGCCGCGGCTACCACATCGGAACGTTTGACGGCGAACGCTTTGTCCCAGAAACCGCGGCTCTGCCCATGAACTACGGGCCTGACGCCTACGCCGCGCAGACGTTCAGTGACGAGCCGAACGGGCGACGGATCATGATCAATTGGATGAACAACTGGGAGTATGCGAACAACTTGGCTAGCATCACAGATCCGTGGAACGGCGTTATGACGCTCCCATATGAGCTGTCGCTGAAGACGTATCCGGAAGGTATCCGCCTCGTTCAGCAGCCGATCCCGGAGCTGCAGAGGCTGCGCCGGACTCACTGTCGGTTTGCTAACGAGAAGATCGAACCCGGCACCAACCTATTGGCCGAAATCCGGGGAGCTCAGCTCGAGATCATCGCTGAGTTCGAACTAGGCACCGCGGCTGAGTTTGGGCTTAAGGTGAGAACAGGCGACAGAGAGGAGACGGCCGTTGGTTATAGGACTGCCGATCGCGTCTTGTTCGTCGACCGCAACCAATCCGGCGCGGCTTTGTCAGGAGTGTACGAGGCACCTTTGGCGCCCGAGAACAACCGGGTGAAGATGCATCTGTTCGTCGATTGGTCCTCACTTGAGGTGTTTGGCAATGACGGCAAGGTAGTTATTACCAGTTTGCTGTTCCCCAGCCAGGCGAGCGATGGGTTAGAGCTTAGTGCAGTCGGCGGCGACGTCAGGCTGAGCGCCTTGGATGTTTACGAGCTCGAGTCTATGTGGCTAGATTAGGCTATCAGGCATGGTTCTAGTGGATTCACAGGCGTCGTCGCAAAGCCGAGGGTCAGCGGGAGCATTTAGGAAGGAGACTTGCAGGTCAACCTAGAAATGTTTAATATCGCTACCGTAATAGTTACGATAGCATTCCATGGATTTACGGCTACGAAAGCTGAGGCAATCAAGAAGCGGCTTTAGCAGACCGTTAATCAGATAGCGCCTTGAATGAACTGGCAGGTTTCTCGCTAAAGACTGTGCCAACCCGTGCGCGACAGGTAGGAATTTTCGAGCGCATCGGGTATCATCCGGAGGTGGGCCGGATATGTGACTTTGGACTAGAGACCAAACTGTGCTGCCTCCAGTCTGTCACAGGCAACAAATTGGAGATTCGCTGGCGGCTATTATCTGTTTCCACAAGGATTTTTGAGACCTGCGGTGAAATCTTCATTACTAGCGCGTTATCGCCGACAGGTTGATAGACTAGGAGAGGATCGGCGCAGTTGTGTGAACAACTCCCTTGATTTCAGTTATCTGCCCGAGTCTGTAGCTTGGACAGAGAGGCTTGTCAACTAGATCAAAATGCAGCCTGCGGGTTTTAGGGTCTTAAGTCCTTAGATTTGAAGGGAGAGAGTTGCGTGCGTCAGAGAATGCGGATGATAGGGATCTGTACTGCCATCATCTTAGGTGTTATGGTAGTCATCGGTAGCACAGTTTCCTTTCAGTCAGCAGCCACATCGGAGAGTGCTTCAGACAGCGAGATTCTCGGCTCTGCTGCAGATGTCGCAGTTGACTCTGGAGTCGAGGAGTCGGAGGATTCTAGTGAATCCATCGATTTATCTGGGTTAACAGCGTATCAGCGCGCCAAGACGTACAAGGAGTATCTATCCGAGTACCCGGATGCTGTTCGTCCAGACGTAGAGGTCATGATTCCCGCGGAGTCGTTTACGTCTACTGATATGCCCGTAGAGATCGCGGACGCGGCCGCCCTCGGTACAGACGGTTTGCCTGCCGGTTACGAGGGCAAAGCAGTGGTCACGGCTGAAAAGGGATACATTGAGTGGGAAGTAGACGTTCCGGCTGCAGGGTTGTACAGCATAGAGCTGATGTACTATCCGATACCCGGCAGGGGAGTCGAGGCTGAGAGAGTCATTCAGATCAACGGGGAGACTCCGTTTGACGGAGCCGATACGTTGGTCTTTAGGCGTGTTTGGGCCGACGAGGGCCCGGTCATGGTAGATACAGCTGGCAATGAGATCAGGCCCCGTCAGATTGAGTTGCCAAGGTGGGAGACTGTATTTCTCACTGACTCTATTGGCTACGTTCAAGAGCCCTACCTGTTCTACTTCAACGAAGGACCGAACACAATCAGGCTCGTATCGAATGCAGAGCCGCTCGCTATCTCACACCTTAAGCTATGCCAGTTTGAAAACCCGAGGCCATACGCAGAGATCGAAGCCGAATTCAAGAGCAAGGGCTATAGACTGACTGAAGGCGTGTTTATCAAGATCCAGGGAGAAGACGCACCTCGCAGGTCGGGCCCGTCGCTCTTTGCTGTATTTGACCAGGGAGACCCGACTGTTGAGCCGTATCACCCGGCCAAGGCCAGAATGAACAGCATTGGAGGCCATCGCTGGCAGGAGCCTGGCGATTGGATCGAGTGGGAGTTTGAGGTGCCTGAGGATGGTCTTTATCAGATAGCTATCAAAGGCAAACAGGACCAGTCCAGAGGCGTCTACAGCAACAGAAGGATACTTATAGACGGTAAGGTGCCGTATGCAGAGCTCAATGCCGTGAGGTTTAACTACACGGACAGGTACCAGATGCGCAGGCTTGGCATGGTACAGGACGTTCCTGCAGCTCGCGCCGGAGACACCGGAGAGCGAGAAGACGAGCCGTTCTTGTTCTACTTGACCAAGGGCAAGCATGTGCTCAAGATGGAAGTCACCCTTGGTGACCTGGCAGCCCTTCTGCAGCAGACAGAGGAAAGCCTGTATGAGCTCAATACAATCTACAGAAACATCATTATGATAACTTCCGCAAACCCTGACCCGCTTAGAAGCTACCAGCTTGAGAAGAGGATCCCTAAGTTGATTGAGAGGCTGGGTGTGCAGGCTGAGGTCATGAGGTCCATGGCCGAAGAGCTAGAGGCTTTGACCGGCCAAAAGGGTGGGCAGACCGCCGTGTTGATCGACATCGCCTTGATGTTGGAGCGGATGGTCGACAAGCCATGGGCGATTCCTTCGATGTTGGGCGAATACAGAGACGGCATAGGAAGCCTCGGCACATGGGTCATGAACACCAGAAGACAGCCGCTACAGATAGACTACATCATCGTTGCGTCAATGGATCAGGAGTTGCCTAAGGCAAGACCGACGTTCTTGCAGACACTGTGGCACGAGATCCGTGCATTCGTAGCGTCGTTTACACATGACTACACTGGGATTCGCGGTGTAGAGGAACTCGACGACACTGCTACCGACCTTGATCCCAACACCATCAAGGTATGGGTAGGACTGGGTAGAGACCAGGCTCAGGTGCTGAAGCTCATGATCGAGGACAGCTTCACTCCTGAGACGGGAATAGCTGTCGAGCTGGAGCTCGTGACAGCCATGCAGTCGTTGCTGGTGCCCGCAACAATAGCAGGTACTCAACCGGATGTCGCTATCGGGGCTGCAAACATGGACCTGGCCTTTAGAGGCGCGGTCGTTGACCTCACCCAGTTCGACGACTTCGAAGAGGTCGCCCAGAGATTCATGAAGAGCGCACTTCTTACCTTTAGGTTTAGAGACAAGGTGTTTGCTCTGCCTGAAGCACAGTCTTTCCCAATGTTGTTCTATAGAAAGGACGTGCTGGCTGAACTCGGCCTAGAAGTGCCTCAGACATGGGAAGATGTGTATGCTATCATTCCGGAGCTTCAGAAGCGACACCTGGAGTTCGGACTCCCCGCAAACATGGATACGTACAACATGTTCCTATATCAAAAGGGTGTAGCGCTATACAAAGAAGACTGCATCGAAACCAACCTGGAGTCGGAGGCAGCCGTAGCCACATTTGAGGAAATGACGGACCTCTACATCCTCCACGGATTGCCGCTTGCATATGACTTTATCAATAGATTCCGGACTGGTGAGATGCCTTTGGGTATCGCGAGCTACGTGGTCCACAACACCCTTGCGGTATTCGCACCTGAGTTGAGAGGTCAGTGGGGATTTGTCCCTGTGCCTGGAGTGATGCAGGAAGACGGCACGATCAATCGGACCGTTCCTGTGAATCTGACCCAGCTTACAACGGGCAATGCAACCGCACCTCAAGGGACAACAGGTGCCATCATCATGGAGAAATCCGAAAAGAAGGAACAAGCTTGGGAGTTCTTGAAGTGGTGGACTAGAGCAGACACGCAGGTCAGATTTGGACGTGAGATGGAGGCTCTCATTGGAGCGGCTGCCCGGTGGCCTACCGCGAACGTCGAAGCTATGCTGCAGTTGCCCTGGAACGTCGAAGAGCGCGAGGCCCTGTTGGAGCAGTGGTACTGGGTTGAGGGAGTTCCTCCTGTGCTCGGCGGATACTACGTCACCAGACAGTTTGACTGGCTGTTCCGAGCGATAGTCCTTCAGAACGAGCCCGTCAGAGAGTCGGTGCTCGACTACAACAGAGAGATCAACCGAGAGATCGCCAGAAAGCGGGCTGAGTTGGGATTCGAGACCAACTATGACAAGTTGGATGAGAGGCTAAAGGAACTCTACTGGAGCCATTACACTCATGTTCACCGTCTCGAGTGGGACAAGACGGTTGGCATAGAGGAATTCGAGAGTCTGTGGTCTGAACTAGGGTTGGATTGGTCTGGATTGGGTCTCAATTTGTAGAGATTCGATGCCGGACTTGGCAGGATTTTCGGAGTCGGCAATTCTTAATTGCCGCTCCGAAGCACTGAAGGGAGGAGGCGTCGCATGAGTACAGTTGCGCCAACTACGACGGGGACTGGCGTGCCGCAGCGGAACCTGAGAGAAAGGATGTCAGATCTTTGGGCCAGGATGAAGGCAAGCAAAGCGTCGTATGCGTTTGTTGCGCCGTTTACGATTTTGTTCTTCACATTCACAGTCATCCCCATCTTAGTGGCAATAGGCCTGAGCTTCACCTACTTTAATATGGTTCAAGCGCCGAAGTGGGTGGGATGGGAGAATTATCTGAGACTGTTCTTAGCAGATGACGTGTTCCTGATAGCTGTGAAGAACACGCTGTTGTTCGCTGTCATCACCGGTCCTGTGAGCTATCTGCTGTGCTTTGTGTTTGCGTGGTTGATCAACGAGTTGAAGCCGAAGATCAGAGCGTTCTTGACACTGCTCTTTTATGCTCCGTCGATCTCAGCGAACGCATACCTGGTGTGGACAGTCTTGTTCAGCGGTGACACATACGGCTACCTCAACGGTCTCCTGCTGTATTGGGGTGTCATTGACCGGCCGATTCAATGGTTGGTAGACCCGAGATGGATGATGCCGATAGTTATTGTGGTCTCCTTGTGGATGAGCCTTGGTGTCAGCTTCTTGACCTTTATTGCAGGTTTGCAAGGTATAGACAACAGCTTCTACGAAGCAGCCGCTGTAGACGGGATCAAAAACAGGTGGCAGGAGCTGTGGTTTATCACTCTGCCTATGATGAGGCCGTACCTCATGTTCGGTGCGATCATTGCGATTACCCAGTCCTTCGCTGCTACTCAGAGTATTCAAGCGTTAACAGGTGCAACGCCAACTGACTGGGCGACGTGGACGATCGTCCAACACATGCAGGACTACGCCACCGCCCGTTACGAAATGGGCTACGCATGTGCTATGGCAGTGGTCTTGTTTGTCGTAATGGTTGGCGCACAGAGGCTTGTGCAGCGACTGCTGAGGAAGATAGGGTAAGGAGGGGGTGTCGGCATGAGATTTGACTTTTCACTGAGAGCCAAGAGGATAAACAGATCTACAGGCGGAGACGTGGTCATTTTTGCGATATTGGCTATTGGTGCGGCTTTTATGGCCATGCCTATGGTGTACACGATCAGCAACGCGTTCAAACCTCTGAATGAGTTGTTCATATTCCCGCCTCAGTTCTTCGTAAGGCACCCCACGTTGGACAACTTCAATGACCTGTTTGTTCTGATGGCCAAGAGCTGGGTGCCGATAAGCAGGTACTTCTTTAACTCATTGCTTATCGTGGCATTGGGGACTGCGGGCAACGTCGCTTTTGGCTCGATGTGTGCTTATGCGTTGGCAAAACATAACTTCCCTGGGAAGGAAGCGCTCAACCAGCTAATCATGCTGTCGCTGATGTTCTCAGGCGTGGTCTTGATGATACCGCACTACCTGTTGATTTCGTATCTTGGCTGGATGAACACATACTGGGCGATCGTAGTACCCGCATGGGCCATGACGCTTGGAGTCTACTTGATGAGGAACTTCATCACCGCCATGATTCACGACACATTGCTGGAGGCTGCTCGAATCGACGGAGCAAGCGAGTTTGACTGCTACTGGCGTATAGTCATGCCGATAGTCAAGCCTGCATGGCTTACGCTCATCATTCTTGCGTTCCAGCAGCTGTGGGGCACCCAAGGTGAGTTGTATCTGTATGCCGAGCAGCTCAAGCCCCTCCCGTACGCGCTCAACCAGATCGTTGGCGGCGGCGTTGGCCGGGCTGGAGCCGCGGCTGCGGTTACAGTTATCCTGATGATCGTTCCGATCACTGTGTTCCTTATCAACCAGAGCCAGATTGTCCAGACCATGGGTACTTCCGGTATTACAGGCGAGTAATCACGTCAGGGCTGCGGAAGCCGAGCCGCACGACTGTCAAGCAAGTATATTGACCGGTTGTAACTTGCATTGGAGCCCCCGAGGATCAACACCTCGGGGGTTTGTCCAATAGGATGGCGACACCACGGACTAGGCTGATCTAGCCGGTAGTTGTTGGAGGTGCTCAGTGTGAAGGTCGTGGCGTTCAACGGTAGTCCGCGAAAGGATGGCAACACTGCCATGCTTATCCGTCGTGTTTTTCAGAAGCTTGAGGCGGCCGGAATCGAATGCGAGATGGTCTCTCTAGCCGGGCACCTGATCAGAGGATGCACGGCTTGTTCTATTTGCAGAAAGCGCAAAGACCGCCGCTGCGCGATTGGAACAGATGTTGTCAACTACTGCATACAAAAGATGCTGGATGCAGACGGCATAATTATAGGATCTCCAACGTACTTCGCAGGACCTACCGCAGAGACAAAGGCTTTGATAGACAGAGTCGGTTATGTGGCACGCGGAAATGACAACATGCTTAGGCGCAAAGTGGGAGCTGCAGTGACTGCGGTGCGCAGAGCAGGTTCTATCAATGTCCTGAATGTGATCAACGCGTTTTTCTTGGCGAATGAGATGATCGTGCCCGGCTCAAGTTACTGGAATCTCGGGATCGGCAGAGAGGTTGGCAGTGTAGAAGCAGATGAAGAGGGCATGAGGACCATGGACACGCTTGGCGAAAACATGGTATGGCTCATAACCAATCTCGCAGGCACTGCGAGATAGACGAAGAGGCCCGTCGACGCCCTTGTGCGGCGGCGGGCCTCTTGCTTTCGGGGTTTACGCCCTACCCCCTGGGTTAGGCACAGGCTTGAGGGCCTTGCTCACTGGCTGTCATTTAGCCCGGTCAATCATCAAGTGTCAGCCGGATGTCTGTGTAATGAGTCTCTGCGGTTATAGGGATCGCTCCCAAACCATACTTGCCTGAGGCTAGCGTCTCAGTACTTGATACCTTGTCCTCTTCGAGCGGTATGCCTGATTTTATGTTTCCGTATCTGACTCTGAGGTCAAACGAAAACCCACCGGTGGCCTCATGCTCATCCACCAGCCCTATGTGGACGTTCGCATACCTAGCCTTGAGATCGACTGGATTGACTACACGTGATAGCCGAATGGTGTCAAATCTTGAGGTAACTTTGATAGGTCCCTTTATGTTCGAAGCGGTAATGTTTGAGTATTGCGAGTCTATCTGCGCAGAACCATCTACGTTCGCAAGGGCCAGCTTGCTGAAACCTGCAGATACGTTGACAGGCTTGGTCACGTTGCGCAACTCGACATCATCGCCATACTGTAGTTGCAGCGTCACAGCACCATCCACGTCTGCGATGTCGCTCATCCGGCTCGCGAAGCTGGACTGGACTACAGCATTGCCGGTAATATCCGTGACGCTAAATCGCCCATATCCAGCCTGGACTACTACATCGCCGACTATGTCGTTCACAGTCGTAGCGCCGAACTGGTTGTCCAAGGTTACGTCACCATTGTAGTGCGAGACGTCGGCTGTTCCGAAGCGGTTGTCGATGTCGAGCTCGATCCCATGCGGGACCGACACGTCGTAGTCCACTACTACGCCCTTGATTTCGTGAGTCGTCGGTACCGGTCGTATTAGCCTGACCGACAGCCGATCGTCTTGCTTGTCCGCAGAAATAGAGCAGCTGTCAAGGTACTCGTCGGCCTGCTCCTGAGTCTCAGCGTAAACCTTGATGGTGTAGGAGATCTCTATCTGGTCACTGTCGACGCCCCTGACCTTTACACTCCCCATTTGGTTTGAAAGCAGGAATACGGAGAGCCCTTCGGATGGACGAGAGATACTCGCTGACGACTCAGCACTGGGATAGTACTCGAGCGAGGCGCTCATATTGCCAGACTCTGAGGTGATGTCAACCTTCCACCTAAACGGGCCTACTTTGCCTGAGGTAGCTGACACAACAACGACTACGGTCAACGCAACCAGAATCAAAAGGTATACCTGGCGAAATCTCATCGAGTCCACCCCTTATATCTCAATCTGTCTATCGAGCATCCATGACCCTGCCGCAAAGAGGATCAGGGCGCCCAAGAGCACGGATGCAATCGGTGCGCTGCTCACAGGTACCACACTGGTGATTAGTTGATCATTGATGGTCTGCCACGTCTTGAACCCGAAATCAGGCAACCAGCGGAACGCGGGCTCTGCAAGCGCACCCAACTGCTCCACGACCCATGTGCTGAGAAAGAGCGTCCATATAGCGATCAGGCCTGAGAACTTCTCGTACAGACGCCCGGACAGATACGCGAATTGGACTACTACGATCGCGGCGCAGAGTGCGAGCCAGAACATCAAGAGCGCCTGAAACGCAAATCCGACCACGTCTGCGGTTGTCATTTGCCGCACTACCCAACTGACAGACGGATTGAGCGCTAGAATCCCGACATACCATATACCCGCAGTTGCAATGAGAGACAGAATTATCGCCTCGATCAAGGTCGCTAAGGCCTTTGCCCCTGTGATGTAGAAACCCGGCACAGGCAGCACTAGTATGAGATGAACGTGGTTTCCGTCCCACTCCTGGCGCAACTTTAAGAACGGTGAGAGCAGCGCCCAAAACGCGATGAGCAAGAGCGGGAGAAACGTCAGCCCAACGATCATATCGGGCCTCCATTTGCCAATCCTCGTCCAGAGGAAGATGTCCCAAGCGATGATGCCTAGAACAAAAATTGCCATGAACACCTTGTATGACTCAAGGTCCTTTTTCAACAGCTTACCAAATCTGATCGCTCCAGCAGTCATGCGTAAACCTCCTCCAGAAGCTCTTGTATGGAGCTGTTACGCTCTGTACGAATGTCTTCTGCGTCGCCCATCAGACGGATTTTGCCCTTGTGCAGGAAAATCACTTGGTCAAAGATGCTCTCAGCCTCGCTCACCTCATGGGTCGACAATATAATCGTCTGTTCCTCCTCGCTGAACTCCGACACTATGGCATTGAGCACCCTCGACCGGGAGGGCGGATCAATCCCTGAGAGGGGTTCGTCCAGAAGGATGAGAGGGGCTCTTCTCGAAAGAGCCATGACCAGCCGGAGGCGAGCCTTCTGGCCTTTGGACATCGCTTTGATCGATGTTTCTGCGTCTATCTTGACGAGGTCCAGGAGGTTGGCTTCTCGCGTTTCATCCCAATCGTTGTAGAAGCTCTTGGCGAAGTCCATAGCCTGACGGGCGGTCATCCACTGGTAGAGAGAATCAACTTCCGGCAGATACGCAACCTTCCTCTTTGTCTCCAGCCCGGGCTGTTTCCCGTCAATCAGTATTCTGCCGTGAGTCGGACGGCAGAGCCCGGCTATGCATTTCAGTAGAGTGGATTTTCCGCTCCCGTTTGGCCCTAGGAGCCCCACAATGCTGCCTCTATTGAGTTCGAAGGAGACATCGTCGAGCGCCTGAGCGCGAAGGTACCGTTTGCTTAGGTGCTCCACTTTGAGGAGCATCCCGCCGCCGTTGTCTGTAATCTGCCTGTTATCACTCACTGTTAATCACCCCAGTCTGTTGAATGCCCTGGATCGAGTCGCGGAGATCCTTCTGGCCGTCTGAGAACTCGTTGACGCTCTTTTCGACGAGCGCAACAATGTCTGCAGGAGAGAAGCCTAGTGCCCTCATTTCTTGGACAAAGGCTAGTATGGAACGCCGCGCCATTTCATCTCTAGTTCGCTCAACGAGAGTTGGGTCATCGCTTATGAAAGTGCCCAGGCCCCTAAGGGTTTGCACCAGCCCTCCTTGTTCCATCTCTCGATACGCCCTCTGAACTGTGTTTGGGTTTACTCTGATCTCTTGAGCCATATCTCTGTGCGAGGGCAGTTTGTCCCCAGGCTTGAGCTCTCCTCTCGCGATTGCCCTTTTGACTTCATCAATCATTTGTTGGTATATCGGCCTTGACACATCTACGCGGATCCTCATGTTTACCCTCCGTTCACTAAGAGCACCGTAGGTTGGCGTTGTCAAGACGGCTCGGTGGGTGTCGCCTGAAGTCCGACGATAAACTACATAACTAGTGAACTAGTCTACTAGTTCACTAATACTGTAGACGCTTGTGCACCTGGTGACAACTGGATCTTGAGGGTGTATAGGGCCAAATTGCGCAACCAGCTTCTGATTTCGTTCAATATGTAGCGATTTCGCTGCATTCCGCACGTAGCCGTTGTGACTTCTCTTAGTAGTAAGCAGGACGCGGTTCATGGTTTTTCCAACTCCACTGCGAACTTGAAGGAAAAGTACTGAATACGCAGAATATGAAACTGGTGAGCAGTCAAGTCAAGCCTTTTTGTCAACGGAAGTACGGATCTTGACCGACAATGGCAAACCTGTCGAAAGGCAGGGGCGCAAAGCCACGGATCTACGGCTATTGCTATGATGGCCGGGCTGCCGAAGTCAACCCGTAATCGAGCCGTGTTGTTAGCCCATGTCTCTTCTGGGTTGATGGAGGGATGTGGTTTTTTTTGGCCTGTGGTGTTTTGGGGAGTGGCTGGATTGGGACGATGGCGATGTGGAGGGATAGACGTATGGAACCTCTGCTGACTGTTGGAGATGTCGCCAAGTACCTCAAGGTAACACCGAGAACTGTCTACTCCTTTCTTGAAAGCGGCACGCTGAAAGGCGTCAAGATCGGTAGATCTTGGAGAATACGCAAGCATGACTTGGAAATGCTTGGCGGGAAATCGATTCCTGTGTACGAGAATCATAGGCAGTTGAGTGGCGACGCTGCGATGGACGCCAGAAATAGGCTTATTGCGGAGTTGATGGACTTCGATGAGGAGGGCCTTAGAGATCTCGCTCGGCTGATCAGTATTATGAAATCCGATCGCAGCCTGAGAAGGTACAAGGCGATCTTCGATGCTATGCCGTGCGCGACTCTTGTTGTTGATTCTGCTGGAAACGTGACTGTGGCGAATGCAGCGGCTGCTCGGCTCTTAGGTATGACTGTAGCAGACCTTAAGACTCGAAAGATCGGGGAACTCCCCGGTATGGAGGCGCTGGCTGAGATCGATAACGTCTTTGACGCCGCTAGGCGAGAAGGCGGTAGTACTGTCTTGGCGCTGCAAGGCAGGATAGGGGAGGCGAGTGCGCCAATACAGTGGATTCAGGTATGCCTGTGCGGGCAGGACGATGCTATTGTCCAGTTCTGCTGCAATGCCCATGTAGGATAAGGGGAGCTAGACCCTGTTTGAGTCCTGGGTTTGGCTGCTTTGAGTCTTGGGTCGGAGTCCCGGAGAGTGCTGACTGTGACAATTGGTTGTAGGGAGACAACTCAATGAGGATATTGGCGACAGAGGATCTAAGAGAAGGAATGGTACTGGCAAGGACAATCTACGATGGTGCAGGCAGGGTCGTGCTCGCCAAGGGCACGACCCTAAAGCCGACTTACATCAAGAGGCTGGGTCAACTTGGCTACCCGTACGTGTACATCTTGGACCCGTCAGAGAGTCTCGATCAAGTAGACTTTGACGAACCTATCACTGAAGAGACTAGGGTGCAGGCAATCTCATTGCTGCGGGATGCCGTAGAGAGTGTCAAAAAAACCGGGACTGCCGACTTGAGCCAGATCAGCAGCATTGTGGATGAGATCATCGAACAGATCTCGTCCAATCCGGATGTCATTGTCAGCATGGTCGACATAAAGAGCTACGACAGCTATACGTACAGTCATTCCGTGAATGTCTGTGTCCTCTCTGTGATGTTGGGCCTCGATACGGGCATGAATAAGTTCGATGTCAAAGAGCTTGGAGAGGGCGCCATTCTACATGATATAGGCAAGCTGTTTGTCCCGTGCGAGATACTCAACAAGAGCGGCCCGCTGACAGAGGAAGAGTTTGAGGTAATCAGGCGTCATACGACGGACGGCTTCGACGTCTTGAGAAAGAAGAACAACATCAGCCTTTTCGCAGCCCACGTGGCGTATCAGCACCACGAGCGCTTGGATGGTTCGGGATATCCCAGGCGGCTCAAAGGCGATGAGATCCACGAATATGCGAAAATAGCGGCTATTGTAGACTCGTATGACGCCATGACGTCTGACAGGGTGTACCGCAGTGCCTTGACTCCGTATGAGGCGGTCTCGATCCTGGTCAAGGAGACCGACACCAAGTACGATCGAGACCTTGTCGGCCGTTTTCTCAAGCTGGTGGCGACCTACCCGATTGGCAGCGTCGTCAGGCTCAACAACGGCGAAGTGTGCACTGTGGTCAATGTCAACAAGAGAAGCTTGGTTGTCAGGGTACTGCGCGGCCGGAACCGAGGGCGCGAGTATGACCTCCTTCGCAACCCTGACCTGCGGGTGGTGGGCAGAGTCCTATGAGGTTTTTCGCAGGGCCACGCCAAGCTCTTCTGCGATTTTCGAATCTTCGGCCACCTCGCCGATCAACTGAAGTCCATTGATGACGAGTTGGAAATCGCAGTTAAGAGTGGCGGCTGCCTCTTGGCACATTTCCATTCGCTTGAGGTAGATCTTGAAATAGTCCATAATCTGGCACATTGAGGTATCGAATTCGATGTCGAGCGTGATTATGCGGGTATCGGCATCAACCTCTACTTTGGAATCAGTGATGGCCAGGTTGACACGGTCGTGGATATCGCGGCCGGGCCTCTTTTGGCGCACACGAGTCCTGTGTGCGTCGCTCTTGTCAGCTATGATGAGAGCTGCAGTCAGAGGTGTAGCTGCGATCCCTATCTCTTCCTCGTGATTGGCTATGGCCATTGTGATCTCGCAGATCTCCTCGAGCGGCATATCCATCCGCCTCAGCTCTGTATATACGAGATTGGCTCCATGAGGGCCGTGAAATTTTCTGTTGTGCATGTTGCCGATGTCGTGGAGATAACCTGCAATCTCCCCGAGTTCACAGTATCGCTCAGGATAGCCGAGCTCCCTCAGAATACGGCCTGTAGTGGAGGAAACATAACTTACGTGCCTTATCCCGTGTTCTGTATAGCCTAGTTTTGCCAGGTAGTCGTTTGCACGTTGAATAAGATAGCTAAGGCTTTCGTTGCTTCGAATGTCTGCAAGAGTCAAGGGCAATTGCATCACCTCGTCCAGTACAAAGCGAGGCGGTGTTACGCCTCGTAGTCATACAATACCAAATGAACGCTTGAATGTCCACAGCTGACGGGGGATCGTTTGTGCAGGTAGATGACGGGAATTCATCTCTTCCAGATGATGATGACGGTCTTTTTCATCCGCTTGAGGAGCGGGTTGAAGATTATCTGAAGGAGTCGTTCCATGCTGCGAGACCTCCCTGTTAACGGCTTCTATCCATCCTATTCAACGGTAATCAAGCGTGTGAGAATCAGGAAGCGTCGCTTTTTACGAGCCTTGTACACGATCTCGTGGTATTCTTATGTTAGAGGGAAAGGAGTCGATCAAAATGCAACTTCACGAAAAGCAGATTCAGGAAGCCTACGCGAGAGCGCGGGAGCAGTATGCCAAGTGGGGAGTTGATACTGAACAAGTCCTTGAGCGGCTGAAGACCATCCCTGTATCAATTCATTGCTGGCAAGGCGATGATGTGATTGGCTTTGAGCGCTCTACCGAGGGACTCACCGGAGGCATCCAGGCTACCGGTAACTACCCAGGCAGGGCGAACAACCCAGAGGAACTGCGGGCTGACCTTGATAAGGCATTGTCTCTGATTCCAGGGAGGCATCGAGTCAATCTGCACGCGATATACGCGGAGACCGGTGGAGCAAGAGTCAACAGGGATGAACTAGGCCCTGAGCATTTTGAGGGATGGGTCGGTTGGGCCAAAGAACGAGGGATCGGGCTTGATTTCAACCCGACTTTCTTCTCGCATCCGCTGAGCGACGACGGTTTTACCTTGAGCCATCCTGACGAGGGCATCAGACAGTTCTGGATTGAGCATGGGAAGGCATCGCGAAGGATAGCCGAGCACTTCGGCAAGCAGCTAGGCACGCCTGCAGTCAACAACATCTGGATACCTGACGGGTACAAGGATGTCCCAATAGATCGATTTGGCCCGAGGCAGAGGCTAGTTGAGGCGTTGGATGAGATCCTGTCCGAAGACGTCTCCAAAGAGCACTGCATAGACGCTGTTGAAGGCAAGCTTTTTGGTATTGGATCGGAGAGCTATGTCGTTGGGTCCCACGATTTCTACTTGGCATATTCGGTCTCAAGAGGCACGTTGCTCTGTCTCGACGCTGGACATTTCCATCCGACAGAGGTCGTCTCCGACAAGATATCGGCAGTCCTCTCCGTGCTCAATGGCGTGCTCTTGCACGTTAGCAGGCCAGTTCGTTGGGACAGCGACCACGTCGTCACAATGAATGACGAGCTGCAAGCAATCATGCAGGAGATAGTAAGGGGAGGAGTGCTTGATCGGACCTACATAGCTCTTGACTTCTTTGATGCGAGCATCAACCGTGTTGCAGCGTGGGTCATTGGCACTCGAAACGCCATAAAAGCCCTGCTCTTTGCTATGCTCGAGCCAACCGACAAGTTGAAGCAGTATGAGTTGGACAAAGACTATACATCGCGTCTAGCTCTGCTCGAAGAGTTTAAGACCTATCCTTTTGGTGCTGTCTGGGATTACTACTGCTTGATACAGGGAGTTCCTGTCAGGGAGCAGTGGCTCTCGGATGTGAAGGATTACGAGCAGTCTGTGCAGTTCAAGAGAAGTTAGCGAGTGTGTTTGCATGACCAAGTGTTGGGGATAATATCATTGGCATTGCGAATAAGGAACTAGCGCCGTGCCAGAGCCGACCGTGCAAGTGCAGTGGGGGTTGCTGATTTGTCTGAGTTCAGGGAGAATCTAGTGTCTGGGCGCTGGGTGATTGTGTTGACGTCCGGTACGAGAGACGCCGCGTCAGGCTTGGAATTCGTCGGCAAAGGCCGTGGTACACGCGAGGACGAAGGAGCCGATTACGATCCTAAGTGTCCGTATTGTGGTGGCAATGAACACATGACTCTGCCTGAAGTCAGTCTGATCAGGGGCCAAGACGGTTCGGATTCAGGAGAGTGGATAGTGCGAGTGGTGCCTAACAACCAGGGGGTGCTCAGGCCGACGGGAGAGCCTGTGGTTCGCAGGCACCACATCCACCAATTCATCACCGGTGTAGGCACTCATGAAATCGTTGTAGAATCGCCTCACCACAGTGTTCAACCCTATGACCAATCGCTGGACAGGTTTGCAGCTATCATAGGCGCCTATCGAGACCGTGTCGCTGCACTTGAGACAGACAGGCGCTTTGAATATGTGTCAGTCATAAGAAACCACGGAATCGAGCGCGGTCTAGGCACCTCACATCCTTGCTCTGAGATTGTAGCTCTCCCGTTTGTACCTGTCGACGTGCAGGCAGAACTCAAGCAATCCGAAGACTACTACGAGTTTTCCTCTAGCTGTGTTGTATGCGACCTGATACAGAGCGAGCTTTCGGCAGAGACACGTGTCTTGCTGAGGAGTGATGCTTTTGTTGCAATCGCACCGTATGCAGCACGAGTGCCCTATGAGATCTGGATACTTCCGACACGGCATGCCTCCTCGTTTGTAGCAATCACAGACGCGGAGGCCAGGGAGATGGCTTTTTGCCTTGGCAGAGTCCTGCTCGCGTTGGCTGAGGACCTGGGAGATCCTCCTTATAGCTACTACATCCACACTGCTCCTGCACGGGCCGGAGATATGAGCTACTACCATTGGCACTTAGAGCTGATCCCCAGGGTGACGGCAGTGACAGGCATTGAGTACGGAACGGGTATACCGGTGAATCCCATGAGCCCTGAACAGAGCGCAGCTTTCCTAAGCCGCAAGCTGACGGTGCATTGACCAGGCAAGCAATCATTTGATTCTTATCAGCGTATTGACCCGCGACTTAGTCTGAGCTACGTTGTCGTTGATCGTGATTTCCAGGTTGTACTCCCCTTTGCTGAGAAAGATGGTCGGCACATAGACATACGCGTATACTCCGTAAACCGGGGATTCGAGTCTTTCTTCGAACGAAAAGGCTTTTGCCTTCTGCCAGATTATTCGCTCTTGTTGATCCAGCACGACTACATCGGCGCTCAGCGAGACGAAGTATGTGTCATCACTGCCTACATCAGCACTAATTCTGTCGATTTCAGTATAGAGCCAAGCTCGCCCAAAGAGCGACCTTGAGAATTCATGCGAAGGATTGGGCTCAAACTCGCCATAGCCTTTGACTGAGTTGCATATTTCCAAAACTGCGACACTTGGGCCCCGAGTATCCTGGATTATGGTCAGGTTTTCGGCCTGTTTGAGATCGTTTAGAGACACACGCACAAACCCAGGATCACTGGAGTCTTCACCTGGGTCCTTAGCGAGGTCACTGGAATGCGCCACTACGCTTTCAACGAGATCACTAGAGTCCTCGCCTGCGCCCCGGACGAGTTCGATGAGGACGTCGTCCAAGCCCTCATCCGGCTTTGGAGCCGAGGCAGCTGCCGAGACCTCAGAGCCTGCTAAGTTATCCGAAGCTCGTGCGGCTACGCAATTTGTCATCGATACTACAAGGACTACGATGGCCAGCCCGGTGAC
Source organism: uncultured Clostridia bacterium (assembly GCA_900016865.1). Taxonomy (GTDB): domain Bacteria; phylum Bacillota; class DTU014; order DTU014; family DTU014; genus DTU014. The sequence goes on along the minus strand of FIZI01000008.1, from coordinate 49,073 downwards.
AGCTATCTGTGACAGGCGGTGCACCGATCGGGTTGAGTCTTTGCCCATGGTTCATCCCCACCTCAAAACATCCAGAGGTACTGCTTGACCTCCCAGTCAGTCACTTGCATTCTGTAGACCTCGGATTCGATCCTCTTGGCTTTGATAAAGTGGCTGAGCACGTGCGACCCAAGTATCTCTGCAATAAGCTCGTCCTTGGCTAGCTCGTCAACGGCTTCCTCAAGGGTGGCAGGCAGTCTACGGATTCCGTAGGCCTTTCGCTCCCTGCTGGACATGTCATAGATGTTTTTGTCTACAGACGCTGGGGGCTCTATCTCGTCCCTGATCCCACGAAGCCCTGCGCCAATAATGACTGCCAGAGCCAGGTACGGGTTGCACGAGGGATCCGGCGACCTCAGCTCTATGCGAGTGCCCTGTTTTCTGCTTGCTGGGACTCTGATCAGCGAACTCCTGTTTTGAGCAGACCAGGCTATGTAGACCGGAGCCTCGTATCCTGGGACAAGCCTCTTGTATGAGTTGACCAGAGGATTGGTTATAGCAGTGATAGCCGGGCAATGCAACAGCACGCCGCCAATGAAGTACCTGGCAATATCGCTGAGCTGATACTGCCCGTCAGGGTCGTAAAAAACGTTCTTGCCGTCCTTGAAAAGAGATATGTGTGTGTGCATCCCTGAGCCGCAAGCGCCAAAGATCGGCTTGGGCATAAAGGTTGCATGTAGGTTGTGAAGGCTCGCTACAGTCTTTGTCACAAATTTCAAAGTTGCAACCCTATCTGCCGTAGTCAGGGCGTCGCTGTACTTGAGGTCAATCTCGTGCTGGCCCGCAGCAACCTCGTGGTGAGACGCCTCGATCTCAAACCCCATTTCCTCGAGTGCTAGGACGATGTCCCGTCTCGCGTCTTCGCCTTTGTCAATAGGGCCGAGGTCGAAATACCCGGCTTTGTCGTGTGTCCTAGTCGTGGGCTCGCCTGTATCGGAGAGGTGGAAGAGAAAGAACTCACACTCCGGTCCGACGTTGACTTCATATCCCATGTCTGCTGCTTGGTTGATGACCCTCCTTAGGACATACCTTGGGTCGCCTTCGAAGGGCTCACCATGGCAGTTGTACACGTCGCAAATCAGTCTTGCTGTGGCTTCATACTCTGGGCGCCACGGAAACGTAGCCCATGTATCGGGGTCAGGCCTCAAGTTCATATCGGACTCTTCTATCCGGGTGAACCCTTCTATCGAAGAGCCGTCAAACATCATCTCGTTGTTGAGTGCCTTTTCTAGTTGTCTGACAGGTATTGCTACGTTCTTGACTATACCCAAGATGTCGGTGAACTGCAGTCTCACAAATGCGACGTTGTTTTCTTTAGCTAGCCTAAGTACGTCTTCAGCTGTGCGTTTAGCCATTCTTCCACCTCGTCTATTCAGGGAAATTCCTAAGCAACCTTTCGAGCTCGCTCCTATTGTTGATAGGATACAGCGATGTCAGTTTGGTGGGGCGTTCGGGCCTGCCTAAGATTGGCTGGTCTTCGGTTTCGGGCTCGGGGCCGACAGATATTTTTGTTTTTTGCTCCTTGGGTGTGCGATCTGATCCGAGTGCCCGCTTGATTCCGTCGATCTTGTACCCTTGCTCCCTAAGGTGTTTAATCTGCAAGAGGCGATCAACTTCCTCGTCAGTGTACATCCTCTGGTTGCCTTTAGTGCGGTGAGGGAGGATCAGACCTTGCTTCTCGTAATAGCGGATCTGCCTTCCAGTCAACCCGGTTAGCTTCTGCACGACTCCTATAGGGTAGACCGGGTTCTGCCTACTGAGATCACTCATGGCTCAACCCTCCTAAACGTGTTGAAGCAACCATCCGTCAGAAGAGATCCGATGATTGACATCAATATAACATTGGTGCTCTGTCGAGTCAATTGTGTCAAATAACATGACATGCGCATGCTCCTGCTGACCGAAGTAGTCGAAAAACGCGGGATACTTTCCTCTGACAATAGCATATACATTAGTGGAGTAATAGGGTGCCCCTATATTGGGTGATGACATGGGTGCCAGGACTCAGAATAGGACTTGGGGGGATACGGATGGGCATAGAGCTAGTAAGGGAGAGTTTCTCCGTAGACAAAATCATGGCCAGGGCAACAGCTCAGGTAGAGGCCAAGGACAGTCGCGAGATTCCGGAGGTCCAGCCCGGCCTTAGGTCAGGAGCTGTGTCTGCGCTTCTCAATGCTGTCGGCCATGCAGTGATTGATGAGGTGAGGGTGTCTGACGATCAGGTAGAGGTAGACGGGCGTGTTGAGGTTGAGATCCTGTATGTCGGAGACAGCGAACGCACCGGAGAGCAAGTTATCCGAAGAAAGCTGGATCCTCTCAGATTTACAAAGCTTGTTGAGACAGAGGGGATCACTGGTGACATGAGTGCGCGCGTTGATGCCCATGTGCGTAGCCTGGACGTCGTAGCCAAGTCGACTCATCTCTTGGACATAGGGGCGGTAGTGGACTTGACTGTATCCGGTTGGATTAGGGAGAGACAGGAAGTAGCCGGCAACGTCACAGGGTTGTCTCCCGAATCAGTATCTTTGACAACCGAGCCTCTGCGCGTTACCGACAGGATCGGATCAGGGACAGCGGTGTGCAGTGTAGTAGCAAACAGGTCTCTTCCGTCTGGGTACCCGCCTATTTATCAGGGCTATAGCCCGGTAATCGCTGTCACAGCTATTCCCAGAGTGCTGGACTCAATCGCTCAAGACGACAAGGTAAGAGTTGAGGGTGAACTCGACTTGACTGTTGTGTACCAGGCAGACCCGGACTACTGCGACCCATCCTATCCCAATTATTCAGTGACTTTTGCAGGGCTTGGTTTCTCACAGACTATAAGTGTTCCGGGCGCAGTCCCCCACAACCGGGTAGTGCCGCTGGTGAAGGTGATATCGGCAGACGCGACCCGAGTGACCGGGGACGTATTCGACATCAGCGCGGCGATTCAAGTCGATGTAGATGTCACAGACACGAGGGACGTCGAGGCCGTAGTAGCTGTTGAATCTTTGGGACAGGAGATCGTCGACGTTCAGCGCAAGCAGATTAGGACCTTTGATACTGTCAGCGAAGAGCGGACAGAGGCTATGCTCACTGGTACCGCTCAGCTGCCTGATGGATTTCCAGCTTTCTATGGCGGAGATGAACCAGCTGTGTTGGCCAAGGCCGCAGATGTCAGAATCGATGTATGCAAACCTGACGACGGCCGAGTAGTGGTAGAAGGGACTCTGGATATTGATCTGGTGTATGCCTCTGAGACTAGCCTCGACGAAGAGTTTGAGAGTAGAGACAAGCTGCCTCCTGTTAGGGCTGTGCAGTTTGAGGACATTCCGTTTGAGTACACAATAGATGTCGGAGATTCCCGGCCGGGAATGATCGGTGAAGCATGGGTTAGTGTCGTCGATCTCGAGGTCGACCCCATGGCCGACCGTCGCAGGGTCGAATACTCTGTAGTAGTGAGCATCGGGGTCAGAGTCTTCGAAGTCAGGCAGTTTGCAGCTGTAACTGATTGCGAGCTCGTGAAGCCAGAGGAGAGGGATCCTGCAGTCATCACTTATTACGTGACTCAAGAGGGCGATTCTCCATGGAAAATAGCGAGGAGGTATAAGATTACTGTCGACAGCCTGATGAAAGCAAATAAGCTTGAGAGCAAGGACGAGTTGAGGCCGGGCTCCAAGCTTCTCATTCCTGCGATATAGGCCGGGACGACTATTGAGAGATCGATCAGCACTGACGCTGCTCTCAAATATTGGATGCACTTACACTGATAATGCACTCGATTCGTATGCGGTATCCAACATATGATGAGGTTATCTCTCGTCATTTGCATCCGACCACATACGTACACGAAACCTTATATATTGAGCCATCCAGGCTCAATTTCTTCCAAACGCCGCCTTTCAAGACTACGCACAAAGCCCGCTGGTTCCTGAGGATTGGAATCGGCGGGCTTTGACATAGCCACGCAGGCTCAATGTGTCGTATCACAGAGGCAGCTCAGTTTGGAGGAATTGAACCCGTGCATCTCTAGTATGAAGGATGCGAAGTACACCTCTACAAACGAATTCGGCAAGGAGGGTTATTTGAATGAAGAAGTATCTGGTTGTTCTGCTCCTAGTCATGGCGTTGGCGATTCCAAGCGCTGCGTTGGCCCAGGTGAGGATAGGTGTCGCAATGCCGACACAGAGCTTGCAGCGTTGGAATCAAGACGGTGCCAACATGAAGATGATGCTAGAAGCGGCAGGCTATGTTGTTGACCTGCAGTATGCGAACAACGATGTAGCTTTGCAGGTTGCCCAGATCGAAAACATGATCTTGAACGGCGCAGACATCTTGGTTATCTCGGCCATAGATGGCAGCTCATTGGGTACGGTCCTGGCAATCGCCAAAGAAGAGGGTATCCCCGTAATCGCCTACGACAGGCTCATTATGGAGACAGATGCAGTTTCCTATTACGCCACATTTGACAACTACAAGGTAGGGCAGCTTCAGGGTGAGTATCTGGTCCAAGCCCTTGGACTGGAGACCCTCGAAGGTTCGGTTAACATGGAAATCGTCGCCGGTTCCCCTGACGACAACAACGCGCGCTACTTCTACCAGGGCGCAATAGATGTTCTCATGCCTTACATCGAGAGCGGCAAGGTGCGTGTCCCGTCCGGGCAGATCGCGTTCGAGGCTGTCGCGACACTAGCTTGGTCTTCTGAGAGGGCGCAGGCACGCATGGACAACTTGATCGCATCGAACTACTCCGACGGCACTCCGCTGCACGCAGTGCTTTGCTCCAATGATTCTACCGCTCTGGGCGTGACCAATTCGCTGGTCGGTGCAGGGTTCGAGAAGATGCCGTACATCACCGGACAAGACTGCGACATTGCAAACACCAAGAACATAATCGCAGGACTGCAGTCCATGTCCATATTCAAGGACACTCGCACCCTCGCTGCGAGAGTAGTTCAGATGATCGAGTCTATTGTGAAGGGCGAAGAGCCTGAGGTCAACGATACCACGACCTACTTCAATGGTGTCTTTGTCGTTCCGACGTATCTGTGCACTCCGGTATTCGCAGATATCAACAACTACAAAGAGCTGTTGATCGACAGCGGCTACTACACGCCTGAGCAGCTTGGACTCTAGCGCGGTCCGTGGCACTTGGTGGGTGGGTGTTCAGCACCTGCCCGCCCCTTCAACGCGTGGTCAAGCTCGAGAAGTAGCCGCGTGAGGCTCGGCGTCATCTACGGCATTGTGTGAAGGAGGCGGGCAAGCCCGCTCCTTACTCTATCGGGAGGATGGAAGATTGGCACTCTTAGAGATGAGATCTATCACCAAGGAGTTCCCCGGTGTCAGAGCGCTGGACAACGTAAACATCAGTGTCGAAGAGGGCGAAATCCATGCACTTGTAGGCGAAAACGGCGCGGGGAAGACCACGTTGATGAACGTGTTGAGTGGGGTTCATCCCTACGGATCGTATTCCGGCGACGTCTTGTTTGACGGGAAAATATGCAAGCACCAGGGGATCAAGGATTCGGAGCGCTTGGGCATCGTCATCATTCATCAGGAGCTGGCGCTTGTACCTTACCTGTCGATAGGAGAGAACATGTTCCTTGGGAATGAGCAACAGAGGAGAGGAATCATCGACTGGGACCAGACGTACCGGAAAGCCGAGGAATACATGAGTATCGTCGGGCTGAATGAAAACCCGCGAACGCTGGTCAAAGATGTGAGCGTCGCGAAACAGCAGCTGATCGAGATCGCCAAAGCCCTTGCAAAGAACGTGCGCCTGCTCATCTTGGATGAACCTACATCTAGCCTCAACGAGACCGAATCCAAAAAGATCCTTGACCTCCTGCTGACGCTACGACGCGAAAAGGGCATTACTTCCATAATCATCTCTCACAAGCTCAACGAGGTTGCCTATTGTGCTGACAGAATCACGATTCTGCGCGATGGTTCGACTGTCGAGACCTTGGACAAGAGGGTCGATGACATCTCGGAGGAGCGAATAATCAGGGGTATGGTCGGCCGGGAAATGACTGAGCGGTTCCCGCATCGCCCGAATACGGTTCGCGACGAAGTCGGTTTGGAGGTGCGCAACTTCACTGTCTATCACGAGCAATTCACTGAACGTGTCGTTGTAGACGATGTCTCGCTCAAAGTCCATAAGGGTGAAGTGGTGGGAATTTATGGGCTAATAGGTTCCGGACGCACCGAACTCGCCATGTCCATATTCGGTCAAGCCTATGGAACCAGGACCTCCGGCATCCTAATCAAAGACGGCAAGACAGTTGAGTTGCCTTCTATTCCTAAAGCGATCGAAGCCGGCCTGTCATACGTAACAGAAGACCGCAAGGAAAGCGGCTTGTTGCTAGGCAGCAGTGTCATGCACAACATAACACTCCCTCGCATGGACTTTGTCTCCAAGAACGGGCGGATAGACCGCGACTTGGAGAGGAAGTACGCAGAGCACTACCGGGAGGCCCTAGATATCAAGGCACCCAGTATTGAGCAGCTGGTGGCAAACCTGTCAGGTGGCAATCAGCAGAAGGTCCTCCTAGGCAAGTGGATCTACTCTCAACCCGATGTGCTTCTCCTCGATGAGCCTACGCGTGGCGTTGACGTCGGCGCTAAGTATGAGATCTATCAGATAATCAACGATTTGGCACAGCAGGGGAAATCAATCCTTTTTATCTCCTCGGAACTGACGGAGATCTTGGGCATGTGTGACCGTATCTATGTTATGAACGAAGGACAGATAATCGCGGAGTTTCAGCGAGGGGAAGCGACTCAGGAAGAAATCATGAATCGGATCATGCAGCATAGCAAGGGAGAGATTGGCGCATGAACAGTCTGTGGACGGTGTTTCGTAATAACCTGAGGCAGTACATGATGCTCTTGGCGCTGCTTGTGATCATTCTTGTCTTCCAGATACTCACCAAGGGTGTTTTGCTCAAACCCATGAATGTATCAAACCTCATATTTCAAAACGCTTATGTGGTCATCTTGGCTGTCGGGATGCTGCTGTGCATTCTAACGGGAGGCAACATCGACCTTTCGGTCGGGTCACAAGTAGCCCTAATCGGAGCGTGTGCCGCTACGTTCATCATTACATGGGGGTGGAATCCTCACCTGTCCATACTGCTGTGCCTTCTGATTGGAATCGCGATGGGGATATGGCAAGGTTTTTGGATCGCATACGCCCGGATTCCCGCCTTTATAGTCACTCTGTCCGGCATGCTCGTTTTCCGTGGACTGACACTCATTGTACTTGGCGGACTCACTATTGCTCCGTTTCCGAAGGAGTACCTGGCTTACTCCACCGGGTATATACCGGACTTGTTTCCCGAGGCAAGGCTGTTCGGCGTCAGAAACACTACTTCGCTGCTAATAGGCGTGTTGATCGCTGCCATCTACTGTGTTACCCAAGTGATGGGTTACTTGTCCCGGAAGAAAAAGAACTACTCGGTTGAGAGCGTCTGGACACTGGGCTCGAGAATGGCAGTCATTTCACTGGGTGTTGTATGGCTGTTCTACACGCTGGCGTCCTATCGCGGCATCCCCATGGTCCTGATAACTGTGGGAATCATCCTAATAGTGTACAACTTCTTGACTTCGCACACTGTGATGGGCCGACACCTGTATGCTCTGGGAGGCAATGAGAAAGCTGCTCGTCTGTCCGGTGTCAAGACGAACAAGCTGCTTTTCTTAGCATATGTCAACATGGCTTTCCTTGCTGCTGTTGCAGGCATTGTGTTTGCTGCACGGCTTAACTCAGCGTCACCTCAGGCAGGACAGAACTTCGAGCTAGATGCTATCGGGTCGTGCTTCATAGGAGGCGCTAGCGCTTACGGCGGGGTCGGTACTGTCGGAGGCACATTGGTCGGGGCCCTCATCATGGGCATCTTGAACAACGGAATGTCTATTATGGGAATTAGCACCCACTGGCAGCAGGTCGTAAAGGGTCTGGTGCTGCTGGGAGCCGTTGCATCCGATGTCCTGAGTAAGCAAAGGGTCTCGCTTGGTTTCTTATCGCGCTTTATCAAGAGCAGGTCAAAGTACCAGGACGTTGGAGGGTTGGACGCGTAGCAGATGCCGATAAGTGTTTGATCGTTGTAACTCAATCAGCGGTTGATCACTAATATCTCTCCCTTGTTCTAAAGTACCAGCTATGAGCTGGTGTAGCAGGTCACGTTTATCCTTACGTCCACATACTATGTAGCGACTAAGTGAGAATCCTGCTACTAGGTTGTGCAGACGATAGGAGGTCGTAATGAGCAGTCGCCACTGAGACCTGATAGATCACCCAGCGGCTTCTCCTTATGTCTGTAGGCAGGACATGCGGAGAGGTGGTGTCAGACACCCATGGTTGCCAGCGCACGGACAACTGACGAGATCAAGCTCATTGACCGGCTGAATCCGAGAGAGAAAGAAATACTCCCGCTGGTCTCCATAGGCCTCAGTAATAAGGAGATTGGCAAGAGACTGTTTATCAGTGACAAGACGGTAAAGAACTATGTGACCAGCATAAGAAAGAAGCTTCAGCTGGACAACCGGACTCAGATAGCGCTTTTCTCGATTAGGAACGGCATTGTGGATCCGAGGGAGGCTGTGGGGCCTTCTACTCAGGATTCTGAGTAGAACGGACGATTGCCAGAGCACATGAGGAAAAAAGAGGCCGCTCGATGCGTATCGAGTTGGCCTCACTTCCAGTCGCTCACTTGGCCTCTGGCCTGACCGGTTGGATTGCCGATGCCTCAATCCAACCCAGCTGTCCGCTTTGGTCTCTCACGATCAGGAAGTCGCCGTCTGGCTCACCGGCTTCATACAGAATGCTTCCGGCTGATGCCGTATAACGAACCGGTGCAGAGGCGTCAGGCTCAAAGCGAACCGGGGCCTCCTGCACTGTGACGACAACCCTGTGGTCGTTGAGATACAGATTTCGGCGATATAGAGTCCCACACACAGTCACTACCAGGATCAGACCGACTGCTGCGATCGTGGCGGTTGGAGGGCTCGGTTTATCCCTGCGCAATAACTTCCAGGCGGCCAGCACGCAGAACGCGATATAAGCACTGACTGCGGCTATTGCCCACTCTGACTGGGTAAAGCGCCTGACTGTCTGGTTTAGACTGTTTGACTCCAACGGCATTTGGCTTGAAGGCGCTCCAAGACCTAAAGCAGTCATGACAAACTCAGTATTGTGCTGCAGGTCACGGTCTCTCGGAATGAACTCGGCTGCGCGCAAATAACTGAGCAGTGCTTCGGCGTATGACTCGGCTTTTGCGAGGGCGTTGCCCAGGTTGTAGTACAGGCTCCCGCTGACATATCCTCGCTCTATCGCCTGCTTGTATGCGTCTGCTGCAAGCTGGTAGTCCCCGCTTTCATACAGGCTGTTGCCTCTATAAAAGAGCTTCAGCGCGGTGTCCCTGCTATCAGTTGACGCCAATGCGTGAGGGGCTACGGCTACGGCTAGTGTGAGTAGCAGCAGCAGAGCACTTGCAGGTGGCACAGGCTCTCGATCGGGTCTCTTGCAGTTGTCCTTTATGTGTTCTACTGCCTGCCTGCACAAGGACAGGGCTTCCCTCGCCTCCTGCTCGCTAGGACATACAGGGGAGTAGTAGAGGGTATCGAGGCGCCTTAGGATCTCGTCTGCCGCATTCTCGTCTTGAAGCTTGAGGCCGCCTTCCATCCGAATGACAGATGCAAGCGTCTTCCTCGCCTCGTCAACGACCTTTCTGGTGTCCCTTCGAGAGACCTCGGATTCGAGCTGTTTGATGACAGACAGAGCGTTTTGACATGCCTTCTCGCGTTGTCTGTACTGGTCTCTGCCTTGGGAGGCTCGCTTGTAGGCAGACATTGCAACGCTTGCAGCCAAAAATAGTGTAGCAACTGCCGTGCCGTAGGCCACGAAACCATGCGACCGTATCGGATCGCCCAGGAGTGCCAGCCTGCCCGGAGACCTCTTGATGTACAGCAGACCCGTTTGAGGGCTTCCCCATTCATCGCTGGATTGGCTTCTTGCAGTTGTCTGCCTCGCAGTTGACTTCGAGCCGGCCTGAACAACTGCCCCCGGCGTGACAGTGATCGGGATAGCCTCGCTGCTGGCGATCTCGTACCGCTCGGTCTTGGGATTGAAGAATGCCAAACTCACCGGCGGTATCTGAGACACAGAGATATCTCTTACAACGATGACTTGCTCAAACACTTTGCTGGACTCGGACGTCGACTGCACTATTGGGTCATAGGTCTTGAACTGGTCCGAATCATAAATCCTAGGAGCCAAGACGGATCGCATGTTGCCGTCGCCGGATACCTCTATTCTGAGATTGATGGGGTCTCCCACTCTCACTGCTGTGGGCGTAGCCGAAGCCGACACTGTGAAGCTGCCAACCGCACCGTGAAAAGATGGCGGTTTGCCCGCATCCGGGAAGGGCTTGACGGTCAGCGTCAGTGGCTCAGACTGCACGGTCACTGTAGTCGTGGTGGTCGAGCTAAAAAACGGCGAGTCAAAAAACGAGTCGAAGTCTGGGAAACCGCCAGCAAAGAAATCCGCAAAAGGGTTTCTCGACTGAGCGGGGACTATGATCTCGCATCTTATGGAGGCAGGGCCTACGTTGAGCTCTCCAGTGACAGCCGCGGTCACATAAGTGGTGAACTCCAAGGTTTGCAGAGTGCGGCCGTTCACGGTTTGTCGGCCCTGCAGCGGCTCGCTAAACTCGCCTACCAGGAACCCGGATCCTGAGAGTTGCGGATATGTGACTTCTGTGATCCTCACACCGTCGATGCACAAGATCGCCTTCACCTGGAGCTTCTCGCCAGGATATACAGTTGTCTTCTCCGGCTCAAGTAGAAGGAAAAGCGAGCTGTCAGAAGCGGATTGCTGTCGCTTGATGCTGTCCGTCGCAGCAGTCACCTCGATCTCAATGGGCTCTGTCCAGCCGATTTTTCCATCTGCACTGACCTTGATTGCAGGGATCTTGTAGGTCCCGGGCTGTGTGGATTGCACGGTGTACCTAAAGGACACGGACTGCGTCAACTCGCCGTTTATCCAGCTAATCTGAGTCGAAGGCCCGACGTACCTGATCTGAAGGCCCTCTATATCCGGGATGTGCGGGACGTCACAGTCGGTTAGGCCTTCTACTGTGACCGACAGTGTAGCTACCTCGTTGACTCGTATAGCCTGTTTATTGATGCTCGCGGACACAGCGAGACTGTCCTGTTCACTTGCTGCTAGTGCGCAGGGAAAGGGCGCTGATAGCACAACCAGGATTACAAGTGCACAGAAGATCAAATGTCTTGGTAGACTTGTCGAGTTCATACCCACTCCACCTCAGTCGCACGAGTAGCTTACCAGTCCGGATACTCCCCAGAGCTTTCGCCAAACTGGTGTTGAACCAGAACCCCATATTGGTCGCTTGAGTCCATCATCTCAAGGAGCCGCAGAGCTTCCTCAACAGTCATATTGCCCTGGCTGCCTGTATCTTGTGCAGCCTGCAGCTGTTGACCCGTTTGCTCGGCTTCAGCCTGCTCAGGTTTTTCGTCTTCACCTTCGTGGCTTCGCGTGTTGGATGGACTCTCCTGGCTGCTCTGCTCGGCCTGGTTGTCCGTGCTGTTTTGGTCGGCTCTGTCGCTTTGACTGTCTTGGCCCGCTCCGTCATCTTGACTGTCTTGGCCACCGGCCTCACTTTGCTGATCATCTTCGCCGTCTTGTCGGCTGGAAGCATCCGGGTCGAGAAGCTGCTCCAGCCTCTTGAGGCGTTCGTACGTCACTCTGTAGTTGTGCCTGGCGTCTTCGTCCTCTGGGTCAAGCTTCAGAGCGTTGCCAAAACTGTTCAACGCCCGCCTGTAGTGCTCGATTGCAGCGTTCAGTGTACCCTGGCTGGAGATTGATGCCTCTGACACAGACTCAAGGGCTGACCCCAGTTTGAACTGCGCACAACCGATGCCGTAGTGCGAGATCGTCTTGGCCAGTCTATCTGCTTCACTAGAGAGTTTCGCACCTGACGTTGAAAGGACAGCCAGCACCTCGCTAAACCGACTAGAGCTGTCCTCATACCTGCCGATCGCATAGAGAGCGATGGCTGAGTTGAGCCTACCTGTGATGTCATCGGGATATTTGACCAGCACGTTTTCGTATAGCTTGAGAGCGTCTTCATAGCTGCCCTCTTTGAGCAAAGAATTGGCTTTGTTTATAGAATCAGCCCTAGGGTCAATCCAGCCCACACTTGTCAGAGCGGTCGCAAGCATGACAACGAGCAGTGCTATAAGCTTGAGAGGTGTACGACGCCGCAATAGCTGTCTCTTGAGTGTCATTTGCTTCGCCTCCTCTCAGCTATCAGCAGTTCACAACAAATGAGGGCGACGGCCGCAAACAGTGGTATGTAATACCTGTCTACAGGAACATTTCTAGCTCGAACCCGTGCATCTGATTGTGAGACGTCCACTGAGTCCGCTGTTTCACCGCGGAGGGAGGCTATGAATGCGTCGTAGATCTCTGTAAGGCCGAAGTCAGCCTGTACGGCCCTTCGGTACTCGCCGCCTCCGATATGCGCAATCTCCTGCAGCAGCGACTCATGAAGCTCAGACTTCACGATTCGGCCGTCGCTTGTTTGAAGATACGACTGCCTGCCGTATTCGTCTACTATAGGTATGATTTCCCCTTCCAAGGTACCGACTCCAACGGTGTAGATGGTTATGCCTCTGTCGGCCGCGAGTCGTGCAGCTGCGATCGGGTTTCCTTCGTGGTTTTCTCCATCGGACAGGAGAATGATAATTCGCGGCCTGTCGCCATCGCCGTCGAGAGATCTCACTGCAGTAGTCAATGCCTGCTCCAGGTTTGTCCCACCTCTTGGAATCGACTCCACTGACAAATCACGCAAGTAGAGCAGGAATGCCGAGTAATCGGATGTCAGTGGACACAGAGTAAACGCAGTGCCCGAAAACGCCACTAGCCCGATTCGCTCGCCTCTTAGATTTCGAGTGAGGTCTTGTATGGAAAGGCGTGCAGCCTCCAGCCTGGAGGGCAGGATGTCGTTCGCGAGCATGCTGCGTGAGACATCGACGGCCAGCATGATGTCAACGCCTGCGTCAAACTCAGGCACCTGGGTCGTTCCGTATGATGGGCCTGCAGCACTTAGCGCCAAGAGAGCAAGCGTTATTAGGAGAAAAGCCCGTTTCACAGCCCTGCCGCGGGGGTTTATGGCTGCGTTCGCTGCTTCAGCGATTAGCGGGCCGGAGTACTTGGACAGCCTCGAAAGCTGCGCCCTGTCTGACAAGCGCATCAGTACATAGGCAAATGGAACTGCGAGTATCAGCCACAACAACTCAGGCCTCGCGAACGTCATGGCAACCTCCGTAATACTGTTTGAGATGCAACGGCTTCTACAAGCAAAAGCCCCAGTGCTGCCACTATCAGGACGGGGTACATGTCCCGGTGTTGCATGAATGCATCGAATTCGATCTGTGTTTTCTCCATCTCATCTATTTGCCTGTAGACGTCCTTTAGGCTTTCGCCGTCAGTCGCCCTGAAGAACATGCCTCCGGTCTGCTCAGCCATTGTTTGCAGGAGCTCCTCGTCGATCTCTACAGGAACTTGCGTATACACTGTCCTGCCAAAGACATCTGTGACCGGATAAGGTGCAGTGTCCTCGGCCCCTGCGCCAATGGTATAGATCTTGATCCCCAAGGCTGCAGCTGCGGCAGCTGCCGTCTCTGGTTGCACCTCACCCGCGTTGTTGCTGCCGTCCGTCAGGAGGATGATAACCTTGCTTTTTGCATCCGAGTCCTTGAGCCTGTTTGCAGCAGCTACTATGGCAGATCCAATGGCAGTGCCGTCTTCGATCATGCCTACTTTGGCATCCTCCAGACGCAGCCTTACCCACTCGTGGTCCCAGGTGAGCGGAGCCAGCGTATATGGCCTGCCTGCAAACACAACTACACCGATTCGATCGGACGCTCGGGCAGCGATGAAATCATCTACAACGCGTCTCGCAGCGTCAAACCTGCTGGCAGGCTTATTGTCCAAAGAGAGGTCTACTGCGAGCATGCTTGTTGAGACATCAAGAGCGAGGACGATGTCGACGCCTTCGCCACGGGCTCTCGAGTGGTACACGGGAATGACCGGTCGAGCCAGAGCTATCACGAGCAGTGACAGAGCTATGTACTTAAGCACAGGAAGGACGCGCACTGCCCGTGTTTTCCAGGTGGTGGGCGCGTGTAGAAGATGCTGCAGTGAGGAGAACCCTATTGCAGCGTCATCCCTCTTTGCCTTCTTTTTCAAGGCGATTAGTATCGGCACGATTAGCAGGCCAATGAGGGCGTAGGGATTGCCAAACGTCACTGCTCCTCCACCTCGCCTTCATGCACGTCATCCTTTTCGACAGTCTCATCGATTAATCTGCGGACACTCGAAAGCACAAGCCTCATCTCGTCTATCAGAGATTCTCTCTTGGCGAACTTGACAAGGTCGCTCAGCCTCAGAATCTCGCCAGCTTTGTCTCGACATATGTAAGGAAGATCTTCTCGCACTCGGCTGTATTCCAGATATTCCTCGGTTGTCATCTCCAAGGCTGGAATGCCAAAGCGGTTTTTGAGGTATTCTCTGAGACACTCAGAGATCGCGTAGTGGAACTCGCGGCAGCAACCCCGCTCGATGAGTCCGGACTTTTCGATGGCCCTGAGTCGCTCATAGGCGATTTCGTGTGCTGGCCTTGTTGGAGCGCTGTCTGTTGGCTCTTGCGTACGCCCAAATCGCAATCGTCGGGCGATCCATATGATCGCCGTTACAAACAATGCAGCTGCAGCAATGCACAAGAACATGAGGACTAGACGGCTGTAGTCTACCTTTGCAGCCAGTGGGTCTTTCATCGCGCTCAATTGTGCATCGTCCGTGTTTTCGAGCGGGTTTGAGACTGTCAAGGTGCGCGATGGCAGTATTAGCCTTGAAGCTGACGCTGACACCTCTGCCTGGCTTTCATCGAGTCCGGAGGGCCCATAGACAATGGTCGGCCCTGAGACGTCGAATGTACCTGCATCAAGCGGCATGACTTGGACCTGCCAGATGTCGGGCACAGACTCGCCGTCTCCCTTTTCCACTAGTACAGGTGCTTCGCCTACTACCTCAATCGCCTGCTTGATCCACTCGGACTTTGGAATCTCCAGTTCATATCGTACATTTGGCGAAGCGAGCACGCTGACTTCAAAGGTGGCGACTGACGCGAGGCCTACATCTTCGGCGGGCACAACCAACTTGGCCTTGATATCGTCATCGGTGACGTCCCAGAAGATGCTCTGCTTTGAGTCAGCCGACGCAGCTGTACACGCCAATGCTGCGCACATGCATGCCAAGACAGCTGAACAGAGTGCCATCTGCCAGGTGCGCTCGGATCCGCTGAAGCGCAGCAGGCGGAGGAGAAACTGCCTGCCGATGGAGTACAACCGACCGATGGCTCCGGTAACATGACTTGATCTCACGGCCGCAGACGCCTCCTGTGTTCGCGGCGGCTGAGGAGAGCGCGAAGGGGCACTATATAAGGCCTGTCCGTGAATATGTCTGCGTAGTCGATGTCACACGATTGGAAAAGCGACGATAGGCTGCTCTGATGATCAGCAGCCAGTCTGGCGTAGTGCTCGCGTACCTGTCTTGAACTGGTGTCAACCAGGACGTGCCGGCCTGTCTCAGGGTCCTCCAGCTCTAGCAGTCCAACTGGAGGAAGCTCCAGCTCCCACGGGTCTATCACCCTAAGCGCCACTATGTCGTGCCGCCTGGACGCAAGCCTCAAGGCGGTTGAGAAGTCAGGAGCGCAGAAGTCGGATATGAGAAACGTCACAGTGCTTCTGCGCATGACTTTGTTGAGATAGTCCAGTGCACCTTTTAGGTCAGTGCCCTTGCCTGTCGGCTGCGAGCAGAGGATTTCTCTGATGATCCTAAGCACGTGTTTCCTGCTTTTGTCGGGCGGCACAAACAGGTTCACCTGATCCGAGAATGCGATTAGGCCGACTTTGTCATTGTGGCTCGTAGCAAGAAAGGCGAGCACTGCAGAGAGCTCGGTTGCTACGTCGCTCTTCTGCGACGAGAAAGAGCCGAAGGACTGACTCAAGCTCAAATCGACCACGAGCATGACCGTCAGCTCTCGTTCCTCTACAAACCGCTTTATGTACGGGGAGCCCATTCGCGCACTGACGTTCCAGTCAATGGCGCGGACATCGTCTCCGGGCTGGTATTCTCGGACTTCGTCAAACTCCATGCCCGAGCCTCTGAACGCACTTGAGTACTGGCCCGACGGAATATCAGTGACGAGCCTTCGTGCATGGATCTGTAAGCCCCTCACTTTTTTGATGATTTCTTCAGCGAGCATTGGTGAACACACTCCGGTAGCCTAAGGAGTCTCCACTCTGTCAAATACTGCTCTTATTAGGTCTTCTGAAGATATGCCCTCAGCCTCCGCCTCGTAGTTGACTACTACTCTGTGCCTTAGGACGTCCATGCCTATGGACTTCACGTCGTGGGGAACGACATAGCCTCGGCCCTGTATAAAGGCGTATGCCTTGGCTGCTAGTGTGAGGAATATGGATGCGCGCGGGGAAGCGCCGTACTCGACGTAGTTGTCCATATCTACGCCATAATCTGAGGGTTTCCTCGTTGCAAACACGATGTCGACTATGTAGTCCTTGATTTTGTCATCTATGTAGATGCTGTCGACTACTTTGCGCGCGTTCATGATGTCCTCGAGCGACACGACCGGCTTGATCTGAATCGGTGAATCCACTCGCGCCATGCGCGACAAGATCTCCTTTTCCTCGTCCTTCGTAGGATAGGTGATGTTGACTTTCATCATGAACCTGTCCAGTTGAGCTTCAGGCAGTGGGTATGTGCCCTGCTGCTCCAGTGGGTTTTGAGTTGCCAGCACCAGAAACGGCTCGTCAAGTTGATAGGTCGTGTCGCCTATAGTGACCTGGCGCTCCTCCATTGCTTCGAGCAGGGCGCTTTGGACCTTGGCCGGGGCACGGTTCACCTCGTCTGCAAGCACGATGTTTGCGAAAATCGGCCCCATTCGTGTTGTAAAAGAGCCGGTTGAAGGATTGTAGATGAGAGTCCCTATGAGGTCTGCCGGCAGGAGGTCCGGTGTGAACTGAATCCGCTGGAACCTCGCGTCAACAGCTGCCGCCAGTGACTTCACCGCAAGGGTCTTTGCCAAGCCCGGGACTCCTTCGAGTAAGACGTGTCCGTTGGTCAACAGTCCTATGAGCAGCCGTTCAACGAGTCGCTGTTGGCCTACTATCACTTTTCTTATCTCAGCAAAGAGATCTTGGACAAATGCGCTTGACTCCCTTGCTCGATCGTTGATGCTGCTTGCCGATTCCAACACCGTAAAACACCTTCCCACGTCCCTAGATCTTCATTCGTTGGTTTTCGTATCTATACAAGTAGTGAGCCGTGCAGTCCATTAAGACGATTTCAATCTAGCATTAGTTCCTGGTTTTGTCGAGAACAGTGCTGCTATAGGCGTTGTCCCATCATTTGTAAAAAGACACGCTATAGAGGAAATGAAGGAGACATAGAGAATACAGACTAATACTACGTTGAATCTGCATCAATACCTAATAGAGCATCAGGCTCATAGAGGTTTTTGTACATTATTGAGTAGGAAGGGTTGGATTAGGCAATGACGATTCGATTGGCCGCGTCAGGGAGTAGACGAGCCCGGACCTTTGTCGCTGTTGGACTGATACTTATGAGTCTTTTGATTGGGCAGATCGCGATAGCAGTCGAGCCAACTGACAATGGCGAGCTTGGTGAGATCACGCAAGCCATAGCAGATGAAGGGTATGAGGCTCTTGGAGAGGCACTTCCCGAGCCAGCAGGAGGCATAGAAGGTGAGAGCGTAGAGTCGGAGCCGCTGTCGGAGGAAAGCGAGACAGTTTCCGAAGACGCCTCGGGAGTTTCGTACGGAAGTCTCTCAGCAATATCTGTAGTCGGCAATGTGACCATACCGACTGAGCAGATCCGCAGCGCCCTATCGATCAAACCCGGTATTCAACTGACTGATGAGGTAATTCAGCGCGGGGCCAACGAGGTCTTCAATATGGGGTACTTCATAAGTGTCGTCCCGTCTGTTTCTGAGTTTCTGGGCGGAGTCAGGCTGACGTTCAGGGTTGAGGAGCTTCCTGCGTACAGAGGAGCTACTTTTGAGGGCAATACGGTCTTTTCTGATAGCGAACTCGAAGCACTCATTGAGTTGGAAAAAGGGGTAGCAATCAACCGTAACGCACTTGATGAAGCATTTCAGGCGATCATTGACCTGTACAGCAGGGACGGGTATATCATTGCCCTGACAGTCGCAGATCCGTTCATAGACGAGAACGGCAAGCTAGCCGTTATTGTCGAGGAGGGCAGAATCGGCAGTATCAAGGTTGTCGGGTTTGAAAAGACCAAAGAAGACGTGATCTGGAAAGAAATCAAGACCAAGCCGGGCGACCTGTTCTGCATTCCCAAACTTCAAGAGGACGCTCGTCGCATCTACAACTTGCGCATCTTCGAAGATGTAGCGATCATACCTGAGGCTCGGCCGGATTCTGCGGACATAGACGTCACTTTCGAGGTATTTGAACAAAAGACAGCTTACTTCGACGGAGCTATATGGTGGAACTCAGAAGAAGGAGTGGGCGCACAGGTCAAGCTAGCTGAGGACAACTTCCTTGGCAGAGCGCACAGTGCTCACCTTTTTGCGGAGCTGAGCAAGAAGGGGCGCTACTACGAGGTTGCATACGGCGCTCCGAGACTTGGCGACACAGAACTGTCTCTAAATGTCGCCCTGTTCGACACATATCGAGATAGGACAGTTGAGAAGATCAACTACACCGAGTATCGCAAAGGCGGACTGCTTGGCCTAGGCAGGTACCTGGATCCGTATACTTCGATATACGGCACTGTGTCGATCGAGGATACACGCAACGTTTGGGACGAGACGCCTCCTCCGGGAGTCACCAAGGGCGGTAGGACCCACGCTATCGAGGCAGGGGTCTCCAGAGATACGAGAGACAGCTTCACCGATCCCAAGACCGGAGGCCAAGCAGGCCTGGGCATCAAGTATGCAGGCGGCGTGCTGGGCGGAGATTTCAACTTCATCAAGTACAACTTCTCATTCAGCCGTTTGTTCTCTGTCAAGTCAGGACATGTTTTTGGAGCAAGAGCCTTGTTGGGCTTGTCCTCTGGAGACGTGCCCTCGCATGAGCTTTGGAGAATCGGCGGCACCAACACCGTGAGAGGGATTGCAGACAACACCTTGATTGGCGACAAGATGGCCGTGGTCAACCTCGAATACAGAGTCGACTTAGCAAAGAACCTCCAAGGCGTTGTATTTGTCGATGCAGGCAATGCGTTTGCCAAGGGCGAGTCAATGAGCCTCGACGGTTTTAAGATGGGCTATGGAGTAGGTGTTAGGTTTGCCTTGACTCCTGGTTTCATATTGAGGTTTGACTACGGTTTCTCCGGCGGAGACGGAAGGCTGCATTTCAGCATGGGCAACCTGTTCTAGCTTCCTTGAGCTCTTAGGCAGGAGTACAGCCGAGGTCTAGGAGTACAGCCGAAGTCATTGTCTACGGCAAGCCGACCGACATGTGCGGTCGGCTTTCTTGTTCAGCCCAGCAGCAGATTTCGGGGACACAGCTCAAAACCCACTGGCTTAAATTGGGTCTCGATGACTCTATATATAAGGTCTGATGTGCATATGTGGTCAAATGCAAATGACGAGGAAAAATCTCGTCTTATGCTGGATACCCCATATGAGTTTGGTGTACTAATAGTGTGCGCTCATCCAATATTTGGGATTCGCGTCAGTAGTCTGTGCTTTGTAGATCCTATATAATGGAGTTGTGGCGGATCGTATGGAGTTGCAGCGGATCGAGCTACCTGCAACTACGGATGCCGTCTCATAGCATAGCAGCCTCTAGCATGGAGGTTCGGGTGATGAGTGAGTCCTGGCTGGTCCCCTATCGCGATGTGATAAGGCGTAGACTACTTTGGCTTAGGCTGAGATACCGCGTGCTTCTCTTTTTGGAGCTAGCACTGCTTGGCATAACTGCCGTGTTGTTTGTGGCGATCGCAGTAGCAGCCGTGAACAAGGTAGTATATATACCCGTGTCTTTTTACTCATCAGACACTCTGCTATTGGCTGTGGGATCTGTGGCGGGCATGAGTTTTCTCTGGGCATCACTGCGCCCTGTCAAAGATCTGGAGCTCGCTGCCTTTATTGATCGAGAGGTTACGCAGCCGGGCATGGTTGAGAGCGCCGTGGACTTTTTGAGCAGGCCGGACGAGATCGACCCCCTTTATCTGCGGCCGTTCCTTCGAGACGTTGCACGTTTGCTTGTATCAACACCCGAGAGCCGCATTATCGGCCTGGAGATACCGAGACTGTGGCGAGTGACAGCTGCAGCCCTAGCCCTGCTGCTCGTTGTGCACTTCTTTGTGCCGACCGGCCGAATGATCGGTGAAGAGCAAGATCCATTCTTGATCAGGGACCTCAAGCGTATGTCGATGCAATTTGCTGGGGCTGCACTTGATGCATCGAGGGCGGAAAATTTAAGCAGAGAGGAACGAGAGCTGTACGAGAAAGCTGAAGAGCTGGCGCGCACTATGGCTGCTGATTCAATAGATCCGGACTATCTCCAGGACGAGCTCTCAAGGCTGACAAAGGGGATCAACGAGCGGTCAATGAAGACAAGAGCTGCAAGCGACGAGTTGATTGCACGGGTGCTCCAGGAAATCGAGAGACTTCGTTTGGATCAGGCAAATAAAGCCGCGCAGAACCCCGCGTTGGAGGAGGCGATGAAGCTCCTTGCGGCCTCCGCTATCGAGATGCAGGACTCCTCTATGCAACAGCGGATGAGGAGTGCTCAAGATATGGCCCAAACCGTACAGGGCCTCTTGGAGATGTCCAAGGATGTGTTGGACCCAAAGGAGCTTGAAACCATTCAGCGCCTGATCGCCGAGCTGCAGTCCGAGCTTGAGCGCAACAGCTCTTTGCGCAATCTCTCAGAGCTGTCCGAGAGGGCGTTGGATTTGCTGCAGAGGGAACGCCTTGAGGACCTCACGTCGAGACGCCGCCATCAATTGATAGAGCAGAGGGCAGAGCTACTGCGCTCATACACTGCAACCCAGCAGGAGGGCGGTACACCGATTCCTGGGAATACGGACAGCCAAGAACAGCAATCTCATTACCTACTCGAGTCGGACTCGGACGCTGCTTTGGGTTTGCTCACTGGCGAGGATGCTCCGTCTGATTCGGCGGGCGGCTTCGAAGGTTTTGCCGTCGATCAGTCGCTTCCTGTAGATGTGCCTGGTGAAGGCCTCGGGACATCGCCCGGCGACAGACTCTATGGGCCAGTGTCTGAGCGGTTGGAGGGTTACAGGACACTCGTAGATCATCGGTTCACCGGTGAAGGAGACGAGATAGACCTGACTCTGTCCACAGTTCTAGGGACTCCTGCAGAAGGCGAAGTAGGGATGAGCCCTCCGGATCAGCTCAAGGTATACTCCGGTGCAGCTTATGAAGGACAGATACTGGAAGGCGAATACCCTGAGAGGTACAAGCAGATCGTATCGAACTACTTCGACGGCCTGAAATGAGAGAGGATGGGGCGTCATGAATGAAGAGTCGTTTGCAGAGGTGCGAGAGACATATGACAAGATACGACAAGAGATCGGTCGCGTCATAGTCGGGCAGGAAAGCGTAGTTGACACTGCCCTTACCGGCATGATGGTTGGAGGGCATGTGCTTCTTGAGGGTGTTCCCGGGCTTGGCAAGACTCTGCTTGTGCGAACGCTGAGCCAGGTATTTGACATGACCTTTTCGCGCATTCAGTTTACTCCTGATCTGATGCCTTCGGATATCACGGGTACGAATGTGCTCGTAGAAGGCCCCGACGGCTCACGGGAGTTTCAGTTCAGGCCGGGGCCCGTGTTCGCCAATATAGTGCTCGCGGATGAGATCAACAGAGCGACACCAAAGACTCAATCCGCCCTGCTCGAAGCCATGCAAGAAGGCAGTGTGACTGTGGTTGGAGAACGCCATGTCCTAAGCCAACCGTTCTTAGTCCTCGCCACAGAGAACCCGCTTGAGCTCGAGGGGACATATCCGCTGCCTGAGGCGCAGTTGGACAGGTTTATGTTTAAGGTCAATGTTGAATATCCGTCGTTGACCGAGCTGACATCCATATTGAGGAGAACCACCGAAGGCACTGACATCTCAGTCAACAAAGTCATAGACGGAGAGACTTTGCTCGAGTTGAGGCGCGTATTTGTGCGAACCCCCGTCTCGATCCCAGTCTACAACTACGTGAGTCGTGTGGTCCTGGCAACTCACCCGGATAGTGAAGAAGCAACTGAGATGGTGAAGAAATACGTGCGGTTCGGGGTCAGCCCGCGTGGAGCGCAGGCGATGATCCTTGGAGGCAAGGTCAAAGCCGTTCTCAATAACAGGCATTATGTCAGCTACTTGGATGTCGACGCGGTCGCTGTCACTGCACTGCGGCACAGAGTGATCCTCAACTTTGAGGCAGAGGCAGACGGGATAACCTCTGACATGATTGTCGAGGATGTCTTGGCAGAGGTGAAAAAACGAGGGGAGAAGAAGTTTGGAAGAGTTATTTAGCAGCGACTTCTTTAGGGGCTTGGATCGCCTCTCTCTCGTTGTCAAGAGGGATGTAAGCGGCAGGTTTCGCGGCGAGCGTCGCAGCGTCAAACACGGAAGCAGCGTCGAGTTTGCAGACTATCGGGATTATTCGCCCGGAGACGACATGCGTTATGTGGACTGGAACGTCTACGCCCGGGTAGACAAGCTGCTGATAAAGCTCTTTAGAGACGAAGAGGATATCGAGGTCTACATGGTCGTAGACAACAGCCCGTCCATGAGGTTTGGAGAACCGAGCAAGCACTTGTTCGCTAGGCGGCTGGCTGCGGCTCTTTCATACATAATCCTCTCAGGCGGTGACAGGTGCGTAGTTTCTGTGTTTGACTCCGGTGGACTCAAGCGGCTGCCTGCGCTTAGGGGCAAGCGAGCAGTCCCGGAGTTGATGCGGTTTTTTGGAACAGACCACCCGTCCTCAGCCGAAACCGGGTTTAACGCCGCATGCACTGCAGTTGCTGCCGAGTCTAGGCCTTCAGGTGTAGTGGTTGTTATATCCGACCTGCTGTTCGCAGAGGATTACCGAATTGGCCTGAAGCACCTAGCCTCACAGCGGCATGACGTATACTTGATCCACTGTCTGGCAGAATCCGAGATAAATCCTGATCTCAAGGGCGATGTGCGAGTGGTGGATTCTGAGACATCTGAGATAAGGGATGTATCTGTCGGGCCCCGCTTGCTCAGGCATTACCAGGCCGCGCTCGAGGAGTTCTGTGGAGAGGCAGAGCGGTTCTGTCATGCCTATGGGATGAAATACACCCGACTTGTCACTGCTACCCCGCTCAAAGAGGTCCTGTTTCGGTCCCTTGTTGCGGATGGGTATCTGCGCTGATTCTGGCGCTCGCCAACGCGTTTTCTCGGCCGCGCTGCAAATGACGGCTTAGGTTGCCTTCGAAGGAGTGCCCGCGCTGACACGGCGGAAGGAGTCATCTGAGCATGGGATTTCTGTGGCCGCTATACTTGATGTCGCTTGCGCTCATCCCGATCATTATAGCCTACCATGTCTTTCAGCCAAAGAGCACGGAGGTTATTGTCTCTTCGGTCCTCCTGTGGCAGAAGGCTTTGACGTCAGCAGGCAGGCGTTCAGTATGGGATCGATTGGTCCGCAACCTGTTGCTCTTGATCCAGATACTCTTAGTAGTTGTCTGCGCGTTCTTGCTGTCAGGGTTTTTCATCAACAGATTTGTCCTCAAGCCTGAGCGTTACGTAATGATTATTGATACGTCGGCAAGTATGGCTGCTACAGATGTCGATCCAGACAGGCTCTCCGTAGCAAAGGCTGCGGCTGTTTCCTACTTGCGCTCACTCCCTGCTAACTCCGAGATCGCGCTTTTTGAGTTTAACTCAATGACTGTCTCACGTCTCGACTATACGACAGATCGGCGTTCAGTAGAAAAAGCCATCTCAGAACTGCAGGTGAAGAACGCGGCGTCGAACTCAGGCAGCCTTGTTTCTCTGATGGCCGCCCTGGCACAGGACCGCTCACAGGCTGAGTCAGTAGCGCTTTTCACTGACGGAAATTTTAGCGTACAAGACGACTGGCTGGGCCTGATTGATCCAGGCAGTCTCCCGGTGGACATCGTCACTGTCGGCGGTGAGGCAAGAAATGTCGCCATCACGGCATTGGAGATACGCAGGCCGCCTCACGGTGAAGGGCCCTCCCAAGTCTTTGCGATTATCGACAACTTCAGTGACGAGAGATCTGTGTTTCCGGTGTCTCTCTTTTACGGCAGTCAGCTGGTAGAGTCGAGGTTCATAGAACTTGAGCCCCATGAGAGGAAGGCAGTGAGCTATAGCCTTCAGGTAGCGCCCTATGCACCTGTTCGCTTGGAGATTGCGCCTTCAGACGACCTGGATCTAGATAACACCGCGTATACGATCGCTAGAGAGCATGGCAGCCGCAACGTCTTGCTGATCACTCCAGGCAACATCAATCTCTATGCAGCCCTGCGCTCCATCCCTGGGCTAAAGGTAGACGCGAGGCTCCCAGGGCAGGACCATTCAGCAATCCATTATGGGTATGACATTGTGTTCTACGACGAGACACCGTTCAGGTCCGGGTTGGTGACAAACACCGTTGTGATAAACGCGCCACACGGGATTGCCGACGTGTCTGTAATCGGCGAGTACGAGTATGCGGAGGCTATACACGTTGACAAATCGCATCCTCTGATGCGCTATGTAGACGAGAGGATCATTGTCGCTCAGACAGGTCAAGTTCTAGACCCTTCGCCTGACGCGGAGGTTGTAGCGTGGGGAAGATACGGGCCGCTTGTTTTAGCAGGTACGGCTTACCGCAACAAGTATGTGTACTTCGGTTTTCCCTTTACCTCCAGGTCGTTCGTTGGTTCGCCCAGTTTCCCGATACTTGTCTACAACCTGGTGTCATACATGCTAGGAAGCAGTGACGATGTACGCCAATTGAGTCCGGGCGATCCTATTTATGTGCCGCTCGGATCTCAGTCTTCTGAAAGCACGGCTGTAGCTGGCAGAACCGTCGCCAGGATTACCCCGCCTACGGGAGATACGCGGGAAGTCGAGGTCAGCGGCGATTTCTTGTTGTACGCGGACACTTATGAGACCGGGATCTACTGGGTGTCCGTATCAGGTCAGGAGTATACGTATGCAGTCAACTTATTCGACAGTGAGGAGTCACGAATCAACCGCAGAGATGGCGTTGACGCTATAGGTTCTGGGATAGTGAGGCGGTCCTCAAGAGTCGATGATATGACAGCTTCGGTTTCTGCACTTGCTGAAGAGCTGCTTGTGTCGCAGCGAGTGCATTTCAGGGCTGCTTTTATGATCCTTGCACTGTTGCTCCTTGTCGTAGAGTGGTCGCTATATCATAGACGATGGCATCTGTAGGTGGTTCGTGGAGGTGAACGCCGGGTTACCGGCACGGGTGTGGTTGTTCAAAGACCCATCGTGTTATTGCTGATACCGCTGATCTTGTTCCTGCTAGTGTTTGTCTCAAGACGCTCATACGCTAACATGAGCAGGAACAAGCTGATATGGACTCTCGCGCTGCGCTCGGTTGCTGTGTCTCTCGTAGTGTTGGCGTTGGCCGGGCCTGCTGTACCGATGACGACTGACCGGATAAACCTGCTTTTTGTAGTTGACAGGTCCATGAGCATAGATGATGACAATTACATGCTCATAAGCAGGTACATTGCTGAGGCACAGAAGCAGCTAGGTCAGGGTGACAGAGTCGGGTTGATGTTTGTTGACAGGTACGTATCCATCGAACAGCCGCTGGAACCCAATCCTGCGAGAGATATCACTGCTTTGACTGCGGGCTTGTCTACGAACGAGGGTACTGCGCTTGCAGCAGCCGCTGATCTGGCTGTCGGGTTGATGCCCTCTGATGGAGCCAATCGTCTGGTCATTTTTTCTGACTTCAACGAGACTCACGGGTCGATCCAGGATTCAATCGGGCGGCTGATCGAGCGAGGCATCGAGGTGTACGCCGTCCCACTCTACTCAGACAGCAACGAGGTGCTGGTCCGAGATCTCAATGCGCCTGAATATGTCTCCAAAATGGAGACGTACCAGGTAAGCGCGATCGTCGAATCACAGGAAGAAACAGAGGCTTTGATCAGGCTCTATAGAGACGGTGTAATAATCAGTGAAACCGAAGTCAATCTTGCACCGGGGCTCAGCAGGTATGACTACCACGACGTCGCATTTGAGGAGGGGCTGGTTTCTTACAAGGTCGAGGTGATCGCCCACAACGACAGGTTGAGGCAGAATAACGCAGCCGAATCGTTTGTCCTAGTCAAGAAAGGGGTTTCAGTTTTGTTTGTCCACTCGGCGACGACTGGCGGCGACGACTATGTTACACAAATCCTTGCGGAATCAGGCTTCAAAGTCGACAAGGTGCCCCACCATGAGCTTCCCAGCTCGCCGTTCGCCTTGGCGCAGTACGACGCAGTGTTTATCAACGATGTGTCTGCATACGAACTTGGGTTTAACTTCATGAGGTCTCTAAAGGCGTACGTCGAGGACCTTGGAGGGGGATTGGTTGTTGCTGGCGGGCCTCACAGCTTCGGCATGGGTACATACAGAAACACGCTTCTTGAAGACGTCCTGCCTGTCACATCCGACGTCCGCAGGCAGGAGTTGAGCAGGCGCATAGCACTGATCATAGTTCTTGACCGCTCCGGGAGTATGGGATCGGGAGCGGGGGTTTCTAAACTGGAGATAGCCAAGGAAGCAGCAATAGAGGCCATGCAGATGCTTCATCCAGAGGACGACTTCGGGCTCTTGGCGTTTGACACCGACTACAGCTGGGTTGTTCCTTTTGGAAAGCTCGGCCAGAGCGAGGGCAAGGAGCGGCTGATAAGGTCACTGCAGGCGAGCGGCGGTACAAACCTGCCCAGAGCTACGGCTGCGGCCCTTGAGATCATCAAAGACTCTGAGCGCGATATTCGGCATCTGATCGTCTTGTCGGATGGGCAGACCACCGGATCCGTGGATGATATCATTTCTACCGCGGTTGACCTCGACATATCAGTGTCTACAGTAGCCATAGGTTCTGGAGCAAACACAGCTCTATTGTCTGAAATCGCTTACCAAACTGGAGGGGTCTACTACATTGCGGACAACCCATTTGACATACCTTCCATTGTGCTCAAGGATACAGTATCAGTAGCCAGAAGCTCGGTTGTGGAGGAATCTTTCAGTGCAGTGCCCGTCACGAGCAGCCCCGTCATTGACACCATTGACTGGAGTGCCGCGCCCATGCTCGATGGCTATGTCGCGACAACTGCTAAGCCTTTTGCAGAAGTCTTGTTGGGAGGCAAGTACCTCGGTGATCCCCTGCTTGCTGTGGCCAGGTTTGGATCAGGCAAGTCTGCAGCGTTTACATCCGACATAGGCGGCATTTGGAGCAGCGAGTGGGCTTCATGGGAAGGCGCCTCCGTATTGTGGAGGCAGTTGATGAGATGGGTGAGATCCAACCTAACCGATTTTCCCTATGGGGTCACAACTCACATCAGAGAAGGCCGGCTCAAGGTGGTCGTGGACGCGGTAGACGAGGAAGGGAGATTCATCAACAACTTGTCGATGCGATCTCTGCTACTGACGCCTGGCGGGACGAATCAGGAAGTTCCGCTCGTTCAATCGGCTCCCGGCAGGTATGAGGCTACATTTACTCTGGAGCAGACCGGGGCGCATGTGCTTCAGGTTCAGTTGCTAGAGTTGGGAGTGCCGGTCAGAGGCCATACCGCGTTTTTCTCCCTAACATACGGCGATGAGTTTTCCGCCTCTACCCCAAACGAGGATCTTGCAGCCATTCTGTCGCATGCAACAGGCGGACGGCTGTACGCTGGTGTGGACGACGTGACTAGGCGCGGCAAATACGATTCGTCACAGCTTTGGGACGTGTGGCATATTGCCATCGTAGTCGCGTTGGGTGTGTTTGTAGTCGAGTTGGGGCTCAGATATATTTCGTTCAACAGGATTTTTCGCTAACAATGGCTAATCAAGCGATAGGATAGCCGTTGAGAGCTGCAGTCACATGAGTCTCTCAGCGGCTGGTTGATTGTTATGGGTGGGTGCTGAGTGTTAAGAGCTGTTGTATTTGATCTAGATGGGGTCATCACTGATTCTACAGACCATCACTTCCGTTCCTGGCAGAGAGTTGCAGCAGAGGAGGGTTTCGGGCTCCCCGAAGGTGTGAGTGAGCAGATAAAGGGGCTGACCAGACGGGCGTCACTCGAAGTGATTATTCGGAATCAAGACAGGCAGTTCACAGAGCAAGAGAAAGCTCGTATACTGGAGCGCAAGAACCAATACTACCAAGAGTTCGTTAAGGGAATCACGTCGGATGACGTCATGCCCGGTGCAAAGCGGCTGATCAGGGAGCTCAAAGCGGCTGGACAGAAGCTCGCAGTAGCATCCGCTAGCAGGAACGCACGTATTATTCTGAGGAACCTCGCTCTCATTGACCTTTTCGACGCTGTTGTAGACGGCAACGAGATCACAAAGAGCAAGCCGGACCCTGAGGTCTACCTCAAGGCGCTAGATGCCTTGAAGGTGGATGCTTCCGCCGCTGTAGCCATAGAGGACGCGGCTGCGGGGATCGCGGCTGCCAAAGCTGCCGGAATGAAGTGTGTCGGCATAGGCTCTAGTAGGCATCTTGCTGGAGCTGATTTGGTAGTCTCGAGTATCGACGAGCTGTCGGTTGAGGACCTCATCGAGCTAGGAGGGTGATGGCGTTTCTCTAGTTCTCTATTGGTGGTCTGGCTAAGCTAGAATAGCTGAACATCGAAGATATTGAGATCAACTGTTGGAAAAGGAAGCATGCAATGGCTAATGACGTTTTGGCGGAGCAATTTCAAAAAGACGAGAGACTGATTTCTAGTCGCGAAATCACGAGGACCGTCCTAGTCCTGTCTGTCCCTGCGATACTCGAAATGCTACTGCACACGCTTGTAGGGCTTGCCGATACGGCCATGGTGGGCAGGCTCGCAGAGGGAGGCGCAGCTGTCGCAGGGACTAGTCTTGGGAACAACGTGTTCATGTTCGCACTTACTATCTTTGCGGCTATAGGTACCGGGTCTACTGCACTTGTCGCTCGCAGCATCGGCGCAGGAGACAACAGAACTGCGGACCGTGTCGTAGTGCAATCCCTCCTGGTCGGCAGTGTACTTGCGATACTTCTGACACTCGCCGGCACCTTGTTTGCAGAGCAGGCTATGGACTTCATGGGTGCCGAAGGGCTGGCTCACGAGTATGGTGCGGTGTACCTGCGAATAATCGCGTATGGTGCCATGCCTACCTTTGTAATGCAGATCCTAACCGGGTGTTTGAGGGGAGCAGGCGATACCAGGACACCAATGATCATCAACAGCGGTGTCAACCTGGTCAATATCGCTCTCAACTGGGTCTTGATCTATGGAAACCTTGGCGCTCCTGCTCTCGGTGTAGCAGGGGCTGCCATAGCAACCAGTGTCTCTCGAGTGCTGGGTGCCGCTATCCTGTTGTTATTGCTTGGGATGCGCAAGCTCAAGCTGACCCTTGGACGGCTCAGAGACGCTTCTCTTGATATTCCGCTCATGCGCCGAATCATGAATGTAGGTATTCCTGCAGCTGTTGAAATGGCCTTTATGAGAGGAGCTCAATTGGCGTTTGCACGCCTAGTAGCTTCCCTAGGCACTACAGCTATAGCTGCCCACCAGATTGCGCTCAACACGGAGTCTATCTCCTTTCAGCCGGGCTGGGGAATCAGTATGGCCGGAGCTGCATTGGTTGGACAGGGGCTGGGTGCGGGCAAGCCCAAGCTGGCGGAGAGATTCGGGTACAGGGCTCTCCAGATCGCCGTTGCCATCATGGGGGCTTTGGGAGTGGTTTTGTTCACTGTCCCCGAGTTCTTCGCAAGGCTGTTTATACTGGATGAAGAAGTGATCCGGCTGAGTGTGGTATGCCTTCGTATAGTCGCCATATCTCAACCGGCTCTTGCCTGCACGATGGTGCTGTCCAACTCGCTCCGCACAGCCGGGGATACCCGCCGGATGCTTTACATCACGCTCGCAGGCTTTTGGCTGATCCGGCTGCCTGTCGGGTACATCCTTGTCAGGTACACCAACCTGGGCCTGGCGGGTGCCTGGATAGGGATGATCACAGACCTCTTCTTCCGGGGTTCGGCGTGTTTGTGGTTATTCAGGAAAGGTTACTGGAAAGAAGTAAAGGTCTGAAGCGAACGAATCGCCGGAGCAAGCACTATCGCAATAGCTATGCTGCCGCCTGCTTGGACAAGGTTGAACGGCAGCTCGGCTATTGCTCCATTAAACCCGTAGAGAATCGTGCCTGCGATGAAGTACCCTGCTACCATCCACGCTCCCGCGATAGAGGTAGCTGTGAGTATATGGGCTATCCTCGGCCGGTTGTTCGACTTGGTTTCGGTCCGGATTTTTGACTCATCCGCCGATGGAGCTTCTGACTCGGCTCTTGACCGGGTCTCAGACCGCGCCGTGTCGTAGAGCATACCTGCCAGGTAGCCTTCTATGCCCTTTATGACCAGAGTCCAAGGGGCCCAAGTAGCGTAGCCGCCCAGGATGTCGGCTAGGGCAGAGCCAAGCCCTCCTGCTGCCAGGCCGTACTTGCGCCCAAAGACTATCGCCGTCACAAATATCATGGAGTCACCGAGGTTCATGTATCCTCCTGTAGCTGGGACCCCGATGCGAATGGCTATGGTCCCCAAGGCTACAAGCGCGATGGAGAGAGCCAGGAATACAGTCGTCCTTAGTCGATCAGTCATCTGCAAGACCCTCCTAGACTGTGACCGAGGGCTGAGTGAAAGGGTTGCCGCACAAAATGACAAGAAGCCCTGGAGTTAGTCTCCTCCAGGGCATTCGAGATCGCTATCCATTAGGCGAGTAAGCCCTCGCCTACGATGCGCTCGACCTTCTCCCATCCAGACTATACTGACGGCTCCGGATTCTAACCGGATCAATCGCTGGGGCTGATGGGCTCGTTCTCTATATGAGACTTCACCACCGGTTGGGAATTGGGCATGTGCCCTCACCCAGCCCCGAAGGTCAGCTTCTATGTAGTTTTGTTTGGATTATACCACAATGAGACGCGCGCATGTAACATATCTTTCGAAAACCGTAGAAACCGTGCACGTACAACCTTTGGGAGTGGTTGCCACAATGTGCGCACAAGAGCGTTGCCCCTATGTGAGAGCGGCATCCTTGGGGTTTCTGGATCGAGATCATATGCGTCCACGTGTCTGACACCTCGTTCTCCGACAGGCGATGTGCTATAATCCCCCTAGAATAGGCATTGTTACCATGGATGTGTCTAGTGAGGTGAGTGAATCATGCTAATACCACACTTGCACTTTGACGGCTCGTGCAAGGAAGCCATCTCGCTTTACGAAAAAGCTTTCAACGTCAAGGCTGACAGCATCGTTCTCAATAGCGACTACGCTCTAAAAGAGTGCGAAAATGACGATAGAATCGCCCATGCCGTAATGCACATACACGGCCAAAAGGTTTATCTCAATGACCGCTTTGGCAAAAAGGATGCCTCGACCGACATTGCGGTTAATCTTATTGTAACGTTCAAGGATGAAGCTGATTTGCTTTCTTGTTATGACAAGATGAAAGAAGGAAGCATCACTATCGACCCCCTGGAAGCTCTGCCGTATACCCCGCTCGCTGTTCAGTTTATCGATAGATTCGGTGTGCAATGGGGATTCATGGTTGATGAGAGTGCAGAGGGTTGACTATTAGCTGCACTCACACAACATAGCCGCCACACGCGTGCGTTCGCCTTCATACTTCATCCATGCGTGCGTTTGTTTATTGATGTGTTGCGTCTCGCCTGGGCTAGTTACCACTATTGGAGCTGGGCCAGAGTTCTTTTGGTCTTCTTGACAAGCTGAGAGATGCTCGGAAATGCTTTGCGAGTGCCATATGTCACTATCGGCCTGCCTATGGGGATCAAGTTGAGCCTTCTAGAGATGAACCCTCCAATGCGCATGAGTAGGTTGATCCGCTTGCTCACATCGACAAACAGGATGTCCGAGTCGCATCGGCCAAGCAAGCGAGCTGCGCTCAGCACGGTATTGATCGCCAGATCAGCGTCTCCTCGACGGCCGAGAATGAACACCTCGTTGCCGTCAGAATCCCGCCCGATTCGCATGACTGTTCCTTTGCAGGTGTTGGGCACTTGGTCGAAGTAGGGGACCCTGCTCAGCAAGGATCGGCTATCGATAGAGGTTGCGCCGTCTCCTCCGACTATGCCGAGGTGTATGGCAGCTGCGAGCGCAGTCGAGTGAGTGCCACCGTAGTCGTGATACACAACGATCATGAGATGCGGATTCTCCTATCTTTAGGGCTTAAGCTCAGCTCGCGTTCACACCTTAGTGTTGGGCTCACTTGATCCGATCATTCAGGCGGTTGCCTGACTACAGCTCAGACGATTGCCCAACTGCCGTTCAGGCCGTAGCTTCATTGACCGCTGCTTCACTGTTGCTGGCGCTCTCGGGCACAGCCGATTTTGACGCGATGATGACCTGGAACACTCCGTCGTGCGCTGTTTGTTGGGCGGCCTGCTCAGGAAGCATGCTGGAGTAGACCGCCTCGAGACGGAGCCCGGCTTTATGGAGTTTCTCAGTTATGGAAGGGATGTCGTAGCTGACGCATGTTTCT
The DNA here is from genome assembly GCA_900016865.1 of uncultured Clostridia bacterium. Classification (GTDB taxonomy): domain Bacteria; phylum Bacillota; class DTU014; order DTU014; family DTU014; genus DTU014. The sequence goes on along the minus strand of FIZI01000008.1, from coordinate 16,213 downwards.
GTGTATTCTTTGATGCGCTGCGAGCCTTCGGAGATTATGTAGTATCTAGTCACCTCTATTTTCTCATCAGGGTAGTAGAAGCGCTCTTTGAGCGCCACATACGGGCCGTCGCTCCAAAGATCGCCCTGGTCAGAGCACCACCATCCCTGGACCGTGTTGCCCGATTTATTGTGAGCGTAGAAACACGATGTGTTGCAGAGCTCCAGTACCAGCCGCTTTGACGGCTTCAGTGCCCTTGAGATCTTGGCGAGCACTAGTTGTGCGTCCTCAGGCGAAAACGTGTTAAGGGCCCCGTAAACAAGCAGTGCACCGTCGACGCCTGCAGGGTAATCAACAGTGCGGACATCGCCAAGGATAAACTCGCAATTCGGAATAGCGAGCCCCTGTGCATACTCAATGGCCGCGGGAGAGATGTCTATGCCTACTACAGAACAGCCAAAACCGCTGAGGTGCTTGGCGTACAGCCCCGGCCCACATGTGAGGTCGAGCACTGTGTCTCCAGGCTTAAGCCTGAGTTGTTCGACTATGAACCGGACATGCTTCTTTATGGTCGGCTCAGATCTTGCGCCGCTGTCGTGGCTTTGATTGAGCTGTTCTCTGAGCGCTCGCCTCGAGAAGTCTGGATCGTGCCAGGGAAGGTTGGCTGTCTCAACAAAGGGCCGAGGCACTCTCTTCCTAGATGCTAGCGCTGCCACATTCATGGCGAGCCCTCCTCATGTCTGTGTCTGAGTTGTTTCGCCTTGAGACACAAGCAAGACTTGAGCCAACAGCAGGCATTTCTCATCCGTGAAATAGGAGATTGAAGCAGGTGCTTTACTGAACCTTACAGAAGGGATTCTCCATTTCTGGTTGAACTAGATCAGTTGGGCCTTTTACCTCCATGAAAGATGGTACCCGCGGTAGTTCCGTCTTTCATTGTATTGGCAATTGGCTCGATGGGCTTAGTCACTGTTAAGCGTTGGTGGATAGGTCGCGGATAGGTCAAGGAGGAGATTGGTTTGAAGATCTTAGTCTTGAACAGCGGCAGTTCGTCTCTCAAGTACAAGCTGTTCGATGTGAAGCAGCATTCAGAGATAGCGTCGGGGCTCGTTGAGCGGATAGGATTGGCCGATGTAGATGGAAGGCTAGTGCACAAGGTCCCAGGGCAGGAGGAGTATCGGGTTGAACAGCCTATGCCTGATCACAAAGTGGCCCTGAGACTTGTAATCAATACATTGGTCGATGGCGATCGCGGGGTCATACGCTCACTCGATGAGATTGGAGCTGTCGGCCACCGCGTTCTTCATGGTAAGGACGCATTCAAAGAGTCTGTCGTTGTTGACGACGCAGTCCTCGAGACACTAAAGTCGTTCATTGACCTCGGTCCCCTTCACATGCCTGCAAACATCATGGGGATAGAGTCTTGCATGACACTTATGGAAGGGATTCCGCAGGTAGCAGTCTTTGATACAGCGTTTCACCAGACCATGCCCAAGAGGGCGTATCTGTACGCAGTCCCTCGCAGACTCTGTGACGAGTTTGGAGTGCGCAGGTATGGATTCCACGGCACATCTCACAAGTACGTCTCAAGAAGGACTGCAGAAATACTGGGCAAGCCACTGTCAGGCCTAAAGATGATAACCATGCATTTGGGCAATGGCAGCAGCGCTGCAGCTATCAAAGACGGAAAGGTCATTGATACCTCCATGGGCTTCACGCCTCTTGAAGGGTTTGTGATGGGTACTCGCTGTGGAGACATGGATCCTGCAATCGTTCCATACATCCAGCAGAAGCTTGGGCTCTCAAGCTCTGAGGTCGATGACTTCATGAACAAGAAGTGCGGCCTTCTCGGCATGTCCGGAGTCAGCAGCGACATGAGAGACATACAGCGAGCTATCGAAGAAGGCAATGAACTAGCGAAAGATGCCTATGACGTGTTTATCTACAGGTTGACCAAGTACGTAGGCGCATACTTTGTTGCCATGGGCGGGCTTGACGTGTTGGTGTTCACAGCAGGAATCGGTGAAAACGACTGGCTCGTTCGCCAGCACTTATGTGAAAGCCTCGAAGTTCTTGGAGTCAAGCTCGATCTTGAAAAGAACACCGGCCTCAAAGGGAAGGAAGAGATCCTAAGCACGCCTGATTCCAAGGTGAAAGTCCTGCTCGTCCCAACAAACGAGGAGCTTATGATCGCTATGGACGCGTACGAGTTGGTGACCGCCTCGAAGAGCCAATAGGAGAAACGGCGTTGAGTGTGAGAGAAAGCGGCCTCGTCAAGACGAGGCCGTTACATGCACTACTTTGTAACCTATTTCCTCAACAGCGGAAACGATGGAGGACGCGTCGTCAGTAGCTACCCTGACAACCAGTGACGCTAGGTCGGACTCGGGCTTCGTATACGTGGCGAGGCTAATGATGCTGACCCCGTGCTGCTTTATCAGATCTGCTATCTGTGCGATTACTCCCACCTTGTCAGGCACGTCAATGGTAATCCGAACACCGGCTCGCCTAAACCCAAGCATCTCGATCAGAGCTTCGAAAACATTGGATTCGGTGATGATGCCTACGAGTTTGTCGCCATCCATGACTGGTACGCCACCGATTTTGTTGTCTCTCATCACCAGGACTGCGTACTCGACAGTATCGTCTGGCGAGACTGTAACCGGGCTCTTGGTCATGGCCTCAGAGACCTTTACTTTTGAGACAAGGTAGTTGATCTCGTACACGCTGAGGGTAGTAGCAGGAGACGGTGATACCTTCATTACATCCGCTTCGGTAAGAATGCCGACAAGCTTCCCGTCTGAGCATACCGGCAATCTGCCGAACCCGTGGTCCTTCATGAGTTTGAGTGCCTCCTGAATGGGCGTATCAGGAGAGACAACTACCGGGTTTGCAGTCATAAAATCTCTAACGAACATGCCTTTGTCGCCCCCTGCAGGGGACTTTCACCTGCCTTTACCCGATCTTTTGATGTTTAGTTCTACTGCAGGCCCAACCGTTCCTTCATACATATTGGGAAAAACACGTAGACTCGAGTCTATGTCGGTTGGGAGGTTTCACAGGATGCAAGGCGTAGTATTCGCAAACAGCGTTTGTCGAAGGGCTTGATCAGCAATGGTCAAATACCAGGTAAACCCGTATTTGACCAGCTTCACATTTTCTTGACGCCTCTATGGTGTTAGTATATTATCTAGACATGAATCGAGTATGGAGGAGGTTTCTGGATGAGGCGATACATTCTTGTAGCGGTTCTCGTCTTGGCAGTCGCTGCGATATCGTTGACAGCAGCTGCTGCAGACACTATTAAGCTTGGGTTGGTCGGCCCGATGACGGGACCAGTTGCAGCGTACGGAGAAGGCGTTAGGGATGGAGCGATCCTTGCCGTCGAGCAGATCAATGCAAGCGGCGGAGTGCTTGGAAAGCAGATCGAACTAGTCATCCTAGACACCCAGGGAGATGCTCAACAGACCAATATTCTTGTCAATAGGCTGATCCAGAGAGAGCAGATCGTAGGATTGATAGGACCCGTGATCACTACTGAAGCTGTTGTAGGAGGTCCGATCTGTCAACGATTTGGAGTTCCCATGATCACGCCGACAGCGACGGCAGTCGAGGTCACTTTGGTTGGTGACTATGTGTTCAGAGTGTGTTACACCGACGACTATCAGAGCATTGCTGCCGTCAACTACATGCATCAGCAAGGGATCAAGAAAGCCGGCGTTTTGTACAAGGTAGGCGACACCTATAGCGAAGGGCTCAAGAACGTGTTTGTGGACGCGTTTAGGAAGCTGGGCGGTGAAGTCATTGACGTAGCCTATAACTTGGGTGATACAGACTTCAGCGCGCAGTTGTCAACACTCAAGAGCTTCGGAGCAGAGGGCGTCTTCTGTCCGTTCTACTATGATGATGCAATTCTCGTTACGCGGCAGGCGGCCGCAATGGGTTTTGCTCCGCTGTTTGTTGGTCCTGACGGATGGGATGCGCCAGAACTGCTTGACCAGGCTGGCGATGCAGCTCTGGGCGCCACGATGACCACGCACTATTCGCCTACAGACACTCGGCCGATGGTTCAGCAATATCTCAAGGATTATCAGGAGAGATTTGGACGCTTCCCCATTGTGTTGTCAGCCCTTGGATATGACGCAGCTCGCCTCATGATCGATGCTATCGAGAGAGCAGGCTCACTCGATAGGCGCGCTATAAGGGACGCGATCGCAGCTACTGAGGGCTTTGACGGTGTTACGGGCAACTCTATCAGCCTGGATGCGAACGGCAATCCAATCAAGGATGTCACTATCGTCATGGTAGTCAAGAAAGACGGCAAGCTCGCTTTTGAGTTTGTCGATGCTGTCAGGCCGTAGCAGTGCCTGACGAATCTTGTGCCGATCGCGCCTCCCTTTGCCCGACCTTGGGCGTCGTCTCACAGATAGACGCGGGAGGAGTGGCTAACTCAAGGCAGGGTTGGAGAACACCCGGTGTTCTTCTGCCCTGCCTTTAAAGGAAGTGACTGACTGTATGTCCAGAGTAGTGGCGTTGGTCTTGCTTTGCCTCGTTGTTGCGCTTTTCGCACTGCTGCGGAAATACAGGGCGGTTGTGGTTTCCAATACAGCCTTCAAATACTCGTATTATCCGGCATCGGCCTTGCTGGTGATCTTGGCAGTCAACTTTCTGCTTGTGGCCCTCGGGGCTGACCGGCTTTTCTTTGTCCAACAGGCAGTGTACGGGCTCTCACTTGGAAGCGTCTACGCGCTGATCGCCTTGGGCTACACCATGGTCTATGGAGTCATTAAACTGATAAACTTCGCTCACGGCGATATCTACATGGTCGGGGCCTACGCAGGGTACTACGCGGTAACAGCTCTAAATCTTTCGTTTGTCCCCGCTCTGGTCGTTGCGATGGCGGTCTCAGCGGTGACGGGAGTGCTGGTTGAGCGCATAGCCTACAAGCCGTTGAGGGATTCACCCCGGATCACGCTCTTGATTACGGCCATTGGTATGTCTCTGCTTCTTGAAAACCTGGGGCAGAAGGTTTTCACATCTACGCCACGCACGTACCCGTCTATGTTCACAGGCAGCTATAACGTGTTTGGAGTGTCTGTGGATCTGTCTAGGATTATTGTTTTCGTTGTTACAATACTCTTGATGCTGGCACTCCAGTACTTCGTCACCTACACTAAGCCAGGCAGGGCCATGAGAGCGGTTTCGCAGGATCGAGATGCTGCGAGACTCATGGGGATCGATATAGACAGAGTGATAGCCGCTACTTTTGCGGTCGGTTCGGCTCTTGCGGGCGCTGCTGGAGTTTTGGTTGGCATCGTTTTCCCGCAGATCAGACCAACTATGGGGGTCATGCCCGGACTAAAGGCGTTTGTTGCAGCAGTTATCGGAGGGATTGGAATCATCCCAGGTGCGATGCTGGGCGGCATGATCATTGGTGTGTCTGAGAACCTCGTCACCGCATATATCTCCTCCAGCTGGCGGGATGCCATTGCCTTTGGGTTTTTGATACTGATCCTCTTGGCGAAGCCAACAGGTATACTGGGCAAGCATACCCGCGAGAAAGTGTAGGTGAGTAGGAAAATGCGACGACATCCCAACCAGCTCAGGGGATCTGCCATATGGATCGCAGTGGGCGCAGTAGCCCTCGTGGTCGTTAACATATTGGTTGCAACCGGATCGCTTGACTCATATTACACGTCTGTCCTCGGTGTCGTAGGGATCAACATCATCCTCACCACCAGCCTCAACTTGATCAACGGCATCACCGGACAGTTGTCTATTGGCCATGCTGGCTTTATGGCGGTTGGCGCCTACACTGCAGGTATTTTATCGATGCACTTTCAGACTCCGCTCGTTGTCAACATACTTGCAGCCTTTGCTGCAGCTGCGATTGTCGGAGTGCTCATAGGCCTTCCAACACTTAGGCTTAGAGGCGACTACTTGGCTATAGCCACTCTTGGGTTTGGTGAAATCATCAGAGTTGTCATCCAAAACCTCAAGATCACCGGAGGAGCGTTTGGCCTTATCGGAATCGAGTGGATAGACAACTTTTTCTACATCGAGATAGTTGCTATCGTGAGCGTTATCATCATTTGGAGAATCGTCAACTCGGCTCCTGGCAGAGCTCTAGTTGCGATTCGCGAGGATGAGATAGCCGCCGAGACTATGGGTATCAACACAACAGCCTACAAAGTGATGGCGTTTGCCATAGGATCTGCGTTCGCAGGCGTCGCAGGCGCTCTGTTTGCGCATCGAATGGCTTTCATATCACCGAGCGATTTCACGTTCTTGAAGTCAATAGACGTCCTGGTGATGGTGGTCCTTGGCGGACTAGGTAGCTTGACAGGAGCGATTATATCCGCAGTCTCACTCAGCTTATTGCCGGAGTTCTTAAGGGTAATCGACGAATGGCGCATGGTCATCTACCCGCTGTTGCTCGTTGTCGTCATGCTCTTTAGACCGCAAGGCCTGCTTGGCACCAAGGAAGTGCACTTTGGGGCGATAAGTGCGGCACTTCAGCGGCTGAAGTCTCTTTTTGTCAAGGGCGAAGAGCACCTGGAGCCTGCGTCTGATCTGCCTGCTATCGCAACACGAGAGGCTGATGGCGTAAACACGGACGAACCAATCCTGGAGGTCAGAGGGCTCTCCATCTATTTCGGTGGGCTAAAGGCAGTGTCTGATCTGAACATGACGCTTCAAAGGGGCGCACTTCACGGGCTTATAGGCCCAAATGGAGCAGGCAAGACTACAGTCTTTAACATGATCACGGGCCTTCATCCGCCCAGTGAGGGAGAAATCCTTTTTGAAGGCAAGAGGATTGATGGAAAGCCGCCGCACGCTGTGACTGCCGCGGGCATAGCTCGGACATTCCAAAACATCCGTTTGTTCAAGGACTTGACAGTGCTCGACAACGTAAAGACAGCATTTCATCTCAGCACAGGCTATGGGGTTGGTTCGGCACTGGCTTACACGCCGTCCTATGTCGCAAAGGAGCGGTGGATTGACTCTGAGGCTCGCCGGCTTCTGGAAATACTCAATCTGCAGGATCGGAGCATGGAGCTCGCAAGGAACCTTCCATACGGAGAGCAGCGCAGGCTGGAAATAGCGCGCGCGTTGGCTACTCGGCCCAGTCTCTTGCTCCTTGATGAGCCAGCGGCGGGCATGAATCCGCAAGAGACTGCTGACTTGATGGACTTGATCCGGCGGATACGAGATGAGTTTGACCTGACGATACTGTTGATCGAGCACGATATGAGTCTAGTCATGCAGTTGTGCGAGCGAATAACAGTTCTTGACTACGGCATGACCATATTTGAGGGAACTCCGGACGAGGTTAAGAGAAACCCGAGAGTGATTGAAGCGTACCTCGGCGAGGAGGCAGGTTGATTTATGCTCAGAGTTGAGGATCTCCATGTCCATTACGGAGGCATACATGCGCTAAAGGGTATTGAGTTGGCAGTTGGCGAGGGCCAGATTGTCGCACTGATAGGGGCAAACGGTGCAGGAAAGAGCACTACCCTTAACACAATCAGCGGCCTTGTCCGCGCTTCGGGCGGCAGAGTGGAGTTCTTGGGCAAGGACATCACCAATGCACCCTCGCACGAGATTGTGAGAATGGGATTGTGCCAAGTTCCAGAGGGCAGGAAGATCTTCCCCGAGATGACCGTCATTGAAAACCTGCTAATGGGCGCATATATCAGAAACGACAGTGAAGAGATCAAGGCCGACCGCGATTTAGTGTTTGACCTCTTTCCCAGGCTCAAGGAAAGACAGCATCAAGTTGCAAGTACCTTGAGCGGGGGCGAGCAGCAGATGTTGGCTATTGGCCGTGGGCTGATGTCTAGGCCCAAGCTGCTTCTTCTTGATGAGCCGTCGATGGGGCTCGCACCGCTGCTTGTCAAGGAGATCTTCAATATCGTAAAGGCCATCAACCAGCAAGGCACTACTATCCTGCTTGTAGAGCAGAATGCAAATATGGCTCTATCTATCGCAGATTACGGGTATGTCTTGGAAACAGGCAGGACGGTTCTGCACGGACCCGCACAAGAATTGGCCGCCAACGAGGAGGTGAAGGCCGCCTATCTTGGCGGGTAGGACAAAACCCGCGGTATATGCTGTTATCCCTCGAACCACCGATTGATCTACTGTTAAATGGCGATAAGGGGAGCTAAACAGCTCCTATGCACTGTGTTTGGTCGCAGTAGGGGATTGAAGTACGCGACCGGTCACTGTAGAATGAATACGAAAGAGCGAATACAGAAGCTTAAGCTGGTGGTCTGGGAGGGGGGATCGCCTATGTCATCTGGCGACGAAGAGGCGCACACGTTGGAGAACCGCGCAAGCAAGAGTCTCATCCATGATCTCGATAGCGGTTTGAGGATCGAACTGGAGCAGATTGTCGACTTCAGCAAGCTCAAAGTATGCCTTCCATCTGACCTGTCTCTCGATGGAACTTATGGTCAAAGCTGGCTGCTTATGACCGACACACATCTCTACGTGGTGGACGTCATAGGTGGTAAGAAGGGCGATGTCAATTCAGTTCCGCTTCAGGACATCGAGAGCTTAAAACTCCGCCATTTTTACGGAAACGCATTAATAGAGGTTTCGACGAGATGTAAGACCTTCGACCTAATCCGGTTTACCAACACGCGCGCAGGAGATTTTCTTGAGGCAGTCAAGGTCATCGGTGATTACATAAAGGCCATTCGGCCTGACGTGGATCTTGAGGACCCTGATGCCCCGGGTTCAGGCAAAGGTTTACAGGTACACCGCTGCCCCAAGTGTCATAAGGTCTTGCCTCATGGCATGCGCGTGTGTCCGGAGTGCCTGGACAAGAGAGAAACGTTCAGCCGACTGATTCAGTACGTCAAGCCCTACCCGAAGCTGTGGGTGCTTACCCTTCTGTTGTCTTTGGCTGCTACTGTGGTGTCTCTGCTTCCGGCCTACCTCCAGAGGCCGTTTATCGACGATGCACTGGCAAACCATGATTGGGGCTTGATCAAGCTCCTCGTCTTCCTGATCGTTGTCGTACACGGTGTAAGTGCGTTGCTCAACGGATCTCGTGGGTATTTTCTCGGATTGCTGGGTCAAAAGGTGCTCTTTGACATCAGGCGCGAGGTGTATAACCACCTGCAGAGCCTGTCGTCGAGCTTCTATGATAAGAGGCAGACAGGAGCTATTATGAGCAGGGTCATAGGTGACGTGAACCAGCTCAGCCACTTCGTGAGCGCCGGACTTCAGGACGTTATCATACAGTTCCTTACCGCCATAGTGATTGCTGTCATACTGCTACAGCAAGACTGGGCTCTCGGGTTGATGGCGCTAAGTCCGCTGCCGATCATAGCGATTACTACATACTTGGCGAACAGGAGCCTGAGACAGATATGGCACGTTGTGGCGAGAAGGGGCTCGGAGCTCAACGCGATCCTTGGCGACACGCTTCCTGGAATCAAGGTGGTCAAGGCGTTCAGCCGCGAAGAGGATGAGGTCGACAGATTCGTAGCCAAGCAGAGCGAGCTATACCAGGCCACCATGTCTGCAGTAGCGTTGTCAAACAAGGTGTATCCTAGTATTGGGTTTACGATGGCGCTTGGGTCTGCGTTGATATGGCTTGTTGGTGGATACCGCGTACTCACCGGGAGTATTACAATAGGAACATTTGTCATGTTCAACGGTTATTCGTGGCGGCTCTTCCAGCCTATGCAGATGATCAGTCAGCTGAGTGGACAGCTGCAACAGGTTGCCACGTCTGCCGAGCGCATATTTGAGATACTCGATACACAGCCGGACATCGTCGACACCGAGGAGTCTATGCCTGTCCAAGAGATCCAGGGACATATCGAGTTCGACCATGTGTACTTTAGCTACGAGCCGGACGAGCCGGTGCTAAAGGACATATGCCTCGACATAAAACCTGGCGAAATGATAGGGCTCGTTGGAGCGAGCGGTTCTGGCAAGACAACATTGATCAATCTACTCTGCCGGTTTTATGACTGCACAAGCGGCGAGATCAGGATTGACGGTGTGCCAATAAACAAGCTCCAGATAAAATCGTTTAGAGATCAAGTTGCTGTGGTGCTTCAGGAGCCGTTCCTCTTCCATGCGACAATTGCTGAGAACATCGCATACGGCAAACCTGATGCCACCAGAGAGGAAATCATCTGGGCAGCCAAAATGGCGAACGCACACGATTTTATCGCGGAGTTTCCGGAGGCTTATGATACCAGGCTAGGTGAGAGGGGAACGGGCCTCTCAGGAGGTCAGAAGCAGAGGATCTCGATCGCGCGAGCCATACTGAGGAGGCCGAAAATACTCATACTCGACGAAGCTACCTCTGCTGTTGACACTGAGACCGAGCGACTTATCCAGGAGGCGCTTGATCGGTTGATCGCAGGCCGAACGACAGTCGCAATCGCTCACCGTCTATCAACCCTAAAGAATGCGGACCGAATTGTCGTTATGGAAGATGGACGCATTGTAGAGGTTGGCACCCACGAGGAGCTGTTGGCGAAGGAAGACGGAGCATTTACCAGACTGGTGAAGATGCAGTCCGAGATCGCAAAGCGAGTAGTCGTTTAGGCGCATTATCATAGCAAACGATGCGTAGCGTCGATTTATATAGATAGGGAGTGACACACCAATGCCTCGCGACACGGTTCTTTCCGAACTGAAAAAGATTCCGGAGGACAAGGTCAGAATCTACAACTGCAAGCGGAGCAGGCTGTGCATGCGCGACCTCGAGACAGGAGAGGAGTACAAGGGTATTCAGCTATCGCTGGTATTTCCACTGACAGACAGGCGTTCGTTCCTCAGGGTCTGTGACTCTGAAGAGAACGAGATAGGCATCATTCGAAGCATCGATTCATTGGATGAGGAATCAAGGCGGACAGTAGAAAAAGAGCTCGAGCGCATCTACTTCATACCGAAGATCGTGCGAGTCAACCGCATTGAAGAGAGGTATGGATCCAGGACATGGAGCGTCGAGACAGAGCGCGGCCCTCGTGTCTTTGACGTCCGTGGGAGACAGAGCATCCGTTTTATTGCGCCTTTTCATCTGTTGGTGAAGGACATAGATGGGAACCGCTACGAAATCCCGTGTCTAGCGAGCCTAGACCCAGACAGCAAGCGAGTGCTTCAGACTGCGATCTAGAGTTGAAACAATAGAGTTGAAGCACGGTTGATGCGATCGACATAGGACGCTGGCTAACAGTCCGCAACGCTCCTTTAGCGAGAGGCTTTAGGAGCGTTGTTTTTGTACATAGAGTCTAGTGAATGTCGGTCAGTGTGTTTGACACTCCGAGCCTCTTGTCTACATATATGGAGTCTTGTTTGCGTATAGGGTCTGTTGCTCATGACGAGAAAAAGTCACATCTTGTGCTAGAACGGGCCTACGGGTTGGGACATGATCAATG
>FIZI01000008.1:0-4761 GCA_900016865.1 uncultured Clostridia bacterium | reverse complement strand
CAAATGCACATGATGAAGGAAAATCTCACTTTAGTTGTATGTCGCTTACCAATCGGGTACATTATCAGTATAAGTGTATCCAGAATTTGGGGGTGACGTCAATGTTGGTTAATCTGACGATCGAGAACTGGATGTCATTCCGTGATGTAGCCACATTGTCCATGGTTGCCACCAAGGAGCAGCAGCATGGCGAGCGGGTTCGCAGGATGCCTAAGTACAGGATCCGCATTCTGCCCGTCGCTGTCCTGTTTGGCGGCAACGCGTCGGGCAAGACCAATCTTCTCAAAGCCCTCAGCTTTATTAGGAGGTTTGTAGTGGAGGGGACCGAGCCCGGCAGCCTGATACCAGTCCATCCGTATAGATTGAGCGACAGCGTAAAGAAACCGTCGAAGTTCTCCATTACCATTCTCGTAGGCGAGACCATGTATGAGCTAAGCTTCACGGTCTCGACCGAACAGGTCTTGGAGGAAAAGTTGGTCCGCATTTCGAGCGCCACCGAGCGCGTCCTCTATCACCGGACTGGCCCAGATGGTGGCGCAGGTGGAGCGACGATCGTGTTTGATGGGTCCCTCCCTGAGCAGGAGTTACTTAAGTCTGCGGCACGGGAGACCAGAGACAACCAGCTGTTTCTGACAAGTGCAGTGTCTCAAAAGGTGACTGCGTTTCTGCCAATATACGAATGGTTTAGAAGGTCGCTGCGCATGATTTCGCCTGATACCAGGTTCGGCGCATACGAGCTGTTCTACGAGCGGGAGTGTCCACCGCCATCCACCGTTCATGATCTTTTGGCTAAGCTGGATACGGGCATCATCCGGTTAGAACGCAAGGGGGTGCCAGAAAAAGATGTCCCGTTACCAAAGGATCAGCTCAACGAGTTACAAAGCAAACTCCGGCCAGGCATGGTTGCCAGAGTGCCTTCGAGTGGGATTAGGGATCGGCTCCTCATCTGCAAGTGGGGCAGTTCGCTTGTAACTACGAGATTAGTGGCGTTTCGCTTGGACGAAAGTGGGGCCGAGTGTGCGTTTGATCTGGCATTGGAGTCTGATGGAACCCTGCAACTCGTAGATCTCGTGCCGGCCTTCGCGGATTTGACCGAAAACAGGTTCGGGCGTGTCTATGTCATTGATGACTTGGACCGCAATCTTCACTCGTTGACGACTAGGTACCTGGTCGAGATGTACCTTGCAGCCTGCTCTAGCTCTACCTGCTCACAACTCATTTTTGCAACACACGACTTGATGCTGATGGATCAGAAGTTATTCCGCAGGGATGAGATGTGGATTACTGAAAGAGACCGTCTTGGCGCTTCGACGCTAGTATCATTTGCTAAGTATGGCGATGGCATCAGGTTTGACAAGGACGTTCAAAAGAGCTACTTGCAGGGGCGCCTGGGAGGGATCCCTAGGATCAGGCGTTATTCTCGTGTCCCGGAGTCAAAGGGCGCTGTCGGGGCAGTACGTGAGGGGTAAGCGCGGTCTGTGCGATGTGCACCTGAAGGAAAAGAGCGATGAGCCCGAGAATCAGTGATAACGGTAGACATTTGGCCTCAGAGGAGGATACATGGATGTCACTGGTATTGGAGAGAGCGCGTCAGCTGGCAAAGGCGCTGGAGAACTGCGACGAGTATACCGCCTACAAGAACGCTCTCGCTGAGCTCGAAAAGCACGAGGCAGCTCGGCTGATGTGGAGAGACTTCCAGAAGCGGCAGGCAGAGGTCCAGATGGCGAGACTGTCCGGCGAGGAGGTATCGGAGGAGCAGATCAAAGACCTTGAACGCGGCTATGATATACTGATGATGAACCCTTACGTGCGCGATGTCGTGATAGCCGAGTTCAAGTTTACACAGCTGTTTGCAGAAGTTCAAAAGATCATTGGCGAGGCTGTAGGAATCCGGTTCTCAGCGCCTGAGGGTTCAGACGAAGCGCAGTCAGACACAGAAAAGGTAGACAGTGGGGGCCCGGGTGCCTCCGATTTAGGCGCTCAGCCGCAAGAGCCGAGCAAGGACGAGGCGACTGGCGACGATGCGCAAGGCGATGATGACCTGAAGGGGCCTCGCAGGATCTTGGTGCCGGGAAGGGACTTTTGAAGTGCGGAGAAGGGGCTTCTGAGGTACGTAGAAGAGGTCTCCCGAGATTCCAGGGCGAGGTTCCTCATGTGCGTGGGAGAGGCCGATGCCAGGGCGAGACTTTTGAGGTGCCTGGAAGGGACTCCTGAGATGTCGGTAGGGATTCCTGTGCACTAGCCGGGTTTGGTGGGTGATGCTTTGTGGATGCCAAGAGGTTCTTGGACAGATTGATGTCTTCGAAGTACTACAACGGCCAGGCTATTCATATAGAAGAACTGCCTCCACGGGAGGCAGTTTTCAGTGTGCTTGAGGAGCCGCTGCCGGATTCAATCGAGTCGGCACTGGCCAAGATGGGAATCACAAAGCTGTACTCACATCAGGTATCGTCTATCGAGGCCTTACGGGCAGGCAAGGACATCGTAGTAGTCACTTCTACTGCGAGCGGTAAGACCCTCTGCTACAACATCCCTGTGCTTGAGGCGATTCTGAAGTCGCCTGATGCTCGTGCCTTGTACATCTTCCCTACAAAAGCCTTGGCTCAGGACCAACTGCGAGGGTTGTCCAACCTAAAGAACCTCAATCCTGACCTCCCGATAATGGCTGGGACATATGATGGTGACACTCCTGCAGAGATGCGTAAGAAGCTTAGAGACGAGGGGAACATAATCCTCACAAATCCAGACATGCTTCACCACGGAGTGCTGCCGCATCATCCGTCCTGGGCTAAATTTTTCGCCAACCTCAGATTCGTTGTCATAGACGAGGTCCACAGCTACAGAGGTGTGTTCGGTTCGCAGGTGGCAAACGTCATTCGCAGACTGCATAGGATATGCCGTCATTACAAGTCACGTCCTCAATATGTGTGTTGCTCCGCCACTATTGCCAACCCCAAACAACACGCAGATCGCATTACTGGCAGAGACATGGTGCTCGTAGACAACGATGGAGCACCAAAGGGGCGGAAGTGGTTTGTCCTGTGGAACCCTCCGTTTATCGATGAGTCAAAGATGGAGCGCAGGAGCGCAAACGCTGAAGCCAAGGATATAATGGTGGAGCTACTCAAAGAGCGCATTCAGACTATCGCTTTTGTCAAGGCGCGAGTTGTCGCAGAGCTGCTATACAGGTATGTGCAGGAGGACCTGCAGAGGTTTGGCCCTTCTTTGGCCAACTGCATCAAAGCATATAGAGGAGGCTATCTACCAGAGGAGCGCAGGGAGATAGAGAGGCAGCTGTTCTCCGGCGAGTTGCTCGGAGTTACGAGCACGAACGCGCTTGAGTTGGGGATTGACGTCGGCAGTCTGGACGCCAGCATCATAGTCGGATACCCGGGAACGATAGCGAGCACTTGGCAGCAAGCCGGCCGAGCTGGCAGAAGCGGCGAGGAATCACTCGCAGTCTTGATCGGACTGAACACACCGATAGACCAGTACATGATGCGTCATCCGGACTACTTCTTCGGTCGCAGTCCCGAGAGCGCCATAATCAATCCGTTGAACCCATACGTGACGATTGGCCATGTCAGGGCAGCTGCGTATGAGTTGCCGATTTCAGGAGCTGATTTTGAGCTGTTTGGGGAGTACCTGCCTTCCATCTTGGAAGTACTTAAGGACCAGAAGGAAGTGCGTCACGCGGGCAACCAGTGGTTTTGGATCGGGCAGGGGTATCCTGCTGATGATGTGAAGCTCAGGTCTATGTCTGACAATACGTTCACCATTGTGGATGCTACCGAAGAGAACACGGTTATAGGCACTCTGGACGAGTTCAGCGCTTACGAGCAACTCTATCCCGAAGCTATCTATCTGCACGACGGAGAGAGCTACTTCGTTGAGAACCTCGATCTCAAGCAAAAGGTCGCATACATCAAGAAGGCCGATACTGACTACTTCACTCAGTCGATCACAGAGCGGCGGGTCGATATAGACGAAACTGAGGAGGAGAGGCCGTTTAGAGAGGCCACGCTGTTTTTTGGCGACATAACTGTCACATCGCAGGTGTTCATGTTCAAGAAGATCAAGTTTTTCTCAAGGGACAGTATCGGCTATGGCAAGATTGACTTGCCCCAGTACTCTATGCATACCAATTCTTTCTGGCTGGTTCCTTCGCTGAAGACTCTTAGACTGGTCAAGGACTTCGGTAGGGAGCCTGCTGAGGGATTGCTTGGGATAGCCAATGCTGCAAGCGCGGTTGTTCCGGTGTTTGCCATGTGTGACTCGATGGACATAGGGACAGTCGTGGACGCGAGCAACACCGGTGTGACCTCTCTGTTTATCTACGACAGGTATCCCGGCGGTGTAGGCTTCGCTCAGAAATGCTATGAAGAGGCAGAGCGAATACTGGAAGCCTGCCTTGAGCTTATCCAACGTTGCGAGTGCGAGGCTGGGTGCCCCTCGTGTGTCGGGTCGCCTATTCCACCCTTCTTTCACAATGACCCTGACTTGACCAGCAGAGGCAAGATCCCTGACAAAGAGGCTGCACTCGTAGTTCTTCATGACTTGCTTGGCCTCGATCCTTACATACCCAAGGGGCCTCGGCCAGAGTATTTCCCTGTTGACGGTCGCGGCGCGTCTAGTGCCGGCCCTGAGGATGGCAGGGTTGACGGAGAATCTGCGGCAGGTGCGTCTTCAACTGCCGCTTCTCAAAGGCCCGTCCCGATGCCTCAGGGCAAGCCTCTGCCTGTCAACGTTGAGATGAGGCTC
>FIZI01000007.1 GCA_900016865.1 uncultured Clostridia bacterium | reverse complement strand
GATCACCAACACAACATTGAAGTGCTTGCCTAACGATCCGACAGCCTGTAACCCGCGGAATCATCTCACCTCCCATACAGACGTCTCCACTCCAACGCTCGATCTCTCGTCTAGGCTTGCGACTTCTAGTAGCGCACAATTCACGGAGCAAGCTTATCATTGCCTGTGCAGGACAACCTAAAGGCAGCTCGTCCACGACACATATAATCAGTCATGTCGGCGTATCAAATGACTCCCGTGCAAATGTACCTAGTCAGCTTGCAGTCTAGCCTGATAGATCCATTCTAACCGGTTAGTCCTCGGAAACAAAAATCACCATGATAATACCATTGACACCCTTGTTTGTCAATTCTGCACGATATCGTCATTAAGTACCATAGATGGGTCAAGAACTGGCGTGAATCCTACTCGCTGGGCAGCCCATAGACTTCGAATTCATGTACTACTAGGTTTTGGTTGAAGTCTAGTGACGTAGGCCTGCTCACGTATAGTCGCACATATCTCGCAGTGACCGGGTTTATATCTCTGTCAGTAATACTTGCGGTGTTGTCCGTGACCGCATCTGCGTCAAACCAATCATCGCCATCCTCACTGACCTGCAAGCTGAAATCTGCCGCGTTTAGGGGACTGTTGAGTATCCCGCCCATTAGCGGCCCAGTACCCTGCAATCTTGTAACCCAGCGAGTTAGAAGATAACGCTGTCCTAGATCGACTGTTAGCCAATAAGGCGGATTTTCCCTGGGCGACCAGCTTGTAATCGGGTTTCCATCGACAGCTCTGTGAGCTCTGTCTTGGGCCGCACTAGCCTCAACTGGTTTATTCAATGTGATACTCTCAGCACCGACGTACCTAATCGCAAGCGATCCGATCCTGTCGGCCATCTCGCGCCCGCTGAACTCGCTGGTGCCTGCGAAATGCCATACCTCTCCGCTCAAGTCTTTCGACTCGTAGAACGTGACAAGATGCCCTTTGGCGACCTCCAGACGAGACACTTCCTCAAGGTCAAAACCGAGATCGTCCACTGTGTATTCTCCCGGTCGCAAGGAACCGACAATCTCACCAGCACCGTTCTTGAAAAACACTGCTCCTGTGTACTCTGCCTTGTTAACATGCCATGGCTTGCTTGTGTCAACCACGGCCCAAAAGGCTGGCTTGGGTTTGTGAGTTCTGTCAAAAAGCAGAGGGTTGTCATTACTGCGCCATGAAGCGTCGTCTGCTATCCCCCACAGCGTAACGTTTGTTATTGCATAGCTGTATTTCTTGAACAGCTCAAACAGCTCTCTATAGCGCTCAGCCTGTTCTTCGGGTGTCCGGCCATCCATACCTACGTCGAGTTCCGTGATATGAATCTCTAGTCCCATGTCTGCATACAGTCTGATTCCGTCTTCTATTTCAGAGACGCTCGGCCCATTAACTCCCCAGTGTCCTTGAATGCCTATGCCATGGATCGGTACGCCTTCATTGATCAAGTCTCTCAACAACGCTACGACGCGGCCTCTTTTGTAGGCCATCTCGGCGTTGTAGTCGTTGTAAAACAGTTTGGCGTCGGGGTCAACTTCATGAGCCTTTCTGAAAGCTATCTTGATGAAATCGTCGCCAAGAATCCTGTACCACGGCGAGTCTGGACGAAGGATATAAGCCGCGTCATCACTCACTGCTTCGTTGACAACATCCCAAGCATACACACTGTCACCGAAATGCGTCATCACAGCTTCAATGTGTCGCTCTAGCCGATCAATCACCAGCTGGCGATCCTCTTCGGTTATCTCGTCCTTTTCGTAGATGAGCTTGCCGTCCTTGTCCCTAAAAAACCAGTCTGGAGTCTGAGCATGCCAAACCAGGGTGTGGCCCCGAACGACCATGCCGTGTTCCTTGGCAAATCGGATCAGGTTGTCGGCTTCCCTGAAGTTGAAGACACCCTCTCTCGGCTGCAGATAATCCGGTTTCATTGCGTTTTCTGCAGTCACGCTGCTCAGTTGTCCCTCAATCAAGTCTCTGTGAGAAACCAGAGTTTTCGGTGCCCAGCTGGCAACTGACACCGCTCCTCCAATATGGAAGTAGTCCTTATAGATCTCCCGCAATGACGGCAGCACATAGTCCTCGGCCAACGCGACCGATGAACTCACCAAAAGGAACAATGCCAAGAACGTTGCTACTAACACACGTGTCGTTCTCACTGGTATATCCTCCTCCGAAATATCTAGCCTGGTGGTGCAGCTGTTTAGCTCATGGACGATATACCTCCACCACGGTAAGATGCGTAGTCTACGCTCATTGCCAACCATTGGGGCTCACTGCCTGCGGGCTGAGGCCACTAGAGGGTGTCTTGCTACGAAACACCCCTGCGCCTCAGCCTAGTGAGCCTGCCTGCTGAATGCTACGTATCGCGTATTCCGTTTGCAAGCCACTCAGATCCTCTGTTGCCTATCGTTCAAATGGCATGCCTCGTTCTCATAGCCTTATGGGCTTGTTGCCGGTGATCGTAAAGTCGTCCATGAAATACGAGGCTGTTGGATCATCGACTTCGAGGTAAATCTCAACTCTATCCAAGCCCTCTTTGCTGTACTCAAAACCATCCACCGTCAGTTCTACCCATTCTGTAGTGCTGATCTCTTTCGGATCGCAAAGCTGTGAATACTGAGCTTGGCCAGCTAGGTCCACTTCCACGCAAGTCATCCATACTCTGGCGCCAGGAGCTGCGTCCATGGCTTTGACCCAGATGCTGAGGTTATACACCCCACCTTCATTCAAGACCCTGGAGACGGCGAATATCGTTCCCTCCCAGGTCTGAGATCTTCCAATAACCGCCAAGCTAAAAGGTGCGCTCCTGAAATCTTCATCAGTTATGTAGAACACTGCGGAGCCCATCGGCCCCCATCCGGATTCCCCATAGGTGAAATCGATAACGGCTTCGTACTCAGCAGCCATCGCGGTAATGCCAAAGCAGAGCAAGAGCACAAATGCGAGAGCTATGCTCCTCCCCTTCATAGAACAAACCTCCCATCACATGTTTGTTCTTGAACTACACGCATCGAAAAAGCAGTCTTCTGCGCTGAGTAGCTTGCTCGTATTGCAGACAACTGATGTGAGTCAGTGTTGGAATCTCCATGCGTCAAAAGCAAAACTGTCACCTGCAAAGACGAAGAACAAATCATGGACTCCCGTAATCGTCTGATCCAGTTCGACTGTGACTTCCTCGAAGCACTCGAGGCCTCCTGTATTAGGGACCAGCAAGTACCCTGCAGCCTCGTTTTCAGGGTTGCCTGTTGTAATCTTTATGGCACTGACGCCCTGATCCGAAGCCACCTTCGCGGTAAACCACCTTGCGCCAACAGCACCAAAATCCACTCCAGACAAACCGATAAAACTGCCATCGCTCATGCCCGTTATCACTGTGTTGACCTCGCCAAATACAGCACTTCTTTCAGGCGTCGCCTCCACCGTGATGTTCCCGGCCCACGCCATCGTCTCCGCCTCGTTGATCTGATAAGGATCCAAGTACCTGACTTGGCCGACGCCCTTCCGTGTACCAGTAACCGGCAGAATAACGCCATCTTCTGTAATCGTCACTTTGTCTACATGAGTGCTGCGGTATCCTCCCGTGATGCCCATTGCGTCTTGCAGTACTTGAGTATGGTAGAAGATGTACCATTCATTGTTGAAGCCGACAATGCTGTGGTGGTTGTTGCCTCCAGTTCCGAAGAAAACTCCAGGGTTCTTCAAGATAGAACCTCGGTATTCCCACGGGCCCATGGGTTCAGCACTGGTCATGTACACAATCTCACCAGCGTCAGTGACGATACCACCGGTTGCGCCAGCACGGCTCTCAAAATTCGTGCAGTATGAGTAGTAGAAGATGTCGCCTATCTTGTGAACGAACGCTGCCTCAAAGAACCATGGTGCTTCCACTACCTGAGGAATGCCTGCCAAGCTAATCATGTCATCTTCGAGCTCCACTACTCTTGCCGTGTTTGGCATTGCGCCTTGTCCTTGTGGAACCCCTCCACCGAAATAGAGATAGCCTTTGCCATCGTCATCGATCACAACCGCCGGGTCAAAAAGCCAGACAACATCTGCATTGGGTATGTCCCTCGATACCAATGGTTTACCGATTGGGTCAACAAACGGTCCGACCGGACTATCGCTGACCAACACCCCAATCCCGTTGGCGTTGTTCGCGAAATATAGGAAAAATCGATCCCTACCGTCGATTTTCTTGTAAATCGCAGCCGGTGCCCACGAATTGCCTGCCCAGGTTGCGATGCCCTTGAGCGGAGGCCCGATCTCGATCAAACCGTGATCGGTCCAGTTGACCAAGTCTGCAGATGAAGCACAGCTAATGGAGCGGATCATGCCATAGATATTGTTGATCACTTTGCCCCGGCCGTCTCGGATGATGGCATCATTGGTGCAATAGACGTATACACGGTCGCCATACACAAGGGCGTAAGGATCCGCACCGAATCTATGGGGCAATATCGGATTGTGTTGCCCTAGTGGTTTATAGGCCTCAGCTATTGTCAAGTCTGCAAACAGGGCAGCAGGATCGACGACAATCGAGTTGTCCTGACCATAGGCTCGATCGACAAACGAACACGCAGTCGCAAGTACAACTAGCAACAGAAACAAAGCACGAACTGCAGTCGGCGCTTTCATAGTACACCTCCTACTCAGCAGGCTCGAACTGCCAATAATCAAACTTAAGAAGCTCTGCTTCATTTCCTCTGAAAACCAAGAAGAGGTCATGAACACCTGTGGCCCTGGCAACGACAGCAGTCTTGGTTGTCCACACATCGCCCGGCCTCTCTCGTACGGGTTTTCCCTTGCTATCTCATCCCGTAGAAGTCGGGATCAAAGCCTGCGTAGGTGTCAGTGTGATCCTGGATCGGTATTATCTCCACCATGCAGACATGATTGCTTGGTATGTCGAGCTGGACGTGGTATTCTCCATTCTCTGCCGTCAAATTAGCACTCGTTTGCAATGGCTGGGCAGATGCGGTCAAGATCTCTACCTGTTCCTTGGTGAGACTGCGGGGCTTGCCAAGATTGCTCCATGTCTGCAGGGGATTGGCATGGTCTCCGCCCACCACCTTCTTGATCAGGATCGCCTGTTCGCCGACAGAGGGCAGCACCAGGCGATAGGACCGATCAAGAGGCTGCGCCTCGTTCCATCTGCTGTGCCAGTTCCAGCCTATGATCACGTAACGACTGTCCTTCTTGGTGACTATCAAGTTGTCGTCCCGATAGAGCAGCTCATTCCCGGCCTTGGAGAAGAACTCAAACGTATGGAAGACCGGCTTTTTGATCAGGTTGAAGGCAACAAGCCCGAACCCGCCGTGGAATTGAGACTTGGGCACATCAGCTTCCTCAAAGACATCGCTAAACGTCCAGTATGAATAGGAGTCGGCGTACTCGCCTGCTTCACTCAGAATCCGCGCGATGTAGGCTGCTTGGTAAGTGGTGTCGTGAACTAGGCAAAGGGGGTTGTACGAACTGTTGAACTCAGTGATGTGGAGAGGCATATCCTTAGTCAAAGGATAGTCGGACATTATAGCTCTCGTCTCTTTGAGTTCCTCGATCATGTACGTTGGCTCGTTCAAAGTGTGATAGATAAAATGCCCGCGCATGGTCGGCTGGTGTGCCGTGTAGCAGTGGCGAGTGATAAAGTCCAGAGGCGAGTCGGCCTGTATGCAGTGTTCTATGAAACCTCTCAGCCATTTTTCTGTCTCGACTCCGCAAATGGCAGGCCCGCCCACTTGGATGCGGCTGTCTGCGGCCTTTACTGCTTTGGCAGAGTAGTCATAGAGCTTGAAGTACTCCTCCATGGTACCTGCCCAGAAAGGAATGTTTGGCTCATTCCAAACCTCCACAGGCCATGTGATGACTTCTTCTCTGCCGTATCTTTCTATCAGGTGCTCAAGCGTAGCCTTGACCAGGTCAGCCCATTTCTCATACGAAGCAGGAGGCGTCGTATTCCCCTTCCAGTAGAATATCGTCTGATCCCCGGTCTTCAGCCTCTCAGGCATGAAGCCTAGCTCGAGAAACGGCCGGATCCCGAGCTCCAGATACGAATCGATGATGCGGTCCAAATACGTGAAGTTGTAGAACGTATGCCGCTGCCCATTCACCTCGTATTCCCTATAGATGCCCACATCGTCGCAGAAAAGGCCGTGCCCGCGTATGTATTTGAATCCTATGTGCCTTTGCACCAGCTGCAAATGGTCATAGTACTCCTTCTGAAGGGCTAGTCCTAGCCTGCCTGTACCGACACAGTACGTCGCGTTGTTCTTGAAGGGTCTCCCCGTTGCAGGAACTCTAACCTCTCTAGACAATTCCGGTCACTCCCTCGCACTCGCAGCTGATTCAAACTGCCAGTAATCGAACTTAAACAGATCGCTCTTGGTTGCATCTCTGCCTTTGAAGACAAAGAACAAGTCGTGAATGCCGTGCGCGTTCACGACTTCGCTCCTGACTAACTGCCAGCTGTCAAGGCCTCCGGTGTTGGGCACTTCGAGTGTTCCGATCAACTGTCCATGGGGGCTGTCCAGATGGAGCTCGATCACTCCTCCCGCAGATACACTCGAGACACTGGCTGCAAACGAGATAGCTCCTTGATCGCCAAAATCGACGCTGCGGACCTTGATGTAGTCTCCATCGTCGATGTTGCAGACGTTCATTCCTCCCTGGCTGCACGGTTCTGTTCTCACACCGTATGACCAGGCAATCGTTTCGGCCTCATTCCTGACGTAAGGATCCAAGTTATCTACAGGAGCGACTCCTTCGGTCGTCATGTTTATCGTTGGGAATGTTCCGTCCGGGTTGTACGTGAACTCCTCCACACAGACAGAGCGAGTGAACCCTCCGCCTCCCGGCAGCGCGCCGTTGTGATAGAAGAAGTACGATCTGCCTTTGAAATCGCATATCCCTGGATGGTTTGTAAAACTAGTCCCCTGGGTAGGCATGATAATGCCCCTGAAAGTCCAAGGCCCAGTCGGAGAAGGGCTCGTGGAGTAGGCTATGTTCTCTGGAATCCCGCTGGCTGCGTAGACCATGTAGTAGAGGCCGTTGCGCTTGTAAAACCACGGACCCTCTTCGTATAGAGTTGGCCGCTTTGGATCGCCGCCTTCCCTGAGGCCGAAGCCTTCTGGAGTCAGCTCGACCTGAACAATGCCGACTTCCTGGTCATATGAGATCATGTCTTCGTTCAGCTTTACGTACCACAGGTAAGGATTTCCCCAGTACAGGTAAGCCTGACCGTCATCGTCAATGAACACTGTCGGATCGATATCGCCTGTCCCAGTCTCGACGAGGGGGTGACCGAGGGGATCCTCGAACGGGCCAGTAGGGCTGTCAGCTACAGCAACCCCTACGGCGTTCCAGCCGCCTTTCTTGCTGATTGGAACGTAGAAGTAGAACTTCCCATCCCTTTCAATGCACTGGCCGGCCCACGCGTCTCCACGGGCCCACTCGAAGTCGGTGTAATGCAAAGGAGAGCCGTGATCAGTCCAGTTGACCATGTCAGCGGAGGAGTAGCACCTCCACTCGTTCATGGTAAACCATGTCGCGCCGTCTTCGTCATGGGTGGTGTACAGGTAGACCCGGCCGTTGTAGACCATAGGAGCAGGATCCGCCGTGTAGTTGGTCTGTATGATGGGGTTGTTGAACCAGTAGTTCTTCTTCATCTCCTCGGCAGTCATAGCGAGAGCCACTCCTTTCCCAAATCCTATCAACTGCTGTTTCGCCGCTGTGACGATGTCGAGCATGCACGATCCTGCCACAAACAGGAGCAGGGCCCCAACGAGCATGGCAATCGGAAAGCAGCAGTAATCCGGCTGTCTCGAATTAGCCACTTCATCTAAACTGCCAGTAGTCGAACCTGAACAGGTCTGTCTGAGCTTCATGGCTTCTCTTGAATATGAAGAAGATGTTGTGAACGCCTGTAACGGGCTCCACGTCGCATTGCACCAGTCTCCATTTCTGCTCCCCACCAGTAGCTGGAACATCTAGGGTGCCAATCACCTTGCCGCCAGGGCTGTCCACACGGATCTCTATCCGCCCACCCGCAGTGGAGGCGACACTGGCCAGAAACACCGAGGGCCCATCAGTGGCGAAATCAGCATTCGAGACTGCCAGCCAATCGCCATCGTCGATATCTGCAACGCACAGATTGACGCTTTCCACGAGACCGCCCGGAGCATTGCATGGTTCGGTGGTGATGCCCCGCTGCCAGGCGATGGTCTCAGCCTCAACCCTCTCGTATGGATTGAGCGGCCTTATCTGCGGCACTCCGAACCTGTCACCTTTGATCTCCTTGATCAACCCATTGTCATAAAACTCAACTCTGTTGAGGTGAGGAGATCGATAGCCATAACCGTTGCCATGCACTGCTTTGCTGACGGTTTGAGCGTGATACACGATGTACCACTGGCCTGCAAACTCGAAGATCGCATGATGGTTGTTTCCACCAACTCCGAAGAAGTGATACGGGTTCTTGAGAATACTGCCCACGTAAGTGAATGGTCCCATAGGGCTGTCGCTTATCATGTACGCGATCTCACCAGTTGCAGGCACGTCTTCACCCTGGGGCCGTGGTCCGAAATTCGTGCAGTAAGAATAGTAGTACTTGCCGTTATACTTATGAATGCCAGAATCCTCAAACATGTAGGGAGCTTCGATGACAACAGCAGCACCTACTGTGCTTATCATGTCGTCACCAAGTTGGATCACTCTTGCTGTCCTCGGATTTGCTATTTGCTCTTGAGTTGGATTGCTGCCGCCAGGAACACCTCCTCCAAAATAGAGATAGGCTTTGCCGTCGTCATCCACCAACACAGCAGGATCAAATAGCCAAACTACACCAGCGACGCCTGGAGTCGAATGGGTGACCAACGCCTTTCCAAGCGGATCTCTCCAAGGCCCGATAGGGCTGTCAGCTGTCAGGACACCGATTCCTCCAGCGCTGTTTGAGAAGTACAAGAAGAACTTGTCTTCACCGTTGATCCTCTTGTGTGCCGCTGCCGGCGCCCAAGAACCGCCGGCCCACTTGGCCACACCCTTTCCATCATTGAGGTTGTGGGCGCCAGCTACCAGGATTGCACCGTGGTCAGTCCAGTTGATTAGGTCGTCCGAAGACATGACGAACACCTTGTTAAGCGCTCTGAAGTCATTCTCAATCAGATTGCCGTGCTCATCGTAGACGTACTCGTCACTAGACATGTAGACATAGACGCGACCGTTGTAAACTATCGCATATGGATCTGCTCCCAGCCTATAGTCCCTAATCGGATTGCCGTAACCGGGCACTCTGACAAGCGCACCGGTAGTCTGAGGAGCATCTCCCAGGCTGGCCTCCAAAACAGCCGAAGGTTTGCTCGCTCCAGTCATCCTATCACCCACCCTAAACCAGTCGAAATCAACGTACCCGCCTGCATCGACTGTGGCGAAGTTGAACAGGGCAAACCGATAGCCCATGAAGTGCGGCATTGTGTATGACATGCGCAATGTATCACCTATCGGGTGCCAGCTGTACCCGTCAAGGCTGTAGTAGAAGCGAGCGCGATCCCTTTGGTTGCGAAAATCACACTCAGCCTTGAGGTATACTCTGTTCTTAGTAAGAGGGACACTCTCAACTTCAACGGCAGACCCTGAGCTCGCGTTGACCATGACGATGGACTTCTCTCTTTCAAGCACCTTTACGCCGACAAATCCGTAGTTCTGCTGGAATAGCGCGAGACCGGCATAGTCCCCATGCCGCATGTTACTGACATCCATCGCCACAGTGGCTGAACACTCGGGTCCAAACGTTCTCTGAGTCAGCGTATTCCTTGCGTCTAGGATGCTTGTGCTCACACTGCCATTGATGAGTCTCAAGTAGCCGGGGCGTTCGGTCAAGGACCAGTAACGATTGTCAGGATTGTGGTTCCACTGCCACACCAATGAAAGGTTAGAGCCGTTGTAATCGTTCTCGCCAACCACGGCCTTGTCTTCGGGCGTAACGTCCAGTACTGATACATCGTCGACGTAGAAGTCCATCAAGTCTTTGTCTTGATCAGGACGAGAGGTCCACGATGAACCGATGAAGATCCTCGGTGCAGTTAACTCAGCCTGTTCTGGGATCTTGTAGACGCCCTTGATCTCTTCCCACTGACCCTTGTCAGCCACTCCGCTGCCGACGACTTTGACGCTCTGGTTGTCACCAGCCTGGAAGTAGATACAGAAACCTTTGACGTCAGGAGCCGCCTCAGAATCATACCTGACTTTAGCGGAGAAAGCATACGATCTCCCTGGCAACACCTTGCCAGTCAAGTCCTGCATCACACCCGCATCTGCTGAGGCTCGGCCTGACACATACAGACTGCTAGCTCCGCTATACACAACGTCGCTAGACAGAGTGAGACGCGCAGACTTGTGAGCTTCCCATCCAGCCAATGCACTCTCAAATCCGCCGTTGACCAGCAGCTCTCTGCCCAAGCCGTCCAGCGGCCGGTCCTGCTCGGTGGCAGCTTTGGCAGGCACCGCGGTGTGGTATGCTCCCAGCCTCTTGGAACGTTGGTTGAACTCATCTGAAGCAACGATCATGCTGGAAAAGTCGAGAGGAATACCAGTATCTCTGGGGACCTTGCCATTGATCCCAAAGACCGGCCAGCCGTCGTCCCAGGTGACTGGAACGAGGTAAGGAATGCGTCCAACCGCTCCGCGGTCTCCAAATAGGAGCGCATACCAGTTCCCGTCTGGCGTATCGATGATTCCACCTTGAGCGATACCGGCGTCCTGCAGCACAACTCGGCCTTCATACGGACCCGCTATGCTGGCAGACCGAAAGCAAATCTGTGTCCGCATGCCACCGGCTGGCCATGTGATCAAGAAGATGTAGTACATCCCATCGATCTTATGGATGTGCGCACCCTCTGCCGGAAGAATCACGCTTCGCCCGACAACTGCACTGGCATTCGGAATGATTACCTGGTTCAGTCCTCCTGGCTTGATTGCAGTCGCGTCTTCGGTCAGCTCGAGCACTCGGATGTCTCCACCGCCATGGACTAGGTACACGCGGCCATCGTCGTCAAAAAGCAGGGACATGTCATGGGTGAAGTCGATGATCGACCTCTCCCATGGCCCGTTCTCTATATCTTTGGTCCGGAATATGAAGGTTTTGCCTACAGTCTGGGAACTAAACGCTACGTAAAAGACACCGTCATGATATGCGAGGCTGCTAGCCCAAGAGCCTCTCCCGTATTCATTCTGTCCGTTGCTGAGTGTCTGGGCATCACTAGCCGCCAAAATGTCATAGACATAATTGACGATCTCCCAATCGACGAGATTGGTCGATTTCATGATCGGAACGCCCGGGTTCATGTGCATCGTGGTGCTAGTCATGTAATAGGTATCTCCAACCCTGACAACGCTCGGATCCGGAACATCAGCCCAGATGATCGGATTTTGAGCGGTCATACCAGTTTCCATTGCACTCGCAGCCTGCCCACAAGTCGCCAGTAGGATCAGAATGACCCAAACGGCTCGTATCAACATGTACACCGCCTCTTCCTAAGGGGGCTAGGCTTCTGCACCCTCCTACTCCAGAGTGAACGATCCGAAATGACCATCTCCGTGGCCTCGGAACGTGAAGTATATCGCCTGTATCCCATCAGGGATGGCAACATCTGCGGCGTATTCCGTCCAGATGTTTGAGAACTCAACCGGTATGGTCCCCAGGACCTCGCCGTCCCACGAGGTCTTGACTTCAAAGTGCCCGCGAAGATAGCCGCGTGTCTCGATCTTGACCCTCCTTACACCTCTACAATCGAAATACTTAAAACCGACTGTGGCAGAATCGCTCACGTCAGCGACATAGCCCACCTCTTCATCTCCGTCCTTCCCATCCTGCGTAATCTTTGGGAAGCCACGCTTTTTCTCATCCATATATATCAAGTTGCAAGCTAGGTAAGTCGGATACTCGCCTCTGCCCACCAAGGGTTCCTCGATGGATCCGCACGATGTCACCTCTACTTGAGGGATCGAGCCGTCGTCGTTGAACTTGATCCTCTCGAGACATCCCTGTCTGCTGAACCACGTGCCATTGGTGTGTCTGTGGTAGAAGATATACCAGTCTCCGTTGATCTCGACTATGCTGCCATGGTTGTTCCCCGGAGGATACATAGGTTTGTCCGCAGGTTTGTAGGAATCAATGTGGAGATCGCAGTTGCTTACGATCACGCCACCATACTCAAAGCCCTTCTTTGGGTCCTTGCTCGTTGCGTAGCACAACTCGTGCATCGCAACGGAAGAATAGATGAAGTAGTAGGTGTCCCCTCTTTTCCTTATTGATGAGGCTTCGAAGAACTCGTGTCCCTCAAATCCCGTGCCCGCGCTGTAGGGCTCACTAGGGGCCACTATCACCGGCTCCTCGATGACTGTCAACATATCCGGCCCCAAGACAGTCACCATGGCACCCTTTCTGGTTTTGTCGCCCCTTCCACAGAAGCCAGTGTACAAGTACGTTCTTTCACCCTCAGTGAGCACGCCGGGATCAAACTGAGGTTGATCCCCCTCTCTCTCTCCAAGACGGGTGCCATCCGGATAATGAACGTACCCGTAGAACTCATACTTGCCTGCCGGTGTGTCGCTAACAGCGACCGAGACAACCGACACCTTGTCAAGAACGTAGTACAGGTAATACCTCCCATCGGGCCCAACAGTCACATCTGGTGCGTACAGGCACATCCTGGAATCACGATTGAGCGGATCATCAGTTTTCCTGTAGATGACCCCTTCATAGCGCCAGTCGCTTAGGTCGTTGACAGGAGCAGACCAGCACACATAGTCGTTGAGACAAAACACGTATCCATTGAAGCGGTCATGGGAGCCGTAGACGTAAACCCTGTCGCCAAAAACGTACGGCTCCCCGTCTGGGATGTACTCCCACGAAGGAAGATAGGGGTTTACTCTCTGCTTCATGCGGCTCTCATCTCTCTTTCTTGAAGTATTGCTCCACGAGAAACTCGACTAGAGCGCTCGGTTTTTCTCTTGTGAACTCGGATCTGTCGCAGAACACCATCCCGTAGGGTTCCTGAGGAGTGTAGGGAGACCACTGAGGCATGTCTTCTCCTGTAGCATCCTTTCCGTTGGGATCGCCGGTCTTGATGAAATTGGCCCAATAGTTGCACATTTGTCGTGCGAGGTCGTAGTGCTTGCCTACGAAAGGCCGCCAGCACTTAGCCAACGTCTCAAAGAAGAACCACAGGTCAACGGAATGAAATGTGCCAGGATTGTCCCATCCTGGTATCTCTGCATCGAACACATAGTAGTACAGCGGCGTATTGGCCCCAGTGTCAGCGTTGGCCTTGCCAACAAGGCGAATCGCATACTCTATGCTGTTTACCGACGCTCTCTCCAGCACTTCGTCGATGCTGCCTGACTCGAACCCGCATAGCCTGAGGAACTCGTCAGCGTCGTCACCAAACATCTTGACAGCAAGGTCCTTTAGCTGGTCCTTGGTCTCGACTCGCGGTTTGCTGAAGAACTCGTCTGAGGTATGGCCCAATAGGACCGGCACCGTCAAGCGCTTGTTGTCCAAGAACAACTCGAATGGGTTGCCGACACAAAACGCGCCATCCACCACCGTACCCCAGAAACCTTTGTACTCGAGAGCCTTGGCCATGATGTACTCTGCGTCCAGACTACGAGCCTCCTCTAGAGAAGACACTCCCAGGGTCTCAAAGAACCTGACGCCGTCCCTCTCGGCGTCTGCAAGACTCCGTCCCCGGGGAGGCATATGGTTGCTCGGGTACACTGGTGCAAAAATGCCGCTCTGGATGATAGCCCGCTGACACAGGCCCTCGTTCTGCGGCGAAGTCAGCTGAGCGAGCACACTCCCGCCACCGGCAGACTGACCGCCGATGGTGATGTTGTCCGGATCGCCACCGAAAGCTGCGATGTTACGCTGTACCCATCTAGTCGCGAACTGCTGGTCGAGATGGCCGAAATTCGCAGGAGCATCTGGAGCTTCTTTTGTGATCTCTGGGTGGCACAGGAATCCAAACACATTCAGGCGATAGTTGATTGTTACCACGACTACTCCCCTGCGGGCGATACGTTCTCCGTCGAACTCCATCTCTGAAGGATAGCCGACCTGAAGCCCACCGCCGAAATACCAAACGAACACCGGAAGCCGCTCATCCGGGCTCTTAGCCGGTGTCCACACGTTTAGATAGAGGCAATCCTCACTCATAGGTATGTCAGGATCCACGTGCCACTCTCTACTGTAGATGTTGTCTTTATCTACTCCTGGTCTGGCTTGCATCGCTATAGGTGCAAACTGAAACGCTTCCAGCACTCCCTCCCAGTCTTGCGCCGGTTGCGGCGCACGCCATCGATTCTTACCGACAGGAGGCGCAGCAAATGGAATCCCTTTGAAGCTAGTGATGCGGGGATCAGCTGCAGGCAGACCACGTACGATCCCGTTCTCAACTCTCACTTCTCTAAGCACAGTGTCATGCTCCCTTCTTTTCGATACTTCTGCCTGTCCGGCATACTGCGGTCACGAGTTTCGAGTCTCCTACTCGTGAAACGCCTTAAGGCAATCACTGCCTCTCCTGACGAACGCAATGAACTCGTCGATCTCGGCAAACGCAGAAACCGATGCTGGGCCTCTGTAGACCTTCCCGTCATTGACGTTGACCCACTCGCCTTCTGGGAGATACACCTCACGCTGCGTCTGGCCCTGCATAACAATCGGGGCAAACAATATGTCCTCTCCAAACATGTACTGATCATCGAGCGTATAACATACCTCGTCGTCCGGGTACTCGAAGAACATAGGCCTCATGAGGGGGGCACCTGTTTCACTGGCGATGTTCATGTATCTGTGAATGTACGGGCGCAGGCGTTCGCGCAGACGGATCAAGTCCTTTAGGATCAGGTAGACTTGGTCTCCAAAACTCCAGATCTCGTTTTCTCCTCCGGACGGCTCTTTGAGTGCCGGATCAGGCTTGCCTTGTCTCTCCGTGCGACGCCGCGCTCCATGCAGCCGCATCACCGGACAGAACACGCCAAACTGGAACCAGCGAACTATCAGCTCACGGAAGTACTCACTCTCTGTGTCTCCACCCCAGAATCCGCCGATGTCACTGTTCCACCAAGGGATGCCGGACATGGCCATGTTCAACCCGGTCTTGACGCTCATCCGAAGCGCCTCAAATGTCGACGGGATGTCACCTGACCAGACCAGCGCTCCAAACCGCTGGATGCCAATCCAACCGGCCCTGATCAGCAGGATTATCTCGTCCTGCCCTTCCGACCTCAACCCATCATGGAATAGCTTAGCGTAGTAAAACGGATAGAGTAGACCTACTTCGTCGCCATTTCCTATATAGAAACGCAAGTTGTCGAATTGGACCGGCCTGATCTCCGGTTCAGCTTCGTCCAACCAGTAATCCTTGAAACCTCTTGAGTAGTAGTTCTGCCGAATCCTTGACCAAACGAACTCTCTCGTCTTAGGATTTGTCGGGTCGATGTACGTCTGGTGGCCGTGGAACGGAAAGACTCCATAGAGACCCCTCTGTGTTCTGACCAGCATATTGCGATCATCCATGTAGTGGTAGTTCTCGCTCCTGGGGTTGATGGTAGGCCAGATGGACACTATCGGCTTGACGCCCATCTCAGCGAGTTCACCGCTCAGTTTCTCAGGATCTGGCCAGTATTTCGAATCGAACTTCCACTCCCCTTGCTCCGGCCAG
This sequence comes from uncultured Clostridia bacterium, assembly GCA_900016865.1. Taxonomy (GTDB): domain Bacteria; phylum Bacillota; class DTU014; order DTU014; family DTU014; genus DTU014. The sequence goes on along the minus strand of FIZI01000007.1, from coordinate 2,792 downwards.
TGGAAGTAGTCTATGACTATCGCTGACAGCGGTATGCCTCGCCTGACATATTCCCTTGCCACCCTGAGCACGTCTTCTTGTCGCTCGTATCGCAGTCTGCTCTGCCAAAAACCGGACGCCCACGAAGGGAATCTCGGAGCGTGGCCTGTAAGATCTGCATACTTGTGCATGACATCGGCGGGGGTATCACCGGCTATCACGAGGTAATCTATCTGCTTGGTTGAGCTCGCCTCCCACAGGGTGTGGTTGTGAGTCAACTCACAGCGCCCGATCGACGGGTTGTTCCACAGGAAACCGTACCCTCTGGACGAATAAACAAACGGTATGGACGACTTGGTGTTCTTGTGTATGAGCTGGCTGGTCGACCCCTTCAGGTCGAAGACATCGTTTTGCTCTTGGCCCAATCCAAAAAAATGCTCGTCTGCATACGGTTCAAATATGACAGTGGCTCGGTAGTTGTCGGCACCCACGGGGAGATATTCTCTGTACCCGCTGAAAAAAGCCATCTCAGACCGCTCCGCCAGCAGTACCTTCCCGTGCTTGTAGTAAACGACTTTGCCGTTGTCAAACAGCTCAGCGGAGATCGAGCCATTCACTATGATCGCTTTATGGTCTCGCAGTTCAGTCGTACAATCAGTCTCTTTCGGAGGAAGGAGCGTCCAGTTCTCCTGTTTGATCTGTCCATCTCGAGTTGAACGAAAACGCAATGTATCCCGGCCGTATGGTTCGATTACGATCGTCTCATCTCTCCGCTGAAGAGTGATTCTGCCTTGCTCGGCCTGCAATACTGCCATGATCAACCACCTCGGTCCGATTTTGGGCATGACGGGCGCTAGATGTTCACTTCGACAGTTTGTGGCAACGAGAGCCCATCTAGTTTTCCAAATGCGAGCCTGACGAAGTTGTAAGCGCCGTTGTTCCACACTTTGAAATCATGGCCGCCACCGGCCATGACCACTTGGTAGAAGTGACGGAGCTTGTCTCCTGCAGCTTCGGCCAGGCCGTCGATCGATGGAGCATAGCCGCTCCGGAATGCCACCCCGTCGGCATCACCGCAGGTGACGTAGAGAAGATCGAGCCCGCGGCTGCTTGACGCTATGCTGGCACCCAGAGTCTTTCCGTCGCTCGACGTGGGAGCTTGCGAGAAGGCGCCCACGTAGGCAAACAAGTCCTCCATGCCTGGTGCGAGAACCGTCGTATCAAGCCAGTTGCCCCAAGCTCCCGGTGTGCCGGTGTATATCGACGAATCACATCTGTATCCGCCAACTGCCAGGTTTAGGGCCTGCATCCCGCCCATGGACAAACCTGCTATCGCCCTATGTTTTCTGTTGCGTTCGATGCCTTCAGGTGAGATATCACTGATGTCTGCGTACGTGTTGTATGTGGACTCTATGAAGGGAATGAGGTCATACCTGAGCTCATAGTCGAAGTAATAAAAGCCGAGCAGGTTAGTCCCGGCGGCGTTGAACGATGTATCTGTCCAGTTGTGAGCGCTTCTGCCCTCGGGGAACACCACAATCACCGGATCGATTTCACCATTGGCAATGAGGTTGTCGAGTATGTTGCAGATCACATAGTTACCACCAACCTGTCCGCCACCGTTCAGCCACTCAAAGCGGTTCCCACCCACCCCGTGAAGCAGGTACAGCACGTTGTATCTGGTTTCCGGGTCGTCTTGATCATAGCCTGCAGGCAAGTACACGATGCACTTCTTCGTAATCGCCTCGCCTCTCACTGTTTCTCTGCCGACCTCTTCAGTACTGATGTCCTGATTTGTCACAAGCCGTCGAGACTCGTCGATGTAGTTGTAGACGCTGTAAGACACCTCCGCAATACTCCCCCGGAGTTCCGCATCAATCGGCCTTATGTACGCCGGAGGCACAGCAGCTACGTCAATAGTGAACACGACGCTTCCCTCCTATTACGCTTGTCAGGCTGGCGCAACCACCCTGGTCGGTTAACAATCGTGAAGCAATCGTGAGAAGATCATACCAACTAGATCGCTCGAAGGAATCCCTGCGAGCACTCATCTCGGTAGCCGCCAGGAAGCTCATGCATAGAGTTCAAATACCTGATAGGTCGAGTTGACGATCATCTTTTCTTTGTCAGTCAAGACCAATGCATGCAATCGCTGAACCTAACCCCTTAGATTTCCTGCTGCTTAAAGAATAACATGTTTAGGATCAGATTCCAAGTCCATGTTGGGATGATTCAGTCATACAGTATGATCGCCCGATTCTGTCCTTTACGCCTTGTCCTGATAATGATATTATTGGGATGATTCAGTCATTTCGGCTCAGTTCTCTCAAAGCAAGCAAAAGGAGCGGGTTGTAAGTGAGAGCCACCTCAGCTAATGATCTCCGACTGTGGTATACTAGGCCTCCTCATTCCGGAGCGTGGGATGAAGCGTTGCCGATTGGAAACGGAAGACTTGGAGGCATGATTTTTGGTGGACTGCGAACCGAGCGCGTGCAGCTCAACGAAGACAGCGTCTGGTATGGCGGACCAAGAGATCGGAATAACCCGGACGCATACTCGCATCTAGAACAAATACGCAAGCTCATACTTGCCGGTAGACTCGCAGAAGCGGAAAGACTTGCAACCCTCACACTGAGTGGCACACCCGAGAGCCAACGTCACTATCAAACCCTCGGAGACCTTTACGTTTCTCTTGACAGTCACAGTAGCCTACCTTCTAGCTACGTCAGAGGGCTCGATCTCAGCGCTGCGATTGCAAACGTGAGGTACGTCATCAATGGAGCTGAATTTACACGCGAAGCCTTTGTGAGTGC
>FIZI01000006.1:276448-276733 GCA_900016865.1 uncultured Clostridia bacterium | reverse complement strand
CGAAGCAACCTCTGCATCGAGCTCTGAAACCTTGGACCCTGTCGCATCGGCTTTGTCCGACAGCGCACGCAACTCATTCCTAATCTCTGAAATAGCATCTTCAGCTGCATCAACTCTCATACGCAGCAGGCCGATTCTGTTGCCGAGCGTCGAATCCTCGTTTTTCAGCGAAGCAACCTCTGCATCGAGCTCTGAAACCTTGGACTCTGTCGCATCGGCCTTATCCGACAACGCCCGCAACTCGTCCCTAATCTCTGAAATGGCATCCTCAGCCGCATCCGCTCT